>NZ_JBIWOE010000058.1:0-45943 GCF_044767585.1 Streptomyces sp. NPDC101225
CGCCCCGCCGGGCCCCCCCCCGCCGCCGAGTACCCACGGGGGTAACCCGTGCCGCAGCGGGATATGGGGCGGGGGCCGGGGGCGGGCCCCGGCCGGGCCCCGGGCCGGGCGGGCCCCGGCCCCGGCGGCCGGTACCGGCCTGCACAAAAGGGCGCCGGGCGCGCGAAACCCGCAACGCGCTCCCACCGGCACCCAGCTCCCGGCCGGGGACGGCACAGGACCACCGCCCACCGCCCGCCGCCCACAGGCCGCGGACCGCGGGCCATCAACCGGGAACGGGGACACCCGCCCGGGCCGCCCCGGCGGGCCGGGCCGGCCGGTGTCCGCGCCGGCGGCCTGCACCGGCCCGCGCGGCAGGAGCAGAGCCCGCCAGGCACCCGAACGGCGGCCGGGAGCCGCACCCGACCGCCGCCGGCCGCCGCCCGGCCCGCCGGCGGACCGGGCGGCGGCCGGACAGCCCACCGGCCGAGCAGCGCACGAACCGAGCCGACGAAGAAGGAGGGAACCAGGTGATCCTGGTGACAGGGGCATCGGGAACGGTGGGACGCGAGGTCGTACGCCGCCTCCCGCCCCAACACACGGTAAGGGTGATGACCCGACGACCCGACACCTACCGCCACACACGCCCCGGCACGCAGGTGGTGGGCGGCGACTTCACCGACGAGGACTCACTCGCCCGCGCCGTCCGCGGCGTGACCGCGGCCTTCCTGGTGACCAGCCCCCTCACCACCGGATGGGACGAACGCTTCCTGCACGCCGCCCACCGCGCCAGAGTCGAACACGTGGTGAAACTCTCCGCCGCCGCCGTCCTGGACCCCGGCGCCGACGACACCATCACCCGCCGCCAACGCACCTGCGAATACCTCCTGCGCACCTCAGGACTGGCCTGGACCCTGCTCCGCCCCCGCGCCTACATGTCCAACACCCTCACCTGGGCCCACACCATCCGCACCCAACACACCGTCCACGCCCTCCACCACACCTCCCCCGTCGCCTGCATCGACCCCCGCGACATCGCCGACGTCGCCGCCCACACCCTCACCCAACCCCAACACACCGGACACGCCTACCAACTCACCGGCCCCACCCCCCTCACCCCCCTCCAACAAACCACCACCCTCGCCCACCTCCTCGGCCACCCCCTCCACTGCCACGAACAAGGCGAACACAACGCCCGCACCACCTGGCGCACCACCTACCCCGAACCCATCGTCCAAGCCCTCCTCCACCGCGCCCGCCGCCAACAAGCCGGCACCAAAACACACACCCACACCACCACCATCACCCACACCACCGGCCACCCCGCCCGCACCTACACCACCTGGGCCACCGACCACCTCACCCACTTCACCTAAACCAACACACCCCAAACACACAGACACCAACCCACGCCGCCGCCAGGCACCTGACCGCCACGCCGTACACGCACCGCCCACCCAGCACAGGCCCCAAGACCCCCACCCCGGGCCTACACACAGGCCGGACCACACCCCTGACCAAGACGTACCGGCGCCCAGGACACGCCGGAACAGCACGCAGCGAACCGCCGGTACACGAGACATGCGGGAACACACCGGCACACGGACCGCCCCGGTACTCAAAACGGGCCCGGCCCCACCAACACACCACACACCCGTCGCCCGCAGGAACCGACGCCGCCCGCATCGGACGGCACCGGCCTACGGACCACACCGGCACGAAACACACCCCTGGCCGTAGTGGTGGCTCTTACCGACGTCCAGGCCAAGAAGGACGGCACGGTAGCCCGGCGCGCGCCCCCAGGCCGCCCCGTACCCGCGCTGATCACGGCCCGCACCCGCCACCGCCCCGCGGAACCAATGGATAAGCTGGCAGGGCACCCGAAGGAGGACACCATGACGACTGCCTGGGACGTGCTGCCGCCCTGGATGCTGCCGCCCCGGCCGAGCGGGTGGGAAGCCGATGACCTCGACAACGCACCCGACCTCCCCCGCCACACCGAGCTGATCGACGGAGCGCTGATCTTCATGATGTCCCCGCAGCGGTCCTGGCACGCCCGCGTCGTCACCCGACTGACGACTGCACTGGACAACCAGGCCGCCGAGGGATTCGTGATCGACCGGGAAATGACGGTCAAGCTCAACGAGAAGAACCGCCCCGAGCCTGACGTCCTTGCCGTCACAGTCCCCTACGACCCGGACCGTACGCGCTACCTCCCCACTCAGGTCGCCCTCACCATCGAAGTCGTCTCAGACGAGTCCGCCCACCGGGACCGATCCCTGAAACCCCTCAAGTACGCGCAGGCGGGTATCCCGCACTACTGGCGCGTCGAGGAGGAAAACGGCCTCCCCGTCATTCACACATACGAACTGGACGACACCACACACGCATACGTCGCCACCGGCATCTACCGCGACCGCATCAAAACCGCGGTCCCCTTCGACATCCACATCGACCTACCCCGCCTCGTCCGGTAATCACCAACACCACAGGCAAGATCATTAAGCAGGCGGAACAGCTACACCACAGTGGGCGCCTGGCCAATATGGTACCTATTAGGTACCATCCGGGTATGCCGTCCTTGAACATCACTTTCACCGAAGACGAGATGGCGGAGGTCCGCGCCGCCGCGGCCGCCGCCGGCCAGTCTCTCAAGCAGTACGTTCACGACCTCCCGCTGCGGGAACGCCAGCGCAAGCAGTTTGTGCGCGTAGCTGTCGAGTGGGGCGAGCAGCACCGCGCCGAGTTCGACGACGCTTTCCCCGACGAGGTCCCCCCGGCCGGTCACCACCAGGGAGCTGCAGCCGCCTGATGGTGCTCCACATCGACGTGTCCTGGCTGCTCGACGTCCAGGAACAGGCAGTGCCCGAGGATGTCAGCGTCGCGGACTACTCGGCCCTGGTCGCCGCGGTCGCCCGGCACAAGACCCGCATCCCCCGGCCCGACATCCCGCAGCCCGACGCCTCCTGGCGGGCCGCCTCGCTCCTGCACACCATCGTGCGGCTCGAGCCCCTGCCGTACCGGAACTCGCTGTACGCCTGCCAGGTCGCCGTCGCCTACATGAACGCCTCCGACGAGGGGATCGACCCGCCCTACGGGGCGCTGGTCGAACTCGTCCGGGACATTCGGGCCCGCAAAGCCACCGTCTTCCAGGCGACGGAGCGGATCCGTACCTGGCGCATCTGAGAACGGCGCGCCGGCGCACTCACAGCCGCACCGACAAGGGCGGCGCGGTCCGCGGGCGGATGAGATGAAGCCCTGGCCGGTCACCGGGACTGGTCCGCCAGGAATCACGGACGGCTTCCTGCGGCGTGAACCGGCAGCCGCCGTCGCTGCTTTCGGCCCCCAGCGCTCACAGAAGGCCTGGGAAGCGCGGCGGCGGAGACGGCCGGGGGCGCCGAGCACCGGTGCGGCGCCCCCAGTCGGCCGGCGGACGATCACTCGCCATGCCGGCCGGGAGCGTCAGTGCGCGGACCGCGGGGCTGCCGCGGGGTCCGTAGGCCCCGGCCGCCGGCCGGGAGCGGGGTGCGGCGGCGCTGGCGGTGGTGCCAGCAGGCGCGCCACCACGCCCATGCCTGCCGCATGATCACGGACCTCCTCGCGTACGCAACGGTGGCCAGCCACTGCACGAGGCTGGTGGAGGCCCCGGCAAGGGACTCTCCGGTCACCGGCAGTCCCGGCCACCGCCATGTCGCCTTGTGGACCCGGAACCGTGCGCCGATCCTCAACAATGCTGTCAGTTGAATCCGCAAAGAATTGCGTCGAGAATTTAAATTGATTCAGAGAATGTGGGCACAGGTCAAGCTGAAGGGTCTCCAAAAAATTTACGCTGCCCGTGCTGCAATTGCTTTTGATCTGCAGATTGCGGTGTGACCCGCCGCGTCCGGGCGCATGCCGAGGCTCCAGCTCCTCGCCAGCACGTCACAACGGGGGCTGCGCGCCCATCCTGACCGGGCCGTCATCGTATTACAGGGCGCGGGCGTTCGCGCAGAGGACCGCGACGGTGCGGGACCCCGTTGCACCGCGCCCCGCACCGAGACCGATGGCCTCGCTGCCTCAGTCCGTGCCCCTTTGCGGTCCTCTCGGAGCAAAGACCTGACCAAAGCGGACGACTGTCCGGTTCGGGTGTCAGGATGGTCATACGTGAGAAACACCCAACGGCTCAACATCAGTCGGAACGAGTGACCGGCCTCACACGGACCGAGCCCTCACAGGCCGACGATGCGCCGGCCATCAGCCCAGACCGTCCGCACCCACCTGTACGGCCGACTCGTCCAGGAGAGAGTCCGTGACCGGCTGGAGTGCGCCGTCCAGTCCGAGAACCGGGGTGGCCTCCTTATACCAGGACTCGATGACCGCGTTGCCCCAGAAGTCCCGGCGGCGGTCGTCATGAACGTTCCAGCGATGCGTCTCGTGGTCGGGGTCGCCGGTGTAGTAGTCGGAGGTGTAGATCTCCACGCGGTGGCCGTCGGGATCGCGCAGATACAGGTAGAAGGCGTTGGAGACGCCGTGCCGACCGGGGCCGCGTTCGATGTGGTGCTCCTTGCGCAGCGAGCCGAACAGGTCGGCCGCGCGCAGGACTTGGTGGGACTCGTGGGTGGCGACGCCGAGGTGGTGCAGACGGGGCCCGGCGCCGCCGGTGAAGGCGACGTCGTGGACGGTCTGTTTGCGGTACATCCAGGCCGCGTACAGCTCGTGCTCGTCGCCCTCGATGGTCTCCGAGCAGCCGAAACCGAGGGACTGTTGGTGGGCGTAGGCGGCGGGGATGTCCGGGGTGCAGACGTTGAAGTGGTCCAGGCGGGCCACCTCGGCGCGGTGGCGCATGTCGTAGCGCTGAATGAGGCGCTCGGCACGCTCGATGTCGTAGAAGAACTCGGCAGGGAAGCCCAGCGGGTCGATGACGCGGACGGCGTCGCCGACACCGGGCGGCCCTCGCCCTTCAGTACACGCTTGACGGGGCGGCCGAGGTGGCGGAAGAACTCCTCCGCCCGGTCGACATCCTCGGGGGTGCGCACCCGGTAGGCGATGTGGTCGAGCGCGGGCTGCTCACCGTTCCTCAGCACCAGGGAGTGGTGGGTGAGTTCGTCGCTGCCACGCAGGCACAGGGTCTCCACGTCCTCGTACTGGACGTGGAAGCCCAGCATGTCCACCCAGAACCAGCGGGAGGCGGCCAGGTCGGTGACGACGAGCTGGGCGTACGCGGAACGGATCACGTCGGGTGCGGTGAGGACGGTCACTGCGCGGCTCCGAAGCGGGGGGTGCGGACGTCACCGAGCGCGACGTGGACGATCTTGCAGTCGGAGTAGAAGTCGATGCTGTGCGCGCCGCCTTCCCGGCCAACCCCAGAGGCCTTGACGCCGCCGAACGGGGTGCGCAGGTCGCGGATGTTGTGGGAGTTGATCCACACCATGCCGGACTCGACGGCGTGCGTGATGCGGTGGCCGCGCTTGAGGTTCGAGGTCCAGATGTAGGCGGCGAGCCCGAACTGGGTGGCGTTGGCCAGTTCGATCGCCTCCTCCTCGGTGTCGAACGGGGCGACGGCGACTACGGGGCCGAAGATCTCTTCCTGGAAGATGCGGGCGTCGCGCTCGACCTTGGCGAACACCGTCGGCTGGAGGTAGTTGCCCTCGGCGAGGTGGTCGGGGCGGGTGCCGCCGACGACCAGCTGCGCCTCCTTCTTGCCGATCTCGACGTAGCTCATGACGCGTTCGTAGTGCTCGGGGTGGACGAGGGCGCCCACTTCGGTGGCCGGGTCGGAGGGCAGGCCCACGCGGACGTTCGCAGCCCGGGCTGCCAGGCAGATCGTGAACTCCTCGTACACCGGCCGTTCGACAAGCACCCGTGAACCGGCAGTGCACCGCTCGCCGTTGAGGGAGAACACCCCGAAGACGACCGAGTCCAGGGCGGCTTCGAGATCGGCGTCGGCGAAGACGATCGCGGGGGACTTGCCGCCCAGCTCCATCGACGTGGCCTTCAGCTCCTGGGCGGAGGAGCGGATGATGTGGCGACCGGTGTCGGTGGAGCCGGTGAAGGAGATCAGCGGGACGTCCGGGTGATCGACCAGGGCCTGGCCGGCTTCCTCGCCGATGCCGTGCACGATGTTCGCCGCACCGGCCGGCAGCCCTGCCTCGGCGAGGATCTCCGGCCACAGCGAAGCCGACAGCGGCGTCCACTCGGCGGGCTTGAGCACCAGCGTGCATCCGGCGACCAGGGCCGGCGCGAGCTTCCAGCTCTCCAGCATGAACGGGGTGTTCCACGGAGTGATCAGGCCGGCCACGCCCACGGGGGTGCGGACCACGTAGCTGATCTGCTCGGCGCCCTGGCGGAATGCCTCCTCGCCGAGGCCGACGATCACGTCGGCGAAGAAGCGGAAGTTCTCGGCGGCGCGGCGGGCCTGGCCGCGGGCCTGGCTGATGGGCAGACCGGAGTCGAAGGACTCGAACTCGGCAAGCCGGTCGTGGCGCGCCTCGATGACGTCGGCGATCTTGTTCAGGACCTGGGCGCGGCGGCGGTTGCCGTACTGCGACCAGACCGCGAACGCGCTCTTCGCGGCGGCGACCGCGCGGGCCACGTCGTCGGCGCCGCCGCGGGCGGCCTGGGCGTAGGGCTGGTTGGAGACCGGGTCGAGAACATCGAAGGTGCGTCCGTCAGCACTGGGCACGGTGTCGCCCGCTATCCAGTGCTGGATGGCGTCGGGCAGGCCGTCGGGGCGGTGCGGGGCGGTCATGGTGGGGTGTCTCTCCTGGTCCCGGTGCGCGCGGGCGGGTCAGGGGTGCTCGGTGCGCTGCTGGGTGAGGTCTCCGCCCTGCCGCAGAAACTCGCGGATGCGGGGCAGGGCGGCGTCGGTGGGGGTGATCAGCGGCGGACGCACGTACGCCGAGGCGATCAGGCCCTGCTGCTGGAGCACCCACTTCGCGGGCGCTGGGTTGGTCTCGACGAAGAGCAGGTCGACCAGCGGGTGGAGCCGGTAGTGCAGATCGCGCGCGGTCTCGAAGTCACCCGCCTCCCAGGCCTCATACATGCGCGCCACGGCCTGCGGGGCGATGTTGGCGACGGCGCTGACGAAGCCGGCTCCGCCGAGCGCGAGCAGCGGCAGGCAGAGCAGTTCGATGCCGGACCAGACGAGCAGGGAGCGGCCGCATTCGTGCAGGACGCGGGAGAAGTGCTCGAAGTCCTTCGTGGTCTCCTTCACGCCGACGAAGTTGTCGAAGTCGCGGAAGAGCCGGCCGACGGTCTCCGGGGCGATGTCGACCGCGGTGCACGAGGGCACGTTGTAGGCGACGACGGGCAGGTCCGGGAACTCCCGACACACCGTGGCGTACCAGGAGTACAGGGCCTCCTGGGTCGGGCGGGCGTAGTACGGGGTGATGACGAGCGCACGTCGGCTCCGGCATCCTGGGCGGCGGCCGTGATCTCCAGGGTCTCGGGGAGCTTGTGGGAGCCGGTGCCGGGCAGAAAGGGGACCCGGTCACCGATCTCGTCGGCGACCGCGCGGATCGCCGCGATGCGCTCGGCGGTGGTCTGGGCGCTGGGCTCGCCGGTGGACCCGCCGAGCGAGATGCCGTGCGAGCCCGCGTCGAGCTGGAAGCGGATCAGGCCGCGCAGGCTGTCGAGGTCGACGTCGCCGCCGTCCGTGAAGGGGGTGACCACGGGGGCGATGGATCTCCGGATCGTCGAGGGGTCGCTGCGGAACTTCATGCGGGTTCTCCACGTCCCCGTGCACCACCGCGTGTCGCCCTGGACCGGCGCCTCGAGCCGGGTCCAGGTGGACTTTTCGACCAGAAGCTCCAGGCGCCCCTCGCTGCCGTTGAAGCAGACGCGGCATCCCTGTCACGGGGAGTACTCCGTGAGGTGGTGGGTGAGCGTGACCCCGGACGTGTAGCGCACGAGAACGGCCATGTCGTCCTCGATCGTCACGCCCGGCCCGAAGACGTTCTGGTCACGCCGGTAGCCGTCCGCGGCCGCCGCGTCCAGGTACAGGGCAGTGAGCAGCGGCGAGGCCGCCAGGCGTACGGCGAAGGGCGCGTCCTGCACGGCGCCGCCGCCAGCTCTCCTCGCCGTAGAAGAGCCCGCCTTCAGGCAGGCGGGGTGCCATCGGGATGGTCGTGGACCCAGGACGGACCGCCAGGTCCGGGTGTGTCATTCCTGTAGGAGTGGGGTCGGTCGAGAGGGTGTCTTGTTCGCGCTTCTTCTGGTTCCCGTCTGCTGTTGGGCAGGCAGGAGTGCGCGGACGGGCTGAATGGCCGTGAGGCCGTGTGGGGTTGCGGATGCCCGGCACAACCCCACCCAGGAGAGCTTGTGCGCCACCCACGCCCCGGCCCTGGAGCGCCCTCGTCAGGCCGACCTCACCTCCGGTCTTCTCCGCGACGTTCCACAGTCTCCCGACTCCATTCGCGCGGACACGCGACCGTCATCGCACCGTCATTCGCAACACCCCAGAGGTATGGCTGCGCGAGCATCCGGGCGTCGAGGTCGTCTGCCGCGACGGCTCGGCCACGTATCGACGCGGAGCAGGTTCGCAGGATCTACCGGCCCAAGGGGCGGGCTCGGCCGACCAGCCTGGTCTCGATGTTGCGCAAGGTCGAGATCGTGGCGTCGATGTCGTCGGAATCGGTCACGGCCTCCTCGAGAAGGCGGCTCCACACCTCACGCAGTCGTCGCAGGTTCTCCTGGGCCTTCTCGGTCGGATACAGGCGCACCCGCCGCGCATCGTGCTGATCGGTGTCACGTCGGACCAGACCCGCCTGCTCAAGGCCCCTCACCGCTCGGCTGAAGTTGCTCGAGATCATCTGGGTGGCCTCGGCAGCCGCGCCGGCCGTCGTGCCCGGGTGGCGATCGATATAGCGCATCACCGCTCCCTGGAGGGGCGTGCCCGACTCGACCTCACCCTCCTTCGACGCGCCGATGTGGCGGCCCACCGCCAAGATCCGGTCGGCGAGCTCGAACAGCCTCGAGGTCTGTTCCGCGTCCATGCGTCATGGCCTCCGTCGCCGCTCCTTGATTACTGTCAGTTGACAGCTACTTTAGTCCGTGCGCTAGCTTTACTGTCAACTGACAAGTATCGCTGGAACGAAGCCGGCGGACGCACCACCCGCCCGATCAAAGGACGCAGGCCATGACCCTCATCGCCATCGAAGAACACTGGGTCACCCCAGACCTCACGTCCGCTCTCAAAGCCCTGCCGCGGCCCGACGAGAGCCTCGCCTTCAACGAGATGGGCGACCATCTGCACCGCCTGGAGGACCTGGGCAAGGATCGGATCGCCGTGATGGACGCCCAGGGCATCGACATCTCGGTCCTCGCCCTGACCCCGCCCGGAACCCAACCGCTCTCCCCCGAGCATGCCCGGAACCTGAGCCGCGCCGCGAACGACACGGCCATCGCAGCCGTCGCCAAGAACCCGACGAGGTTCCGGGCGCTCTCGACCCTGCCCATGTCCTCCCCGGAGCACATAGTCGACGAACTCGTACGCGCGAAAGACATGGGCCACGTCGGCACAATGGTGTACGGCCGCTGCCGCGACCGCTTCCTCGACGACCCGGCCTACGACGAGCTCTTCGCCGCCGCGGCGGAACTCGGCCAGCCGGTCTTCATCCACCCACAGATCCCCTCGGACGCGGTGCGCGACGCCTCCTACCGAGGCCTAGGCGAGCTCACCGACCTCGCCCTGGCCACCTTCGGATGGGGCTGGCACCTCGACACCGCGACAGCGGCACTCCGGCTCATCCTGCGCGGCACCTTCGACCGCCACCCCGCCCTGCAGATCGTGCTCGGCCACTGGGGTGAGATGCTGCTGTTCTGGCTCGACCGGGCCGACAGCCTCTCCCGCCTCGCCAGCCTGCAACGACCCGTTTCAGACTACGTCCGGACCAACTTCCACATCACCGCATCTGGCATGTTCAACCCCGCGCTGCTCCACCACGCACTGTCCGTCACCACCATCGACCGGCTGATCTTCTCCACCGACTACCCGTTCCAACACCCGACCCAGGACGAGATCAACACTTTCCTCGGACACTTCACGTCCGACGAAGACCGAGAGAAGTTCTCCTCCGCCAACGCAGAGGCGCTCTTTGGCCTAGCACTCTGATCAGGGCATGACAGTCAGCGAATCTGTCCATCTGCGCCAGAGGGGCGGGTCTGCGGGATACAACAACCACCGACACCCGAGGCGATCAGGGGACAGGCGACCTTGTCCAGCATCATGCAGCCCACGGTGCCATGTCACGTTCCGGCCGAAGCCGAGGAGGACATCCTGCTCGGTGTTGACACCCACAAGGATGTCCACGCCGCGGACGTCATCACCACGCCCGGTGTCGCTCCGGACGGCCGCGGCTTCCCGGAGACCGCCGAGGGATATCGTCAACTCCCGTCCTGGACACGCTTGTTCAGCATGCTACGGCGGAGCCGGGGCGAGTACACCAGACCCTATTGCGCAGCCCTGACGCGGCACTGCGGGCCGAGGACATCGAGGGGCAACCAGCCCGACAAGGCCGCCCGACAGCGCCACGGCAAGACCGACGCCATTGATGCCGAATCCGCCGCCCGCGCCGTGTTGTCCGGTCCCACCACCGCCGCAGCGAAGACGAGCGACGGCCCGATGGAGATGCTGCGGCTGTTCAAGCTGGCGAAGAGCAACCCGCAACTGTTCCAACAGTGCGCTCGGCTCGTTCAGTAGGAAGTCTCCGGGCCAGCAGACGCCGCGCGGCACACCTTGAGGCTGCCGGCCCGCCGCATCCAGCACCTGACCGAGGAGATCAACGACCTCAACAAGCGGGTGGCAGAAGTGTTCCACCTGCACAAGTTCATCAACCAGGGCCGCGCGGAAGCCGACCGCAGCCACGTCTCCCCGCGCAGGCTCGCCCGGATGATCCTCACCAGGCCCGGCAACCTCAAGGCCGAACATCACGATCTTCTGGTACGGCTCACCGCCAGCTGCCCCGAGATGACCCAACTGGCCGCCGTTGTCGGGAGCTTCGCCAAGCTCCCGACGCCTTGCGCAGGAAATGCCGACGGGCTCTCGCGTTGGATCGTGGAGGCTCGCTCAGCCGATCTGCCTCAACTGCACGCCCTCGCCCGGGGCCTGGGCCGAGACCGCGACGCCATGAACGCCGCACTCACACTTCCGTACAGCAACGGCACCACCGTAGGTGTCCACACCAAGACCAAGCGGATCGCGCGCCAGATGCACACCCGAGCACGGTTCCCGCTCCTCCGCCACTCAAGCCTCCTCGGATGACGGCACACTCCGTCACCATCGAATGCGAGAGGGCGGTATGCGAGTTGCCTCATGTCCGACTCTGCTACGGGTTTGGCGTGCAGATCAGGGTTGATAAGGAGTACCGGTTGCATGGCGAGGACGAACAATTCGACTGGGATTCGGCCTGGCGTGCGTGTTGCCGCGGCCCGGCGCCCTGGCCTGGGACCGAGCAAGCGGGCCATCCCGGGCCGGGCTCGGCGACATACTGCGGTCATGACTGGAGAGGATTCGACACGGCTGGCGAGAGCCCTCATCGAGTTCCGTGAGGCCGAAGGCATCTCGGAACGTGAACTCGCGCGCCGCACCTGGCTGAGTGAGGCGACCATCAGGACCTTCGAACGCGGCCGTGGGGACCTGCCCACCCCGACCGTTGCCCGAAGCTTCGAGGAACTCCTCGGCTGGCCTCCGGGCAGCATCAAGACCGCGCCGTCCGAGGCGATGGGCCCTGAGGCATCGGCCGACTCGGCCGTGGACCTCGAGTAGGCGTGCTGGTCAGAGCTGAACTCCGGGCGATTGCGGTCGTGGCCTGGTGAACAGTCCCGGCTCGGTTTCGGCCAGGATTCCGCGGTCGGTCAGCCGCTTGAGCTTCAGGCGGGCCCGCCGCCTGGCTGGTCGTGGCCGAGAGCAACTACCCGCTCTGGACTCCGGTCCCTGGCCGCGGCTTCGCCCGTTCCTGGACGAAGTGTGGTTCTGCGAACTGGACGAGGAGGAACGGGTTCGCCGGCGCGTCCGGCGCCACGAGGAGTTCGGCAAGGACCACGACGCCGCCCTCGCCTGGGTCCTGGGCACCGACCAGCGCACGCGGACCTGGTCGCCGCCACCCGCGACCGGGCCGACCTCGTCGTGCCTCCCGCCGCGCCGGACATCCCGGTCCGGCTTTCGACGAGCAAGGGACCAGCGCGGTCGACGGCGCCAGTTGGTCGACGCTTCTCAGCTGTCTGCCACGCACACGGGACACAGTTCGTCGCATCGCCCGATGAGACACATGACGAGTCCGTCGCCTGTGTGGCTCTCGCCGTATCGGACGCGCGCCGCACGGGTGCGGACGTGGCCCGCCGTGGGGCGCCGGACGGCCGGACCAGTCGGCCGCCTCCCGCATCGCTCCGCCCTGCGGCGGACTCATGGACACCGTCCGTCCGCCAGGCCTCCTGCCCGGCTCACGGACGGACGGGACGACGGCGCTTGCGGACCGGCACGGAGCGAACAACGCCGGGGAGAGGGCGGCGCCCTGCCGCGGCGGAGCGGACCGGGGAGAGTCGGGGCACACAGCCGTCTGGTCACAAGCCCGGCCGCTGAGCCCAGGCGCACCCTTCGGGGCCGCTTCGCCCGGCCACCGGTCAGGTGCCCTGCCCCGCCCCTCCGGCGGGAACCCCCGATGGCCGACCGCGCTCGCCCCCTCCGGCGGAGTACGAAGCGCTCTCCGGCCGGGGGCGAGACCCGGACGGGCACATCCGAGTTCTTCGGTCCCCGGTCCGGCTGCGCCACACGGCGGAACGCGGCTCAACGGCCGGTGGTTCGAGCGTGCGGGCCACTCGGCGCCGCGCTCGTCACGAGGCGGTGAGGCGCCATTGCTGAGCGGCGGCGCCCGTGTAGGTCCGCTGCTCGATGTTGGCCCCGTCGGCGGTGGACGAGTCGGCGACCGCCAGCGCGAGCCCGCTGAGCCGGTTGGTGAGGTAGTGGTAACCGTCGCCCGTCGGCGTCACGGCCCAGTGCTGCTGCGGCACACTCGCGTCGGACCACAACCCGACGTTGCCGCCGTCCACCCGTGAGAGCCCGGCCACCTCCATCAGCTTGCCGCTGCCGACACCCTTGATTTTGTAGTAGCCGTCCCCGGTCGAGACGAAGGTCCACTTCTGGTTCGACTGGCCCAGCCAGGGCCACTGCAGGATGTCGGTGCCGTTGGCGGTTCCGCCACCGCTCACGTCGGCCGCCTCGCCACTGTTGCGGTTCACCAACCGGTAGACGGTCGAGTCACCCGGCAGCACCTTGCCGACCAGCACAGGCTTCGCCGTCCGGCCCCCGATCCGTACACCGCCGATGTTCGCGTAGCCCCCGGTTCCCGCGCTCACCGCGATCCGCACGAATCCCACGTCCCGCGCGGTCCACTCCACGGTCTTCGTCACCCGGTCCCCCGTCCAGGTCCCGGCCGCGACCTGGGCGAAGGACGTCCCGTCCGTACTCGTGGAAATCGTGTACGCGGTGATGTCGCCGTCCGTCGAGTTCGTCCGGCTCCACTGCTTGGGCAGGTACTCGAGGGTGGAGACGTTGCTCCAGACCCCGCCCAGATCGATGGTGATGGAGTGCGGCAGTGTCAGGCTCCAGGTCGACCAGCAGGTCTCGAAACCCTTGTCGCTCAGCCCGTCGATCGCGTTCATCGGGCCCTCGCCCGTGTGGAATCCGGTCGCGTACGCGCTGACCG
This sequence comes from Streptomyces sp. NPDC101225, assembly GCF_044767585.1. NCBI lineage: Bacteria > Bacillati > Actinomycetota > Actinomycetes > Kitasatosporales > Streptomycetaceae > Streptomyces > Streptomyces sp. NPDC101225. The sequence goes on from NZ_JBIWOE010000058.1 coordinate 13,659, forward strand.
GGGTCACCGGATGCTCGGCACGCGGCATCTGCGTGGGCAGCGGTGCCCGTGTGGTGTCCGGGCTCCACGCAGCGCCGACCTCGGCCAGCCGGTTCACGATGTTCGTGTCCAGCATGCCGGCCCTGCTGGGCGGGCAGTTGAGGATGAACGACGTGTACTTTGGCTCCAGATCCGCCAGATGGGACAGGATGGACGCCTTGCTCATCGGGTCCGTGGTGGGCGTGGAGGGGTGCCAGAACCAGCCGTTGCTGATCGTCTGCCCCTGGAGCGAGGCGAACGTGTTACCGGTCGGCGAGGTCACCCCCAGCGGCTCCTCGAAGTAGATCGCGTCACCGAGGAACGGCACCGAGAGCCCGCCGTGGTCGATCATGACGATGTCCGGCTGCAGCGACTTCACGTGCTCCCGGATCCGCTGGTAGGAGACCGCCTGCTGGCCCATCTGCCAGGCGTAGCCGTCCGTGACGAACATGTCGATCGTGCCGTAGTTCGTCAGCAGTTCGGTGATCTGGTTCAGGATGTACGTCAGGTCACCGGGAACGATCTCCTGGTCCGCTGCCACGCCATGCCTGGTGTCGTAGGCCTGGACGTCGTAACTGCGGTCCCAGATCGAGAAGTACAGCCCCACCCTCAGACCCGCCGCGCGGAACGCGTCGACGTACTGGGCGACGATGTCGTGAGGGTAGGAGCTGTTGGCCACGTTGTAGTCGTTGTCCGCCGTAGGCCACAGGCAGAACCCGTCGTGGTGCTTGGTCGTCAGCACCCCGTAGCTCATCTTCGCCGCCGCGGCCGCCGCCGCCCACTGCGCGCAGTCCACGGCGGTGGGCGCGAAGAGCGCCGGGTCCTGGTCGGGAGTGGCCCACTCCTCGTTGGTGAACGTACCCATGTTGAAGTGGTTGAACATACCGAACCGCATCTCGACCAGAGCGGCGAGATTGGTCTGCGCATCGGCGGCGGACGCTTCCGACACCAGGCCGGAGAAGGCCGGAACCACCGGCAGAGCGCTCGCCGCGGCGGCCGCGCCGGCGGCCCCGAGCAAAGTGCGGCGGGACAGTCTTCCTGACGACATGCTCACTCCCTGTTCCGTGTGGTGCCGGCGCCGTGCGCCCTCTCCACGGGTTCTGGATCCCCGGCGGGGCCGGCAGGAGGCAACCTTGCGCCGTTGTCGCCGGGAGCGGGTCCCAGGAACCGACAACGCACCGCTGATGCGGAACGCATGGGTGTCGGGCGCCGGATGTTACGCACGAAGTTCGAGCATGTAACCCGTCCATGTCAACGGCTGTGCAGGGATGAAAAGCCTTCATCCCTGGAGAACTTGAGAGCAATTTCCTCATATTTCCGGCATACGAACTACCAGACATGGAATGTCTGGCGCCGATCCACCCAGACCGCGAGGGATCCCACCAGGCACTGGTCGCCTTCCGGGCCAAGGAACCCAACTATCACAAAAGGACAGCATTAATGGGATGGATCTCCACCCGAGCAGAGGTTACGCAAGGGTCTCCGCTACCCGCCCAACTGCAACTTCACGGGATCCGACGCACAGAGCTAGACAGCACACTGTCGAGCGGCCTATACATACATCCCATCTCTCCATGCGGCGCCGCATCCGTCGCCCATGTGACCGATGACCCGTCGTCCCCCGGTTCGGCACGAGGAAGAATCCAATGAGACTCAGAACCGCCCTCTGCTCCGCCGGCTCCGCCCTGTGTGTGCTGACGCTCCTCAGCGCCTGCGGCGGCTCCGGCACGGCTGCAACGTCCAGCGACAAGCCACTGGTAGGCGTCGACTACCCGCGTTCCGACACCGACTTCTGGAACTCCTACATCAAGTACACGCCCGAATACGGCAAGCGGCTCGGTCTCTCGCTCAAGACCACCAACTCGCAGAACGACGTCGCCAAGTTGACCGCCAACGTGCAGACGTTCATCAGCCAGGGCGTCAAGGGCATCGCCATGGCCCCGCAGGACACGGCGGCCATCGCCCCGGCCCTGGAGCAGCTGGCCGCGAAGAAGATCCCGGTCGTCACGGTCGACACGCGCCCGGACACCGGCAAGGTCTTCATGGTGGTGCGCGCAGACAACCGCGCCTACGGCGAGAAGGCGTGCCAGTACCTCGGCACCGAGCTGGCCGGCAAGGGCAAGGTCGTCATGCTGGAGGGCGGCCTGGACTCGATCAACGGCCGTGACCGCACCGAGGCGTTCAACGCGTGCATGAAGAAGAACTTCCCGGACATCACGGTGTTCGGCGAGGCCACCAACTGGGACGGCGCCGTCGCCGCGCAGAAGCTCCAGACGGACCTTACAGCCCACCCGGACATCAAGGGCGTCTACATGGAGTCCAGCTTCGCACTGGCCGGCACTCTCCAGATGCTCAAGCAGAAGGGCCTCCTCGTCGGCCCGAAGGACAAGAAGCACGTGTTCGTCGTCTCCAACGACGGCATCCCCGAGGAGCTGAAGTCCATCGCCGAGGGCAAGATCGACGCCACCGTCTCACAGCCGGCCGACCTCTACGCCAAGTACGCCCTCTACTACCTGAAGGCCGCCATCGAGGGCAAGACGTTCAAACCCGGCAAGACCGACCACGACAGCACCGTCATCCAGGTCCGCGACGGCCTGTTGGAGGACCAGCTCTCCGCCCCGCTGGTCACCGCCGACGGCGCCACCTACGGCGGTGTGCCCAGCGTGACGAGCGACGACAAGTCCCTGTGGGGCAACAACCTCGGCTGACGCCACGACCGGAAACCCGACGACGTACCAGAACAAGGCGGTTGAAATGAGTGACGGGGAGCAAGCGACACGCCCCGCGTCCGCCCCGGCGGACGACGGGCGGAACCCGGAGGGTCCGCCCGTCGTCGAGGCGACGGGCATCGTCAAACGATTCGGTTCCACGGTGGCCCTGAACGGCGCCGGGATCACCATCAGGCCGGGCGAGACCCACGCGCTCGTCGGCCGCAACGGCGCCGGCAAGTCGACCCTGGTGTCGGTCCTCACCGGTCTGCAGGCCGCGGACGAGGGCACGGTGACCTTCGACGGCCGCCCCGCGCCGCGGCTCGCGGACCGCGACGGCTGGAGGCGGCGCGTGGCCTGCGTCTACCAGAAGTCGACGGTCATACCGACCCTCACTGTGGCCGAGAACCTCTTCCTGAACCGCCATGACCGCGGCCCCGGCCGGCTCATCAGCTGGCAGAGCGTGCGCAGCCGGGCCCGGGAACTGCTGTCGGCCTGGTCCGTGGATGTCGATCCACAGACCATGGCCGGCGAACTCAACGTGGAGAAGCGGCAGTTCGTCGAGATAGCCCGCGCCCTGTCGTTCGGCGCACGGTTCATCGTCCTCGACGAACCGACCGCCCAACTCGACGGCGCGGCCATCAGCCGCCTCTTCGAGAGGATCCGCGACCTCCAACGACAGGGCGTGACCTTCCTGTTCATCAGCCACCATCTCCAGGAGGTCTACGAGATCTGCGACATGGTGACGGTCTTCCGTGATGCCCGGCACATCGTCACCGCCCCGGTCGCCGAACTGCCACGCGCCGAACTGGTCGCCGCCATGACCGGCGAGGCCGACTCGGCCGAGTACCGCGAACGGCCGAGTTCCCTCGACCCCACCGCGCCGACCGCGCTGGAGGTCAGCGCGCTCTCCGGCGACGGCGCCTACCGGGACGTCTCCTTCCGGATCGGCGCCGGCGAGATCGTCGGCCTGGCCGGGGCCGCCGGCAGCGGGCGGACCGAGGTCGCCGAGACCGTCGTCGGCCTACGCGCCGCGGACAGCGGGGACGTACTGATCGCCGGCCGCAGGCCAGGACCGGGCAGCGTGCCCGGCGCGCTGGCGGCGGGGGCCGGGTTCGTCCCCGAGGACCGCCATCACCAGGGCTTCGTACCGGACATGTCGATCGCCGACAACGCCACGCTGTCGGTGCCCCGACGGCTGGGCGCACACGGCTTCATCAGCGCCGGCCGCCGGGACCGGCTCGCCGGGGACATGATCGAGAACCTGGAGATCAAGACGCCCGGTCCCGACCTCCCGGTCTCCGCGTTGTCCGGAGGCAACCAGCAGAAGGTCGTCATGGCACGCGCGTTGGCCGACGACCCGCGGCTGCTGGTGCTGATCAGCCCGACCGCGGGGGTCGACGTGCGCTCCAAGGAGTTCCTGCTCGCCAAGGTCGAGGAGACGGCGGCAGCCGGCACCGGAGTGCTCATCGCCTCCGACGAACTCGACGACCTGCGCATGTGCGACCGGATCCTGGTGATGTTCCAGGGCCGGGTGACCCATGAGACAGCCCGCGGCTGGCACGACCACGACCTCGTGGCCGCGATGGAAGGAGTGGACATCAATGCCTGAGACCGTCCTCGCGGACAAGCCCGCCCCGAACGCCGCGCAAACACTTCGAGGGCGGCCCGGACTGCTCGGCGGCAGGATCCCGCTGGCGCGGCTGCGCGACCTGGCCCTGGTCCCGGCGATCGTGGTCATCGCGATCGTCGGACAGATCGTCAACCCGGTGTTCCTGCAGGCCGACAATCTCGTCAACGTCCTGCAGACGATGTCCGAGATGGCTCTGCTGGTCCTCGCCCAGACGATGATCCTGATCGTCAAGAAGATGGACCTGTCGCTGGAGTCCACGATGGGCCTCGCGCCCGGTGTCGCGGCCTGGCTGGTCGTTCCGGCCGGGGCGGGACACGGGCTGGGCCTCCTGCCCGGGGCCTGGGCGATTCCTGTCACGCTCGCGGTGGGCGCCCTCGTCGGGGTCGTCAACTCCGTCCTGATCATCCGCTTCGGGCTCAACGGGTTCATCGTCACCCTCGGCATGCTGATCGTGCTGCGCGGCGTGCTCACCGGCATCTCCGGCGGCCAGACCTTCTTCCGGCTGCCGCAGTCGATGCTCTACCTGGGCACCGCCGAATGGCTCGGGATGCCCGCCTCCATCTGGATCTGCCTGGCGCTGTTCGCCGTCGCCGTCGTCGTCCTGGGCTGGACCAGCTTCGGCCGCTCGCTGTACGCCATCGGCGGCAACGTGGACGCCGCGAAGGCGGCCGGCATCCGCACCGACCGCGTGCTGTGGATCGTCCTGGTCACCGGCAGCGTGCTCGCGGCACTGGCCGGACTGCTGCTGTCCGGACGGCTCGCCTCGGTCGCCTCCGCACAGGGCAACGGCTACATCTTCACCGTCTTCGCCGCCGCCGTCATCGGCGGGATCAGCCTCAACGGCGGCAGGGGAACCGTCTTCGGCGCCTTCAGCGGCGTCCTGCTGCTCTTCATGATCCAGAACGTGCTGACCCTTGCGGGCGTGCCCGCCCAGTGGATCGGCGCCCTCAACGGCCTGATCATCCTCGTCGCGCTGACCATCTCCCGCATCACGGGCGGCAAGGTCCAGGAATGAGCCCCACGGCACCCCTCTCGGTCCGGTCGCGCCCGCCACCGGACACCCCGTTCCGCCAGGACCTGCACCGTCCGTACCGGCCCACCCGCAGCCGTCGTCATCGCCCCGTCGCAGCGGGCTTCTTCCCCGCCCGCCTCCACAGGAGTTGCCGTCATGTCCTCCTCTGTTCCCTCACCCGCCCGCATCACCGCCCTGGACGTCCTGGACGTGCGGTTCCCCACATCCGAGCATCTGGACGGGTCGGACGCGATGAACCCCGAGCCCGACTACTCGGCCGCCTACGTGATCCTGCGCACCGACGCCGGTGACGGCCTGGAGGGCCATGCCCTCGCGTTCACCACCGGCCGCGGCAACGACGCCCAGGCCGCCGCCATCGCGACCCTCGCCCCGCATGTGGTCGGGCTGTCCGTGGCGGAGGTCTGCGCCGACCTCGGCGCCTTCGCCCGGGCCCTGGTCCACGACCCGCAACTGCGGTGGCTCGGACCGGAGAAGGGCGCCATCCACATGGCGACCGGCGCCGTCGTCAACGCCGCCTGGGACCTGGCTGCCAAGCGTGCCGGCAAGCCCGTGTGGCGTCTCCTCGCCGAGATGACCCCCGAGGATCTGGTCGCCCAGGTCGACTTCCGCTGGCTGAGCGACGCCCTCACCCCCGAGGACGCCCTGGAGATCCTGCGGCGGGCAGAACCGGGCCGCGAGGAGCGCACCGCCCGGCTGCTGGAGCGCGGTTACCCCGCCTACACGACCAGCCCCGGCTGGCTCGGCTACTCGGACGAGAAGCTGACCCGCCTGGCCGCAGAGGCCGTCGCCGACGGCTTCACCCAGATCAAGCTGAAGGTCGGCGCGTCCTTGGAGGACGACATACGCCGTATGCGCACCGCTCGTGCGGCTGTCGGCGACGACATCCGTATCGCCGTCGACGCCAACCAGCGCTGGGACGTCCAGCCGGCCATCGACTGGATGCGCGCCCTGGCCCCCTACGACCCGTACTGGATCGAGGAGCCCACCTCCCCGGACGACATCCTCGGCCACGCGGCCGTCCGCAAGGCCGTCAGCCCCATCAAGGTCGCCACCGGAGAACACGTGGCCAACCGCGTCGTCTTCAAGCAGCTCCTGCAGGCGGGCGCGGTCGACATCGTGCAGATCGACTCCGCGCGGGTCGGCGGGGTCAACGAGAACATCGCGATCCTCCTGCTGGCCGCGAAGTTCGGGATCCCGGTCTGTCCGCACGCCGGCGGCGTCGGCCTGTGCGAGATGGTCCAGCACCTGTCGATGTTCGACTACGTCGCCGTCTCCGGCACCCTGGAGGACCGGGTCATCGAGTACGTCGACCACCTGCACGAGCACTTCGTCGACCCGGTCCGCACAGCCGACGGACGCTACCTCGCCCCCACCCTGCCCGGCCTGAGCGCCCAGATGCACCAGGCGTCCCTGAAGGAGTACGCCTATCCCGACGGACCCGCCTGGACCGCACGTGTCTGACGCTCCGGCACTGGTCGACGCCCACCATCACGTGTGGGATCTCACCCGCCGTCCCCAGCCGTGGCTGGACGTCCCGGCCCACACACCGATCAACCGGTCCTTCGGGCTCGGGGACCTGCGCGATGCCGCGCGTCGGCCGATCGCCGGCCGCCGTCTGACGGCCACCGTGGCCGTGCAGTGTGTGGCGTCCGTGGACGAGACCCGCGAACTCCTCGCCCTGGCCGACGCCGACCCCCTGGTCGGGGCGGTCGTCGGCTGGGCCGACCTGAGCTCACCGGCCATCGGGGACGTCCTGGACGAACTGCGTCAGGGACCGGGGGGCAGGTACCTGCGGGCCCTGCGCCACCTGGTCCAGGACGAGACGGACCCGGACTGGCTGCAACGCCCCGACGTGGACAGGGGGCTGCGCACACTCCAGGAACGGGGACTCGCGTACGACGTTCTCATCCGCACCCACCAGTTCCGGCAGGCGATCCGTCTCGCCCAACATCTTCCCGGCCTCCCCCTGGTCCTGGACCACGCGGGCAAACCGCCCGTCGGCCGCCCCGGGCTGGCGGAATGGGAGCGGATGGTGCGGACCCTCGCCGGACATGCTCAGGTCCGCTGCAAACTCTCGGGCCTGATCACCGAGGCCGACCAGGGGAAGTGGACCCTCGCCGACATCCGTCCGGTGTGGGACGTGCTGCTCACCGCCTTCGGGCCGGAGCGGCTGATGTTCGGCTCGGACTGGCCGGTCTGCGTCCTGGCGGGTGGCTGGAGCCGGTGGGCGGTCACCGTCGACGAGCTGCTGCACGGCTGCTCGCCGAGCGACACCGAAGCCGTCCTCAACGCCACCGCGGCGGACTTCTACGACCTGCGGCACACCAAGACGAAGGAGGCGCCGCTCCCGTGCTCCTGACCGATCTCCTGCACCCCGGCATCCTCGCGTCCCTGGCCGGCGCCGGCCACGGCGCCCGAGTCCTGCTCGCCGACGGCCACTTCCCCGCCAGTACAGCCGTCGGAGAGCGGGCGAGGACCGTCCATCTCAACCTCGCCCCCGGCCTCCTCGACGTCGGCACCGTGCTGGACGTCCTCCTGGGCGCCTTCCCCGTCGAGTCGGCCACGTGATGGTGGCTCCCGAGGGCGAGCCGGAACCCCCCGCGATCGCCGGGTACCGCTCCCGGCTGACGCCCGTCCCGGTGCAGCCCCTCGGCCGCTTCGAGTTCTACGACGCCGCCCGCTCCCCCGACCTGGCGCTGGCGGTCGTCACCGCCGACGTCCGTACCTACGCCAACCTGCTGCTGACCATCGGCGTCCGCGCTGAAGGGACACTGACCCCGCGATGACACTCGCCGTCCGCTACACAGCCCCCCGCACCCTGGACACCGCACCAGCCGAGAACGCGCCCCCCGGTCCCGGCGAGGTGGAAATCGCCCCCGCCTACGTCGGCATCTGCGGCACCGACCTGCACATCTTCCACGGCGACATGGACGCCCGGGTCAGCAGGCCCGCCGTGCTCGGGCACGAGATGTCCGGCCGGATCGTCCGCGTGGGACCGGACGTCACCGGCTGGCGACCCGCAGACGCCGTCACCGTGATGCCCTTGCGCTGGGACGACACCTGCCCGGCTTGCCGTGCCGGTCACCAGCACATCTGCCAGCACCTCGACTTCATCGGCATCGACTCCCCCGGAGCGCTCCAGCAGCGCTGGACCGTGCCCGCCTCGACGCTCGTGCGCCTGCCGGAGACCCTTCCCCTGGACCGGGCGGCGCTCGTCGAGCCCACGGCGGTCGCCGTCCACGACGTCGGCCGCGCCCGGGTCCGCGCGGGCGAGCGGGTCGCCGTGGTCGGCGGCGGCCCGGTCGGCATCCTCATCGCGCTCGTCGCACGGAACGCCGGAGCCGACGTCCGGGTGGTGGAGCTGAGCGCACACCGCCGCCTGCTGGCACGGGAACTGGGGTTGGACGTCTGGGACCCGGCGTCCGACGACGTGCCCGAACGGGTCCGGGAGTGGACCGACGGCGCGGGCGCCGACGTGGCTTTCGAGGTGTCCGGCGCCGCGGCCGGTGTGGAGACGGCCGTGGAGGTGCTCGGGGTGCGGGGCCGACTGTGCCTGGTCGCCATCCACCCCCGCCCGCGCGAGGTGAACCTGCACCGCTTCTTCTGGCGCGAACTCACCCTGGTCGGCGCCCGGTTGTACGACCGCTCCGACTTCGAGTCCGCCGTCTGCCTCGTCGCCGATCCGTCCTTGCGAGCCGAACGGCTGATCAGCAAGGTTGTACCGCTCGCCGAGGCGCCCTCCGCGTTCGAGGCCCTGGAGTCCGGCGGAGACGTGATGAAGATCCTCGTGGACTGCGCCGACAACACCCCTGGAGCCACCGCATGAGCGCCGCGAACCCCTTCGACCTGACGGGCCGGCTGGCCGCGGTCACCGGAGCACGGCGCGGGATCGGCCGGGCCATGGCCCGCGCGCTGGCCGAGGCGGGCGCTGACGTCATCGGGGTCAGCGCGAACCTGGAGGAGTCCGGCAGCGACATCGAGAAGGATGTCGCCGCGGCCGGACGAACCTTCGAGGCCATCCGCGCGGACTTCGCCGACCCCGGTGCCGTCCGCGCTCTCGGCGAGGACCTCGCCGGGCGGGAGCGGCCGGTGGACATCCTGGTCAACAACGCGGGCACGATCCGTCGCGCGCCGGCCGCCGGGCACCCGGACGCCGACTGGGAACTGGTCCTCCAGGTGAACCTTTCCGCCCAGTTCAAACTGACCCGGGCGGTCGGCGCCGCGATGGTGGCCCGCGGGCGCGGAAAGATCATCTTCACCGCGTCGCTGCTCAGCTTCCAGGGCGGCATCACAGTACCCGGCTACACCGCGGCCAAGCACGGCATCTCGGGTCTGACCAAGGCCCTGGCCAATGAGTGGGCCCCGCACGGCGTGAACGTCAACGCCCTCGCGCCCGGCTACATCGCCACCGACAACACCGAGGCCTTGCGCGCGGACCCGACCCGTAACGCGGCGATCCTGGACCGCATCCCCGCGGGCCGCTGGGGCGAGGCCGACGACCTCGCGGGCGCCACCGTGTTCCTCGCCTCGGACGCCGCCGCGTACGTACACGGCACCGTCCTGCCCGTCGACGGCGGATGGCTGGGCCGGTGACCGGGGTCCTGGACTCCGTTGTGTCCGGCACCCGGATCGTGCCGGTGCTCACCGTGCCCCGCCCCGAGACGGCCGCTCCGGCGGCCGACGCCCTCGCGGCGGGCGGGGCCCGGTGTGCCGAGGTCACCTTCCGCACGCCGGACGCCGAGCGGGTGCTCAAGGTGATGGCCGCACACGGCGGGCCGGCCGTCGGCGCGGGCACCGTGCTCACCGTGGAGCAGGCCGAGCGGGCCGTGGCGGCCGGGGCCCGGTTCGTCGTGTCCCCGGGTTTCGACGGAGAAGCCGTCCGCACATGTGCCCGGGCGGGTGTACCCGTCGTCCCCGGCGTCGGCACGGCCACCGAACTCATGCGGGCCCTGCGCGCCGGCCTGGACACGGTCAAGCTGTTCCGCGCCGAACCGCTCGGCGGCGCCGCCCTGCTGCGGGCGCCGGCCGCACCGTTTCCTCAGGCCCGGTTCGTGCCCACGGGCGGTATCGCCCCGCGCACCGCGCCGGGCCACCTGGCCATCCCCGCAGTGCTCGCCGTCGGCGGCAGCTGGATGTCGACCGCCGGCCACCTGGACCGCGGCGACTACGACGGAACCCGGCGGCTCACCGCGCGCGCGGTGGAGAGGAGCACCGGATGACCGCGCACGGCCCGGAGGTCATCGCCCTGGGCGAGGTCATGCTGCGCTTCGACCCCGGCGAGGGCCGGATCCGCACCGCTCGCTCCTTCCAGGTGTGGGAGGGCGGCGGTGAGTACAACGTCGTACGCGGACTGCGCCGCTGCTTCGGCCTGCGCACCGCGGTCGTCACGGCTCTCGTCGACAACGCGGTGGGACGGCTCGTCGAGGACCTGGTCCTGCAGGGCGGCGTGGACACCACGCTGATCCGCTGGACGCCCGACGACGGTATCGGACGCGCCGCCCGAAACGGGCTGAACTTCGTCGAACGCGGATTCGGGATCCGCGGCGCGCTCGGCGCAAGTGACCGCGCGCACACGGCTGTCTCCCGGCTGCGGCCGGGCGACATCGATTGGGACGCGGTCTTCGCCGGTGGTGTGCGCTGGTTCCACACCGGGGGCATCTTCGCCGGTCTGTCCGACACCACCGTGGAAGTGGCCGAGGAGGCGATGGCGGCGGCGCACCGGCACGGTGTCACCGTCTCCTACGACCCCAACTACCGTCCCAGCCTGTGGGCCGGGCGGGGCGGAGCCGACAGGGCCCGTGCGACCGACCTGCGCCTCGCCCGGCACGCCGACGTCGTGGTGGGGGCCCTCGGCCTCGTGGGCAAACGCCCGGGAGAAGACCGTGTGAGCGCCGCCGGACTGCCCGACGCCCTCGCGGAGGTGGCCTGCCTGCTCCCCGCCGCGAAGGTCCTGGCGACGACCCTGCGCGAGGTGCCCTCGGCCGGCCTCAACGACTGGTCCTCGGCCGCCTGGTCGCCCGGGACCGGATTCGTCACCGGCTCCGACATGTCCGGCCTCCATGTCCTGGACCGCATCGGCTCCGGCGACGGCTTCGCCGCGGGACTGATCTACGGTCTGCTGACCGGCACGAGCCTGCAACGCGCCCTCGCCTACGGCACCGCACACGGCGCCCTGACCATGACCACACCCGGCGACGTGTCCATGGCCTCACTCCCCGAAGTCGAAGCACTGATGGCTGGTGGTTCGGCCCATGTCACACGCTGAGGCAGCCCACCGGTCCCCGACCCCGCCACAGGAGCACCCCATGCGGCGCAGAGAGATCCCGAACACCCCCGTCCGACTGACCGAGCTCGGCTTCGGGGCCTCCACCATCGGCAACCTCTACCGGGTCACCTCCGCCCATGAGGCGGCGAGCGCCGTCGACGTGGCATGGAACGCCGGCGTCAGGTACTTCGACACCGCACCGCACTACGGACTCGGCCTGTCGGAACACCGCCTCGGCGCCGCCCTCCGGGACCGTCCGCGCGACGAGTACGTCGTCTCCTCCAAGGTGGGCCGGCTGCTCGTGCCCAACGAACGGCCGAGCGGCCTCGACACCGAGGGCTTCGTCGTGCGCGACGACCTGCGCAGGCAGTGGGACTTCAGCCGTGACGGCGTCCTGCGCTCCGTCGAGGACACCCTGAACCGTACCGGGCTGGACCGGCTCGACGTGGTCTACCTGCACGACCCCGACAACCACTGGAAGCAGGCGGCAGAGGAGGCCATGCCCACCCTGGCCACGCTGCGCGACCAAGAAGTCGTGGGCGCCATCGGGGCCGGCATGAACCAGTCCGCCATGCTCGCCCGGTTCCTCCGCGAGACCCCGGCGGACGTGGTGATGCTGGCCGGCCGCTACACCCTCCTCGACCAGTCGGCCCTCGACGACGTGCTGCCCGCCGCGCGGGAACTCGGCAGAGGCGTCGTCGCGGTCGGCGTCTTCAACTCGGGCCTGCTCTCCCAGGACCGGCCCATGGAGGGCATGAAGTACGACTACCAGAGCGCTCCCCCGCAGCTCGTCGCCCGCGCCAGGGCGATCGCGGAGGTCTGCGCGCGGTACGGCACGACGCTGCCCACCGCGGCGATCGCCTTCCCCTTCACCCATCCCAGTGTCGTCAACGTCACGCTCGGGATGCGCAACGGGGGCCAGGTCGAGCGGAACATCGGCCTGGCCCGTGCACACGTGCCGAGCGAACTCTGGGAGGATCTCCGTGCCCGCGGCCTGATACGCGCGGACGTCCCGGCCGCCGCTCCTTGCGCGGAGGCCGGCGGAGCGGGCCCGAACGCCGAGCACACCCACGGAAGGGGGCCCCTTTGTCACTGACGGACAAGGCCATCGAACAGATCCGCGAACTCATCAGGTCGGGTGCCCTGCCGCCGGGCTCGAAGCTCCCTCCGGAACCGGAACTGGCCGCCCAACTGGGGCTGTCTCGCAACCTTGCGCGCGAGGCGGTGAAGGCCCTGGCCGTTGCCCGGGTCCTGGAAGTCCGCCGCGGGGACGGCACTTACGTCACCAGCCTTCAGCCGAGCCTGCTGCTGGAGGGGCTGGGTGGGGCGGTGGAACTGCTGCAGGGGGATGCCGGCGCCATCGTCGACCTGATGGAGGTACGACGGCTGCTCGAACCGATGGCCACCGCGCTCGCCGCCACACGCATCTCCGAGGAAGGCCTGGCAGAGGTGAAGCGACACCTGGACGCGATGCGCGAGGCGCGCGATGACGTGGAACAGCTGAACTTCCATGACGCGGCGTTCCATCGCGCCGTGGTCGCCGCCACGGGCAACGAGACGCTGCTGACCATCCTCGAGGGCATTTCCGGGCGCACCCTGCGGGCCCGCATCTGGCGCGGTCTGGTCGACACACAGGCCGCCGGACGCACGCTCACGGAGCACGAGGCCATCTTCTCGGCTCTGGCCGCCCGGGACGCCGGGCTCAGCCAGGCCACCGCCCTGATACACGTCCACAACACGGAACGTTGGCTGCGCGACCACACGGACTCCGCGGAAGGTGAGTTCGACCGCTGATCGCTCAGGGCCATGACCCTGGCAAGCGGATGCCCCGGGAACCGGGACGGGTGTCGGCGTACGCGGTCCTCGCAGCCGCTTGTACGCACTCCGACGGGCGGCGCCGGGTGCGCCCGGCGCGCCGCCATGGGTCGCCTGTGCGGTGCTGCCTGGGCACCGCACAGGCGACCGTCGCCGGGGCACACACCCCGGCGTGTCCGTGTTACGGCCCTACGGCTGGGTCTGCCACTGCTGGCAGTAGTTGTTCAGCCAGGTCCAGAGGCGGACGTCGGTACCGTCGGCACTGGAGCAGTCCGCGACGTCCGCGACCTTGCCGCTGTTGGGGTTCTGCAGCCGCATCCAGCCGTCGTCGGTCGAGGTGAGTGCCCAGCGCTGGCAGGAATTGTCCAGCCAGGTCCACTGCTGGATGCCCGTGCCGTCGGCGGTTCCGCAGGAGGCCACGTCGAGTGCCTTGTTGCTGTAGGTGTTGACGATTCGGCTGGTGCCGTCGGCGAGCGGTTCGATCCGCCAGCGCTGGTTGGCGCCGCCGTGGCAGGTCCAGAGCTGGGCATCGGCTCCGTCGTCGGTCGACCAGCCGTTCACGTCGAGGCACTTGCCGGTTGCCCGGTTGACCAGCATGAAGTCGTTCGGGGTATAGATGAACCCGATCTTGTCGACCTCGTCACCGCTGCGGCCGTGGAACCCCGCGATCTGCCAGCCGGCCGGAGCGGTGCGGGTCACACAGTCGGAAGTGGTGGAGCCTCCGGCAAGGGTGTTGCCGAGACTGGTGGTGAACTTCGCGTAGAAGATTCTCGTATGGCCGTCGTGCTTGGCCTGGCACAGGTAGGCGCTGGTGACGTATTCGGTGCTTCCCAGGGTCAGTGTCGAAGCCGTGCCCCCGGTTCCACCGTGGGTGAGCGTTGTTCCGTTGCTCAGTGTCACACCGACCTGGTCCACCCGGGCTCCGGCCCGCAAGGAGACGGCGGTCGCCTGGGCGCCCCATGGCACGCTGTTCACATCGGTGAAGTAGTCGCCGTGCGGGCCCCCGAACTGTTCACTGAGCTGGAAAGCAGGGTTGGTCTTCCAGGTGAAGGCGGCGGTGATGGGGTCGTGGTCGGAGAGCATCAGCCCGGAGGAGTCCTCCAGGAACTTGGCGTGCTCGTTGTTGTAGGACGTGGCGTTCAGAGTGACGAACCTGCTGCTGCGGTAGAGGATCTTGTCGACCACCTCGCAGGTGTTGGTGATCGCGTCCTCGTCACAGACGAGCGCGCCGCTGCCCTTGGCTGGCGCCACTCCGCCCCGTATGTTCTTGACCCAGGCGTCGGTCAGGCCGTTGTCCGCGACGAACTCGGCGATGGTGTCGCCGGAGCGGGTGTACCGGGTGTTGGTGTCGCCCATGACCACGACCGCGTTGCCCGCCGAGTGCGTCGCGATGAAGTCCGTGAGCTGGCTGAGGTTGTCCGCCCGGGCCGACAGGTCACCGCTGGCTGTCCCGGCGTTGGTGTGCAGGTTGTAGAAGTCGATGTAGACGCCCTCGGCGAGACGCTCACGCATGAAGGTGAAGCCCTTCGGAGTGAGGCAGTCCCCGGAGTCGTACTGGCAGGAGTCCCAGCCGACCCGCTCGAAGTCGTCCTCGTCGTAGGCGTAGTTCGACAGGGTGTTGAGGCCGCTCCCGATGCCGGCCCCGCCGCTGGTGGGCGTGCGGTAGGGGTGCGAGTCGGCGGCGTAGAGGTAGGCGTGGTAGTTGAAGTCCTCCTCGACGTTGATGATGTCGTACGGCGAGAGTCGCTGGCCGATCGCCGTGGTGGCGCTCGTCCGCTCCGTGTCGGCGCTGTTGATGGCCTGGGGCAGGCCCGCGACGTTGTAGGACAGGACGTTGAAGGTGCCGGAGTCCGCGGCCGAGGCGGCGGGCGCCGCCGCGATGGTGGCACCGGCCAGTCCGGCGATCAGGAGGGCTCCGGTGGCCAGTCCGGAGAGAAGTCTCCGCAAGGATGTCTCCTTCGGGGCGAGGATGGATACAGTCGAAATGGAAATAATGTGCATGACAATGCGTGAAGCGCACCGGTTGCTGGCATACCGGCCGGCATCGTCAAAGAGCGACCGTTCGCAACAGGAGTTGGTCTCCGACGGAAAGTCGGGACGGCGTGACTGTACCCACTAGTAGGTCTCCGGCGTAAGCGCTGTCACACAGCGCGGCCCAACTCACAGGTGCGCGGTCAGCGGGGTGAGCTCCGGCGGCCTTCACACCACGGTGTTCCCCCGCAGACCAGTGCGAGCACGGCGTTCCACGCCCACACCGCGACCGGGAAGTTGAACGCGCTGATCACGCCGACCACGTCCAGCGGCTGCCAGGTCTCCATCAGCGGGTGGCCGGGGCGCTCGGACGGCACGGTGCGGCCGTAGAGCTGTCGGAACGGGCCCACGGCGAAGTCGCAGATGTCGATCATCTCCTGCGCTTCGCGCATCGCCTCGGAACCGATCTTCCCGGCCTTGACGGTGACTTGGTGTACTGCCTCGTGAGGTCGGCGAGGTCCTGCCTGTGCTCGGCGAGCAGCTCGCCCAGGCGTTGGGCCGGCGCGCGCACCGGTGGCGCTGGAGCGCCGCGGCGTCGACCTGGCCGGGGCCATGGGCGACACGCTGGCCACCGGCGAGGATACCTTCGGCCTGTACGCCGACACCCCGCAGGACGTCGACAGCGCGATCGAAGCCGCGCACACCGCGTTTCCTGACCTGACGGAGCACCCCCGCGGTCTTGGCCTTCAGGCGGACGACCTCGGCATTGGGGTACGTTCTTGGCCTACGCCTCCTCGTAGGGGTGCGCGCTGATCGACCGGGAGTTGTACGTGCCGGCCTCGTGGACGGACGACCGCGAGCGCTGCCGCGCGGCCGGTGTGCCCGACGAGGTGCCGTTCGCGACGAAGAACGAGCGCTTCCGCTGGATGCTGCAGCGTGCGATCTACGCGACAGGTCAAGCACCTCCGGATCTGGCTGGAGCAACGCGGCGTCGGCTATGTAATGGCCACCTGGGTCAACGACACCGTGATCACGGCCGGGCGGCGCGAGGTCCGGGTGGACCAGCTGTTCGCCGCGCTGCCGCGGCAGGCGCAAAAGCGCCTGTCCGGCGGCATGGGTTTCCCCGGCGAACGGTTCTCCGACTGGGCTCGGGTGGTGATCCGCCCGGTGTGGGAGGACGGTGTCGGGCACTGGGTTCTGGCCCGCCGGTCGGTCAAGGTCGACGCGGCCAGGTAGGCCATCGAGGAATCGTTCCAGATCGCGAAGAACGAGCGCGGCCTGGACCACTACCAGGTCCGCCGCTACGACGCCTGGTACCGGCACATCACCCTGGCCGTGGCCGCAGTCGCCGTACTGACCGCGATCCGCGCCCAGGAGTTGAAAAAAAGGGGGATCGATTAGGACAAACCAACCTCATTCCCCTGTCCGTCGCGGGAGTCCGCCGCCTCGTCGGCATGCTCCTCCAGCCCCGCTGCCTCACAGCCCCAGGAAATCCAGTGCGTTGCGTCCAAAGATGTCGGACACCTGCGATTGCCCGAGGATGTTCTGGTCGCCGGCCTCGGTCACGGTGGCGAGGGCGGTCTCCAGGGGTGCGTGCAGGAACGGGTGATCGGTGCCGAGCATCAGATGTCCGGCACCGAGGCGAGCCGCGACCAGTCGCAGATGCTCCGGATCGAAGACCAGTGTGTCGGCCCACAACGAGCCGACCACGCGCTTGAGCCGCGCGGTGCGTTCCGGATCGGGGCCGCCGCGCAGCAGCGCGTCGCCGTAGGCGGTGCGCGGATACGTCCACGCGAACGAGCCGCAGCCGTGGGCCAGGGCGACCCGCAGGCCGGGGAAGTCGTCCAGAACGCCGCCGAAGACCAGCGCGGTGGCCGCCAGAGCGGTGTCCGTCAGCATGCCCACGCCGAACGTATAGCCGGGCTCGGCACGGCGGATCACCCGCGGACCGTCCGTGGGGTGGACGAAGAGGGGAACGCCCGCCTCCTCGGCCGCCGCGAAGAACGGCCGCAGGCGCGGATCGTCCAGTTCCAGGTCGCCGATCCGGGTGCCGATCTCCACACCGTCCAGGCGCAACTCCATTTTGACACGCAGCAGTTCACCGATCGCGGCATCGACGTCCTGAAGGGGTACGGCACCCAGGCCGCGCAGTCGGCCCCCGGACGCCGCCACGGCTTCCGCGAACAGGTCGTTCTGCCGACGCAGGTACTCGGCCGCGTCCTTGCCGTCAGCCCACATCGACAGCGTCACAGGGACGGGCGAGATCACCTGGACGTCCACCCCCGCCCTGTCGAGTTCGGCGAGCCGCGTCGGCACGTCCCACAACGCGGGTTTCACTCGCCGGAAGACCTCCGGCCCACGCATGATCCGTCCCGCGCCCCCCTCGTCGTCTATGACCAGGTGCGGCCACCGGGGGTCGTCCGCCGCGCGGGCCGGCGGGCTCAGAGCTGCGGGAAGGTGATGCGCGTGGATGTCCACGACCGGTTGGCCTTGAGTGGCGGGAAGATCAGACATACCGCCAGCCTGTCGACCGCCCGGCGTCCGGCCAACTGGGGGTTCCGGGCAGTAGAACGCCCCATGGCCGCATGGTCCTCGGACAGGTACACAGGAGTCGGGGCCACTGACCACGGCCGCCGAGAGGAAAGCGCCGCGGGCTCCCCTTGTACGGAACCGCGGGGGAAACGACCATGGCCGGGATGTCAGGCCTCGGCATCACGCAGTGTCCGACGTCGGCGGGTGCCGACACGCGTGTGACGAATTTGCTCAAGAGCACGCTCGAAGACCTCGACGTCCCCGTCGGCCGGAGGGAGATCCGCGACTGACAGTGAACCCACCCAGCGGAAGTGAGGGCGACGACCCGTACGAGAGGCTCAAACTGGCTCTGCTCTCCGTGTCGCCTCGGAACCTGATCTCGACCTCGAATGGAGCGACTTCGTCCAGACCAAGACCACACCTCCGACAAGGTCTTCGCCGTCTGACCAGTGACACCGCCCCGGCACGAGGGCCGCTCGGTCACACCTCGTGCGGGAACCAGTCGCCGTGCTCCGAGAGCCGCTGTGTGATCTCCGAGGCGAGTTGGGCCGTGGTGTCCCGGACGGCGGTCCCGGTCCTGGGGTCCAGCTCCGCGTCGGCCGGATAGGCCACCGAGAGGGCCCCCACGGCGAAACCCCTCACAACGATCGGCGACGCGACGCAGGCAAGGCCCAGCCTGGCCTCCTGGTGTTCACGCGCCAGGTCGCCCTGGCGAATCAGCCTGAGCTCAGCGATCAACCGGTCGACTCCCGTGATCGTGTGGGGTGTGAGCGTGGGCAGGGGGGCGGGCAGGAAGTGCTTCAGGTCGTCCAGGCTCTCGTGGGCGAGCATCGCCTTGCCGACGGCCGTGCAGCAGGCCGGCAGCCGCGCACCCACACCGGACGGGTCGGACGGTCTGCCGTTGCGCGCCATCTTCTCCAGATACACGACGTCGAACTGGCGGAGCACCCCCAGGTGGACGGTGTGCCCCGTCCACCGGTGCAGGGCCGCCATGTGCGGCATGGCGAGGTCGCGCATGGCGCCGGCAGGCGTCGTGCTGCCGAGTTGGAACAGCTCGATGCCGATCCGGTACCCGCCGCCGTGGTGTTCGATCGCCCCCAGCTCGATCAGACGGGCCAGCAGGCGGTGCACGGTCGACTTGGGCAGCCCCGAGGCCTCCGACAACTCGCTCAGCGTCATCACTCGTTCATGAGTGTTGAACGCACGCAGCAGATCGAACGCCTTGGACAGGATCGACGGTGGTGTCTCGACGATGAGCATGAGCCCTCCGTTCGGCGCGGCGCACACAGCGGACCACACGCCCACGTTTCGCCCGCATGCCAGCAGTATGAAACCGCTGCCGACACCCCACGGTCCAGGTTCCGGCCACCGGAACATTCCGTGTCAGCACTGGCCACCGACCCGTACCGTACGGAGAACGGCCTGTTCTGCTCGTGAGCAGCCGACGAGCCCGGAAGAGGAATCGGCACCTTTCTGGCCGACGCCACGCGGTGGATCATCGCCTGCTCGCCCTCGTCACGGCCCGGACGTGCCCTCAGCACCATGATCCAGCACCAGTAGGACTCCGTCAGGTTGCTCTGACTCTTGGGTTCTGGCTGGTGCCGGACGTTCTGGGCAGGGGTTGGTGGCAGGTGGTGCAGGTGCCGGTCCAGCAGTTCAGCAGGTCCTGGGTGGCGTCGAGGACCTGAGAGAAGGCGCTGTCACGACAGCCGTCGGGCCCACGGCACGATGCCGTGGGCCCGACCCCTCAACCGAGGACGAAGACCTTTCCGTCGTCGATCTCGATCCCATACGTCCGCAGCGCGACCGTCGCCGGGAAGCAGAGCGCCTCACCGGTACGGATGTCGAAGCGGGCCATGTGCAATGGGCAGGTCACCTCACAGCCCTCCAGGTCGCTGTCGGAACCGAGTGACCACTTCTCGTGGGTGCACGTGTCCGCGGTCGCGTGGAAATCCCCCGCTTCGGTGCGGTACACGGCGATCGGCGGGTCGCCGGGGACGGTCATGGCCGCGCCCGGCGACAGGTCCTCGGCCAGGCAGGCGAACCGGCGCTCGGTCGTCATGGTTCAGGCCGTCCTCTCCTGCCGAGCGCCGTTTCCCGGCAGCCACGGCCAGTACTTCGCGGTGGCGCCGCCGTCCACCGTGATGTTGCTGCCGGTGATCATCGACGACTCGTCGGAGGCGAGGAACACCACCGCCGGCACGTAGTCCCCGGGCGTGGGCAACCGGCCCAGCGGGAACAGCCCCTGGAAGTCCATCTGATACTCGCCCGGAGCGGCCATCAGCTCCGCCAGGGCACGGGCCCGTTCCGGGTCGTCGGGCAGGGTCGCGGTGGGAGTGAAGCCGTTGACCCGGATGCCGTGGCGGGCGAGTTCCATCGCCGCCGAGCGGGTGAAGTTGATGAGGCCGCTCTTGCCGGTGGAGTAGCCGATGTTGCCCGGCTCGCCCTGCCAGGCCGCGGTGGAGAGCACGTTGATGACGCTCCCCCCGGTGCCGGCGCCGATCATGTGCTGGGCAACCTCTCGGGTGAAGAGGAACGCGCCGCCGAGGATGACGTCGAGCTGCCGGCGGTAGTCCTCCACGGCCATCGTCAGCAGTCCCTGCTTGCGGAACCACACGGCGCTGTTGACCAGGACGTCCACCCGGCCCCACCGGTCCACCGCCCGCTCCACGACCTCCTGGACGTGTATGGCGTCGGTCACATCGCCCAGGACGGCGAAGGCATCGCCGCCCGCCTCCTCGATCGCCGCGACACACGGCTTGACCGCGTCCTCGTCCAGCCCCGTGCACACCACCCGGGCGCCCTCGGCGGCCAGGCCGGCCGCGATCGCCCCGCCGATGAGCGGGCCGGTGCCGGTCACGATCGCGACCTTGTCCCGCAGGCGGTTCACAGGATCACGCTCACCTTGCCGTGCGGGCGCAGCGCGTCGAGGTCGAGCACCGCCTTGCGGATCTCGTAGCGGAACGCGCCGCCGTCCGTGACCAGGACGTGCCGGTACTGACCGACGTAGGTGTCGACACTCCCCGCCCGCACTCGGAACACCGCGAAGTTGGCGGTCACGGCCAGCCGGTCGCATTCGGCCTCGGTGACCCGTACGTTCGAGACCAGGTGGCGGGTACGAGAGTGCGGGTACTCCGCGTGCGCGGCCCTGGTGAGCAGCGAGTTCACCCGCTGCTCCAGCAGGAAGCGGTCGTCCTGGATCAGGAACAGGTCCCGGGTGGGATCGCCGTCGGGCCGGTCGGTGGAGGGCACCAGGTACTGACCGTGCGGGGCGAAGAGCTCCAGCCACTCGTGCAGCCGCCAGGTGTCGAGCAGTTCGGCCTCCTCGTAGAGGAACCGTTCCACCGAGCGGACCAGACTGTCGGGGACGTCCGCCGGTGCGAACGGCGGGTTCGGGGCTTGGGTGGCCATCATGACTCCTTGTTACGTGTGTGCGGTCGGCTCAGCCGACCAGTCGGCCCATGAGCGTGCGGCCCGCGATGATCCGCTGGATCTGGCCCGAGCCCTCGAAGATGTCCATGATCTTGACGTCCCGGTACCACTTCTCCAACAGCAGTTCCCTGCTCCAGCCCTCGGGACCCAGCAGCTGGATGCAGCGCCGGATCATCCGCTCGCAGGTCTGCGGCGCGTAGGCCTTGGCCGCGGCGGCGGCAGCTACGTCCGTACCCTCC
The DNA here is from genome assembly GCF_044767585.1 of Streptomyces sp. NPDC101225. NCBI lineage: Bacteria > Bacillati > Actinomycetota > Actinomycetes > Kitasatosporales > Streptomycetaceae > Streptomyces > Streptomyces sp. NPDC101225. The sequence goes on from NZ_JBIWOE010000058.1 coordinate 35,305, forward strand.
TTGCCGATGTCGACGAGGTACTGGGCGCGCAGCACGAGCCTGCGGCCCCGCTCCAACGCGTGCCCCATGTTCTCCAGTTCGTTCTCGACCAGAGCCCACCGCTGCGGAGCGAACCCGGTCTTCTGCCCGGCCAGCTGCTCCTTGGTGACGTCCAGAGCGGCCCGGGCCAGAGCCATGGCCATGGAGGACATCCGGGGGCGGTTGTGGACCAAGGCGGCCAGCGCCCCGCTGCGGCCACTGCGGCGCGCCTCGGCGGCCCCGTCGGCGGTCCAGCCGAGCCGGTTCTCCAGTGGGACCGCGCAGTTGTCGAAGAGCAGTTCGGAGGTGACCCAGCTGCGGATGCCGAGCTTGCTCTCGGTCGCCTTGGGGACGGTGAATCCGGGAGTTCCCCTGGGCACGACGAAGCAGTTGATCCCCTTCGCCCCCTGGGACTTGTCGACCGTGGCGAAGACGGTGACGTACTCGCCGGTGGCACCGCCGGTGCAGAAGATCTTGGTGCCGTTGAGCACCCAGGTGTCGCCCTCGCGGGTCGCGGTGGTGGCGACCAGCGAGGTGTCGGAGCCGAAGCCCGGCTCGGTGAGCGCGAAGCCCGTGGTGCCACCGGTCGCCGCGATCGGGTCGTACCACCGGGCGATCTGCTCGGGAGTCCCCATGGCTTCGACGACGAGTTCGCCGATGCCGCCGCCCAGCACAGGCGGGACCCAGACGTCGCCGTAGGTGAGGGCCTCGGTGATCACCGCCTTGGAGACGTACTGGCCCTCCGCGAAGTCCGGCAAGGGGTCCTCTTGGGGCTTGTCGACCCGGCCCAGCGGGACCGGACTGGTGTCCAGGATCTGCGCCCAGTTCGCCGGCGGGGCATGCTTCTCGTCGGCCTCACGCGCGTAGGGGCGGCACTCGGCGAGCGACCACGCGCGCACCGTCTCGGCGTAGTCGGCCAGTTCCTTGCTGATCTCGAAGGACAGACTCATGGCTCCTCGATCTCTGTCATCCGTGTGCGGGGTTGTGTGGGGGGCGCTCAGAGCGCGGGGGTGAAGGCCGAGCGCAGCGGGTCGAAGTCGAGCGCGGACAGCGCGGCCGCCGCCCGATACCACATCTCGACCGGGTGCTCCTGGATGAAGCCATGGCCGCCGAGGGTCTGCACGGCGGTCCGGGTGGCCTCGGCGGCCACCTCTCCCGCGTAGTTGACGGCCCGGGTGACAGCCGACGCGGCCTCCGCGTACCGGTCCTCGTCCAGCAGTACGGCCGCCTCGGTCACCTCCAGGCGCACCTCGTGGATCTGCATCAGTGCCTCGGCCAACGGGAAGGCGACGCCCTGGAAGCCGGCGATCGGCCGACCGAAGGCCACCCGCTCGGTCGCGTACTCCGAGGCGTACTCCACCGCCCGCGTGGCCGTACCCACCTGAGCGGCGGCCACGGCCAGACGAAGCCTGTCCACCGTGCCGGCGAGCCCGTCGCCATCCGCGATCGCGCAGGAAGCGGGCAGGCTCACGTCGAGCACCACGGTGGCGGGCGCCGCGGCGTCCAGCGCGAGGCCGGGTCCGGTGCCCCGCACCGTCACCCCGCGGGCCGGGACCGGCACGTGTACGGCGCGCAGCGCACCGCTCTCCGCGTCGCGGCCCACCACGACCAGCGGGTCGGCGGTCTCCGCGAACGGTACGGCGACCTTGCGCCCCTTGACCCGCACGGTTCCGCCGGGCTCGGCGCTGATGGTGGTGGTGAACTCCTCGGGGCCTCGTCCGTACCCCTCGTAGAGGGCCACGGCACCACGTGCCTTCGGATCGTCCACGAGGCGGGCCAGGTTCGCGATCTGCTCCGGCGAGCCGTGCCGGGACAGAAGCAGTGCAGGAGCGCCACCCCATACGGCCGCGATCGCGATGCCGGGATCACCGTACGCCAGGTTCTCGACCGCGATCATCTGCGTCGCGGTGTCGGGAATCCCGCCTCCGCCGACCGCTTCGGGCAGGGGCACGGTCAGCCCCGTCTCCGCCAGGGTCCGCCACACGGCGTCCGGTACGGCTCGCTCCTCCTCCGCCTTCCGTGCCGCGGGAGCCAGGACGTCGAGCCCGATGGCGCGAGTGAGTTCCGCGACGGCGAGGTGCTCTTCGGTGGGCTGCAGATCCATGCTCTTCTCTTCTCTTCGGCTTCTCGGTCATTCAGCTCGCCGTGTGGCGGTCAGGGCGGGCGGCCCCGCCCGGCTACTTCGCCTGAACGGTCTCGGAGGTCTGCTTCGGCGACCGCTGGCCCGCGAAGAAGTCCTCCAGCGGGGCCTGCGGCTCCTCGGGGAGTGCCTCACCTGTGATCAGCTCGTGCCAGCGGCCCCACCACGTGCGCATCTGGTACTCGCCACCGACCGACTTGAGCGGCGTGTGCATCCCGCGGGAGATGTCGGACCAGGGCAACTCGCCCCGGGCCGCGTACGACCGCTGGCACGTCTCAAGCGCCTCGACGTCGTCGGGAGAGGCCAGCCCGCCCGGCCCCCAGAAGGTGAGGAAGTTGTCCAGCCGTTGCTTGTGCAGTTCCTCCCCCTCCTCGGGCGGCGCCAGGTGCCAGGCGCTGACCTCCATGTAGTCGGGCGAGACCGGCTCGATCCTGCGGATCACCACGCCCATCACCAGGTCGATGACGACCAGGTTGGGGAAGATCACCATGTTGCGGGAACCGCCCATACGGTCCACCCACGCATCGCCGTACATCTCGCGGAACCGCTGGAAGCGCTCCGCCTTCTCGCTCTTCGCGGCCTCCGACAGAGGCCGCCCGAACAGCGCGCCGCTGGCAGGAGTGGCGGCGATGACCGCGTGACCGCCTCCCAGGTTGATCGCCCTCGCCCCGGCGCTGCCGGCCGAGACGTCGATCTTGCCGTGGGCAGCGGTGATCATCTCCAGGTAGCGCTGGTGGGTGGAGACCAGGTGGTAACCGTCGTAGCTGTTCTCCGCCAGCAGTTTCCAGTTGGCCTTGACGGAGTACTCGTGCGTTCCCGGGAGCACCCGCATGCCGACCTCGGACTGGTCGGACACCAGGTCCAGGTACTCGGTCGCCCCCGCCAGATAGGTGGGCAGGTCCACGATGTCCGGGTCGAAACTGACGAAGACAAAACCTCGGTAGGAGTCCACCTTCGCCGGGGCAGCCAGCCCGATCCGCTCGAAGTCGGGGCTGTAGCCCTCCTCGCTCGGGATCGACACCGGTTCACCCGAGGTGTTGAAGGTCCAGCCGTGGTAGAAGCAGGTCAGGAAGCGCGCGTTGCCCTTCGGGTCGCGGCACAGCATCGCACCGCGGTGCGGGCAGGAGTTGACCCAGACCCTGGTCTTCCCCTTGGCGTCCCGGGCGAAGATCAGCGGGCGCCCGGCCACGGTGCGCGTGGCATAGTCGTTGGGCTTGACGAGTTCCGTCTCATGACCGATGTAGAGCCAGCTGTGGTCGAAGATCTGCTCACGCTCCGCAGCGAACACGTCCTGATCCGTCATGACCCTCCGGTTCACCCGGAATCGGGGCATCTCCTGGTCGACTTCGATGTATTCAGACACCTGCGTTCCGTCCTTTCCTGTACAAAGCCACCGTGCCGTGCTCGGCGCGCGGCCCGCTTCCGCGGTTCCGGCGGCTGGAACCGTTTCGTCGCATTCGGCAGAGGGAAACTGGATTCAAATCCGCGACCGCATTCGCGACGTACGTGCCCACCTCCGTCACGGCCGGTTTCCGTGGGCACTGTCCCGCCACACCGAGTGACCCGGAACGGAATGTCCCAGGCACCGGAACTCGCACCGGGGAATCAGCTGCCTCGCCCCATCCGGAGCGGCTGTCGCAACTTGTGCCTGAGGACTTTCCCCGAGGCATTCCTCGGCAATTCCGCCACGAATTCCACGACGGTCGGGCACTTGTAGCCTGCGAGGTGTTCCTTGGCGTACGAGATGACCTCGTCCTTCCCGAGAGAAGGACACGAGACGGTCCGTACGACCAGGGCCCGTACCGTCTCGCCCCACCTCTCGGACGGTGTCCCGACCACGGCGACGTCGGCGATCCCCGGGTGGGCGGCGAGGATTCCCTCGACCTCGGCCGGGTACACGTTCTCCCCGCCGGTGATGATGACGTCCTTCAGCCGGTCTCGCAGATAGAGGTTGCCGTCCCTGAGGAAGCCGGCGTCGCCGGTGCGCACGAACCCGTCGGCGGTCAGGACGTGTGCCGTCTCCTCCGGGGCCTCCCAGTACCGGCACATGGCCGTCGGGGTCTTCGCCCAGACCTCACCCACGACTCCTTCGGCGACATCCTCCCAGGTCACCGGATCGACCACGCGTACGGTCACGTCCGGCAGCGGGCGCCCGGCCGACAGCGGCCCTTCACCCACGTCCGCCATGTCGTGGTCCTCGGGAGGCAGCGCCGTGATGCCGATGGTCTCCGTCATTCCGTAGAGCTGGACGAACTTGGAACCGAAGCGGCGCAGGCAGGTCCGCAGCAGTTCCGGGTCGATGGGCGAGCCGGCGTAGCCGATGGTGTCGAGAGCGGAGAGGTCGTACCGGTCGGTGTCCTCGGCCTCGATGGCTTTCAGGAGCGCGGGTACCACCATGGTCGTGGTCACACGGTGACGCTCAGCCAGCTCCAGTATCGAGCGGGGGCTCGTATCCTCGGCGAGGACGCAGTGCGCCCCGGCTGCGAGCGCCGCGAGGGCCGTGTTCAATCCCGCGGCGTGGAACAGCGGCAGGACGGCCAGCACGACGGAGTTCCGCGTCATGCCCATGACGTCGGCGCCGCCGAAGGTGGCGTACAGGGCCCGGCCGGTGAACAGCGCCGCCTTTGGCACGCCGGTCGTTCCGGAGGTGTACATCATGAAGGCGGGATCGGCGTCCGCGGTCACGGCCGGGGGCTCCTGCGAGGGCCGGCAGCTCAGCCACTTCTCGTACTCGTCACACTCACCGCCGATCACCACGACGGACTCCACACTCGTCAACTCGTCGCGTATCGACTCGAGTTTCTCCAGGACCTCGCTGGAGACGAACAGCGTTCTCGGTCGGGCGTTGTTGAGGACGAACAGCAGCTCCGGCGGCGCGAGCCGCCAGTTGGCGGCAACGCTCACCCAGCCGGCCATCGACGCGCCGAACAGGATCTCGAAGAACTCGGGCCTGTTGCGGCCCAGATACAGCGCACGCTCGCCGACCGGGTGACCGAAGCCGGTGAGCCCGTGAGCGACTCGGCAGCTGCGCTCGTACACCTCGCGCCAGCCACGGGTCGTGGCGCCGTATGTGAGGCAGGGGGCCTCGGGCGCTCGAGCCGCCCAGGTCCGCGGGACGGCCGCGAGGGCGGACGGTTTGCCGGAGCGGCCCTGTCGGGGTTCAGAGCCGGACATCACTGGTACGCAATTCCATACGGGCTGTCGCCGACCAGCCCCTTGTCGCTGAGCTCTCGTATCTCGTCGGCAGTGCAGCCGAGCTCGGCCAGCAGGGCGTGGTTGTCCTGACCGAAGAGCGGGGCGTGTCGCAACTCCGGCGTCCGCGGCGCGTGGGAGAAGCGCATGGGCGGGGCGAGGTGTCGCACACTGCCGACGACGGGGTGGTTCACCGTGAAGACCCTTTCCCGGTGGACGAGTTGGGGGTGGTCGGCGAAGTCCGTTCCGATCGCCATGACGGCGGCGGGCACCCCCGCCGCGCGCAGGGCCGTCGCCAGTTCGTCGGCAGACCGCTCGGAGCAGGCCCGCGCCAGGCCGTCGTCGAGTCGCCCATGGCACGCCTGCCGTCCCTCGCGCGTCGCGAGATCCGTGTCATCGGTCCACTCGGCGCGCCCCAGGACCTGGCACAGGGCCGACCACTGCTCGTCGGTCGTGACGGAGATCGCGATCCACTCGCCGTCGTCGCAGGAGTACATGCCCTGCGGCGCCACGAGCGGGGAGCGATTACCGGTACGGGTGCGGCGCCGGCCTGTGGCCGAGGCCTCGACGACGGGTCGGGCGGTCAGCTGCGCGGCCACGTCGCCCAGCGCAAGTTCGGCGCAGACCGCCTGCCCGGTGGCACGGCGTCGCCAAACCCCCGCGAGCATGACGAAGGAGGCGAGGTGTGCGGCGAACGGGTCGGTGACGGTACCGGTGAGCACCGGCTCGCCGTCCGCGTGTCCCGCCATCTCGGTGAGCCCGGCGGCCGCCTCCGCGGTGAAGGTGAAGCCGGGGCGGTCGCGCCAGCTGCCCGTGAGCCCCCAGGCGGGCATGCGCACGACGATGAGGCCCGGATTGAGGTCGCGCATGCCGGTGAAGTCGAGTCCCCGCTCGTCGAGAACGTGTGGCGTGAAGTTCTCCAGCACCACGTCCGCGGTGGCGATCAGCCGTTTCGCCAGGTCCAGGCCTGACGGGTCGTTGAGATCGAGGGTGAGGTCCCGTTTGGCGATGTTGGCCCCGAGGTAGGCGGCCGAGCGCTCCCACATCCGGTTCACGGTCATGGGATTGCCCGTGAGACGCAGCACGTCCGGGCGGTTCACCGCCTCGACTTTGATCACCTCGGCGCCGAGGCTGCCGAGGTAGGCCGTGGCCATCGGTCCGGCCTGGAAGGTGCCGAACTCCACGATACGCAGGCCCTTCAGAGGCTGCGTGGCATCGGCCCCCTCACACGCAGGAGCGGTCGCCTGCGCCGGATGCGTGATCCGGAACGGCGGTACAGGGTGGACGAAACCCGCTTCGTCATGACGTACGAAGGTCTCCCGCTCGGCATACGGCGGCAGGTCGGCGACCGTGTCTGGGTCGGTCAGCGGGACGACCGGCACCCGGTTGAGGACACCGAGTTCGGTGAGCTCGGCGACCGTGTACCGCTCGGTGAACCGGCGGACCAGCGGGGTGATCTCGGCGCCGAGGTGAAGCCGGTCGCCGTACAGGTCGAACCGGGGATCGTCCAGTTCGGGTACGTCGGCCATCTTCTTGAAGGCTTTCCACTGCGGGTCGGTGATGGCGACGACGCAGGCCCAGCCGTCCTTGGCCCGCTCCACGCCCGGAACCGTGTTCTGCGGGATGGGGTAACCGATGTGCGGAGTGAGCTGGGGGAACAGCCAGGGAAACTGCAGCAGCCCGATCAACGCCTCGAACCGCGAGACGTCCACGTCGATCGCCGGGGTCTCGCCCGCCTCCGCGGTCTCGCCGCCCAGCAGCGCGGTGACGGCGCCCACGGCCGCGCAGGCGCCGCCGGTCAGTTCGCCGAGTTCAACCGCCGTGGCGACCGGGGCCTGATCGCCCCTGGGATGCAGCACCGTGACACCGGCTTCGGCCTGGAGAGTGAACTCGGTCGCCGGTGTTCCCGCGAGCGGCCCGTCCAGACCGTAGTCGGACACCGTGACCGCGACCAGCCGCGGGTTCTCCCGGCGCAGGACACTGATCAGCGTCCGGAAGTCCGGCACGTCGTCGTCACAGACCACGACCGCCGCTCCTTCGACCAGATCCGGCACCGCCTGGGTCAGCGCGGCCCGCACCCCGGCTTGCTCACACAGGTCCTCCTCGTCGAGCCGCACCACTCGCTTGCCCTGGCGCAGGTGCCGCAGATAGGCCGCGTACCCCGGCTCCTGTTCCGCAGCCCTGGCCGCGTCGCGCGGTTCGATCCTGATCACGGCCGCGCCGGCATCGGCAAGCAGCCTTCCGCAGTACATGGTCGACACGCGGCTCCCGACCTCGACCACGGTGACGTCCTGAAGCATGTCCCATCCTCCCGTCAATGGTGTCCTGCACCATGTCGTGGCCGACCGCCGCGGGGCAGCGGCGGTTCCGCCGGTCGGAACGAAGCCGCGGCCCACTGGGGCCATCGGTCACACGGCCACCGGCCCCAGATCGAGACCACCGACGTCCGCACCGGAAGCGATCGCCTTGCGACAGGACATGAAGGTGCGGGGATCGTCGACGACCAGAGCGCCCACCGCTGTACCCGCCGGATCGGCGTAGACGGCGGTCATCGTGCCGTTGGCGATGCCGCCCCGAAGCGCGCTCAGCCTGCCTTCGGCGGGCCGGCCCGCGATCTGGATGCGTCGTCCGTACTGGTCCGACCAGACGTAGGGGACCTGGGCTCGGGGCGTCTGCTGCCCGAGGATGTCGGCGGCGACGATCTCCGCGTGCTCCCCGGCGTTGGTCCAGTGCTCGATGCGCAGGGGTTTCCCGTACAGCGGATGGTGCCGACGCGCGATGTCACCGGCGGCGTAGACCCGGGATCCGCCGACACCCATGGCCCGTAGGCCGGCGTCGCACGACACGCCGTCGCCGAGTTCGAGTCCGGAGGATTCCAGCCAGTCGGTGGCGGGGCGCGCGCCGATGCCGACGACGACCAGGTCGGCGGGGAGCGTCCGGCCGTCGGCCAGGACGACGCCGCTCACATGCCCCTGTCCGTCGTCGGCGAAGCGGTCGAACCCCACACCGGTCTCGAGTGCGACGCCGTTGTCGGGGTGCAATCCCGCGAGTATCCGGCCCACCCGCTCGCCGAACAGGTGGGCCATCGGGACGCGTTGGGCTTCGACGACGGACACGTCCAACCCGCGTGCCCGGGCGGCGGAAGCGAACTCGGCCCCGATGAAACCGGCCCCGATGACCACGACTCGTGGGCCGCGGTCGAATTCGGCGCGGAGCGCCAGAGCATCGTCGAGCGTACGAAGCGTGTATACGCCGGTCAGCTCCCGGGAGGTGGGCAGGGTGCGCGGGGTCACGCCCGTCGCGAGAACCAGCCGGTCGAACGTCAGCCGCTCCCCCCTGTCCGTCTGCACGCGGCGCCGGCGCAGGTCAAGGTCTTCCGCCCGCACCCCGAGCATGAGATCGATATCGAGTTCGTCGGCCCGCTGCTTCGTCAACAAGGTGGGGGGGTTGCCAGGGAGGTTCTCGGCCAGCACATCCTTGGACAGGGCCGGTTTGTCGTACGGCTGGTGCCGTTCCTCGCCCAGCAGCGTGATGCGCTCCTGGAATCCCCTCTTGCGCAGGGCCTGCGCCGTACTCACCCCGGCCACCGAGGCGCCAATGATCAGAACCGTCATGCAGGCACTGTCGGAAGTGACGGCCGCCGCCACAATGCCGAGTGCCAGTGGCCGGAACTCCGGGGGCCACCGTGGGTCCGGCCGTCCGCGGCGGGGGACCACGCCGGCGATGCGCACGGCGTACTCGCCGTAGGTGAAGGCGACTCGGTCCCCGAAGACTTCGCCGTCGGGATAGAACCGACCGACGGCTGCCTCGCACATCTCGACGATGACGAGCGACGCCCGTTTGCTGTTGTCGACCGCGAAGACAGCCATGTCCAGACCACGCTCGACGATGTCCTCGATCCCCGCTCGGTAGGGGTGGCGGCGCTCCAGGATCCGAGGCAGGTCGGCGTCGTCGGCCGCGGCGGAGTCCCTGATGGTGACAAGGGATTCACGACGGTGATCGAGGAAGTAGCGCACCAGCGCCTCGGTTGTACGCCGTAGCTGTTCGACGGGGGCGCGAGTACGGGCGATGGCATCCCGTTGGCCTGCGATCGCGGCGTCCAGCGTCGGGGGGGGACGATGTCCCGCAGCAACTCGCCCTTGCCCTTGACATGGCTGTACACGCTGGTGGCCCGATGCCCGGCGCATCGGCGATGTCCCGCACGCCGGTGGCCCGGTAGCCGTTTTCGGCGAACGGCGACAGCGCGGCCGCACGTACGTCGGCCAGTTGGTTCTACGGACGGGACCGGCGGCGGGGGCCGACGGGTGACGAGGCGGAGCGAGCGGAGGTCACCAGGTCAGATCACGATCGCCGCGGTCGACGCAGTCTGCACCGGCGGCGGACTCGATCTCACGTTGACCTGTGACTTCGTGGCGACCGACCGCAGCCGGTGGGGCATACCCGAGATCGACTGGAAGATCACACCGGGTTGGGGCCGGGGCACACGTCGTTAGGGCCGGGGCACACGTCTTGCGCGTTTCACGGGACGACGCAAGACGAAGGAATGGAACCTGACCGGGCAGCTGTTCGATGCCCAGACGGCCCAGCCCCACGACCTGATCAACCGGATCGTCACACCGGAGGAACTCGACTCCCAGGTCGGCGACTTCGCCAACGTCGCGACCCGGACGGGGCGGCGGCAGTTGTCGAAGTCCTTCTGGCAGGACTGACCTGTCAGAAGGACTCTACGCAGAAGGGGAGACGACATGAGGCTGCCCCTGGTCGCTTCACTGACGGACGCCGCGCGTCGTCAGCCGGATCGTCCGCTGCCGCGCTCCGACGACGGACTCGTCACATACACAAGGCCGGTAGCCGTTATCGGTATGCCCGGTACCAGGCACGTTGAGGAGGTCGCCGCAGCGGTGAGGCTGCGGCCGACGCGCCCACTTCCCCGGCGTCTTCAGCGCGTCCACCCGCGGGCGGCTCGCCGCCTTCGCGTGTCCGCAGATCGTCGCCATCGTGGACGAACTCCCGGCAGGCTCCACGGGAAGGTCACTCAAGCGCGCGGTGGACGCTGACCGCCTACCGAACTGCTCGTGGAAGGGCTGCAGGCCGGCCCACATCCCATCGGCCGACCTCGTGCGGCGGCCGCCGCGAACCCGGTCCGCCTGCACAGCAGTTGTTCCGGGACCGGCTTTCGCCGGACCGGTCCCTGGTACCACACCGACGCGCCCGCCTCGACGACGACATCCCCGACGAGAACCGCCGTGGGCGCCACGAACGCCTCCGGATGCACATCGGGAACCATCC
>NZ_JBIWOE010000059.1:0-45318 GCF_044767585.1 Streptomyces sp. NPDC101225
TCTCCCCGGCCCATTCCCCCATCACCACAAAACGAGTCTGGCCCCGCCGCTCACGCGGCGGGGCCAGAACCCCAAGATCTTCATGAGCCTTCTAGCCAACGTGCGCGCGGTCGGTGATGAAGATCGGGTGGCCTCGGATCTAGCCGTTCTTTGGTTCGGCCTGCTGAACCACCTCGAAGGACCACAGCGTCGAGCCGGTGGCGGCCGGCTTCGGCCGCTCGCCTCCCTCACCGCCGCCCTGGTGCGCCGCCCGCATCGGCCCCTCCAGCCACGCCTGGAAGGACTGCTCGTCGCGCCAGCGCGTGTACACCAGGTACTGGTCGGTCCCCTCGACCGGCCGCAGCAGCTCGAACCACTCGAAGCCGTCGGACCCCTCCACGGCGGAGGCCCGCGCGGCGAAGCGCTTCTCCAGGACCTCGCGCTGCTCGGCGGGCACGGTCAGTACGTTGATCTTCACGACGCTCATGCCCCCATCCTGACGCACCCGAACGGCGACGGCGTCCGCGGTGGTGTCCGGCGGCGGTCCACCGGTCGGCCGAACCCGGGTCTGTCGCCGCGTCTCGAACACGTGCATCATTGCCCAGGCGTTGTCGACGGGGCCGGCGAGGTGAACGGTGCGGGTGCGAAGAGTCGGGATGTGTACGGCGGTCGGCTGCACCGCGCTCCTGCTCGCCGCCTGCGGCCCCGGGGCGGACGCCGGAGCCGCCCGTCCCGGCCCCGTGCACGCCGCGGACGCCCCCGCCAAGCTGCCCGTCCCCCGCGGCACGGGCAGCAGGACCCCCGACGACTTCAACGGCGACGGACACCGCGACCTCGTCCTCGACACCCTGGTGAAGGCCCAGAGCCACGCCGACGACGCGGGCATCGGCATCGTCTACGGCGGCGCGCACGGACTGACGCCCGGGGCCCGGCAGTTGCTCGCTCCCGCGAGGTACGCCGCCCGCACCAAGGGCCACCTCCCCGCCGTCTTCGACGCGGAGGCGAGCTGCGACCTGGACAAGGACGGCTTCACCGACCTCATCGTCTCGACCGACCCGCCCTACGACGGGCAGGGCATGCCCCCGGTCCCGCTCCAGATCCTCTTCGGCTCCCCCCGCGGCCTGACCCGCGCGGTCCCCCTCACCGTCCCCGCGGCCGCCCGCTTCGGCAACGACTGGCCCGACCAGCCGGTGTGCGGCGACTTCGACGGCGACGGCGCCGAGGACCTCGTCCTGCACGCGTCGGGGCAGCGACTCAGCTATCTGCGCGGCCCGTTCAGCAGGAAGGGTTCTCCCCGCGCGGCCGGCGCCCCCCTCCCCGCCCCCGGCGAGGCGCCCACGGGCCCGGCGGCCGACGTGAACCGCGACGGCTACGACGACCTGGTGGTCCGTGCGGCGGACGGCACGAGCAAGGCGTACGTCGTCCTCGGCGGACCCGCCGGCCCGGCCCGCACCGGAACCGCCCTGCCCGAGGGCGTCGACGTCGCCCTCGGCCGCTTCGGCAGGGGAGCGGCCCTGGACGCCGCGGTCGGCGCGATGGACAGGACGTCCCTGCGCTACGACCTCCCGGACCCGGCCCGCGCCACCCTCGACTCCCCCGGCTCCATGCTCGACGCCGCCGACTTCGACGGCGACGGTCTCAGCGACCTCGTCTCCAGCGGCTCACGGCTGCGGATCTTCCGCGGCCGTACGACGGGCCTGTCCACGGCCGGCATGGTCACCGTCACCCCCGCGGCCCGCGGCACCACCAGGGTCCTGGCGGTGGGCGACTTCGACGGCGACGGCCGGGCGGACCTGGCGGTGCGCACCTACCGGGGCGAGACGAAGGACACCGTCGCCGTCTACCCCGGAGTGAAGAAGGGGCTGGTGGCGGCCGAGCCGTCGGTCACCTTCTCCAGCGCGGAGTTCCTGGCGGACTGATCCGCCTGCCGCTGCGCGGACCGGCCGGCCCATGGCCGCCGACCGGCCGCCCCTGAACGAGGAGCCGGACCCTCACCCTCGGGCCCGGCTCCTCCCCTTCCCCGGGCCACCCCTTCCCTAGGGGCCGTCTGGACGTTCCCTTAGGGGATGTCACAGCTCGGCAGCAAACCCGGGCCCGAATCGCCGGGCCCGGCACGTCACTCTGCGGGATCGGTTACGTTCGAAGGCGTGGCAGGATTCAGGATCGGACGCGGGGCCCGCAACAACGGAGCTCCGCCACGGCGACCGCAGCAACCCCCGTACGGACAGCAGGCTCCGCAGAGCCCGTCGTACGGCCAACCCTCCGCGCAGCAGCAGCCGTACCGCCACGGCGGCGGCCAGTGGCAGCAGGGCAACGGGGGCGGGTACGACGAGCCCGAGTACTTCGGCGGCCCCGGCGGATACGCACCGCAGGGCCACCACGATCCGTACGCGGCCAACAACCCCGGCCACACCCAGGCGTTCTCGGTCGGCGAGGACCCCTACAGCCAGGGCGGCACGTACCGCGCGGGCTCGGCCCCGGCCGGCCCCGTGGGCCCCCGTCTGCACTGGAAGGACCTGCTGAGGGGCATCATCCTGTCCCCCACCCAGACCTTCCTCCAGATGCGCGACTACACGATGTGGGGCCCGGCCCTCATCGTGACGTTCCTCTACGGCCTGCTCGCGGTCTTCGGCTTCGACGGCGCCCGCAAGGACGCGATCGACGCGACCCTCTCCAACGCGGTCCCGATCGTCCTGACGACGGCCGTCGCGATGGTGCTGTCGGCCTTCGTCCTGGGCGTGGTCACCCACACCCTGGCCCGCCAGCTCGGCGGCGACGGCGCCTGGCAGCCCACGGTCGGCCTCTCCATGCTGATCACGTCCCTCACGGACGCACCGCGCCTGGTCTTCGCCATGTTCTTCGGCGGCGACGCGACCTTCGTCCAGGGCCTGGGCTGGGCGACCTGGGTGGCCGCCGGCGCCCTGCTGACCCTGATGGTCAGCCGCTCCCACGACCTGCCCTGGCCGAGGGCCCTGGGCGCCTCGGCGATCCAGCTGATCGCGCTGCTGTCGATCGTGAAGCTGGGGACGTTCTGACACGCACGACACGTCTGACACCCCACGACGCAGAGGGGCTCCCGGCCGTCTGCGCCGGGAGCCCCTCTTCATCTATCGCCGCGGGGTGGTGGAGGAGGAGGCGGAGAAGAAGGGGCCGCTGCGCCGCGGTCCGGCGACTCGGGCCCTGGTGACGCGGAAGCCGGTGAAACGTGGGGCGGTGAAACGGGACCCGGTGATGCGGAAGGCGGTGACGCGGAAGGCGGTGACGCGGAAGGCGGTGACGCGGGAGGGGGTGACGCGGGAGGGGGTGACGCGGGAGGCGCCGGGCGTGGCGCCGTGGTCCGCGGGTCGGCGCTCCTGGCCAGCATCGCCCTGACCTCCTCGCGCATGCGCTGGGCCGCCGCGTACTGCTGGCGGGCGCGGTCGTTCATCTTCCGGGCCCTCCGCAGCACCCCGGCCATCCGTTCCCGCGTCGGCGACGCCATCCCCGCTCACCCCCATACCTCTCCTGCCCCACCATCTTCGGGGCGAGGGACCTCCCGGGTGAGGGGCCACAGGTCCCCTCGAAAAGGCCGCTCGGCCCGTCACCACGTCGGCCATCGGCAGTAACGGCCCGCCGTCTGCTCTGCTTTGTCTGGTCTGCCGGACGCGGCCGCGCGAACGCCCGGCAGATCTCCGCCACGTCCGCGCACACGAGACGACGTTCGCCGAGTTCTGGGGGCTCCCGACCGGTGCGTGGGTGATCGAGTGCGGGTGGTCGGCGGACCCGGTACGGCGGTGTGCGCACAGGAAACAGACGGTGCACGTCGTGGAGATGATCCGGCGTTCGGGCACCCCGGACACGCCGACGCCTCAACCGATCAGACTGCTTCCCGGTTCACCTTCGGCGCCTCTCCCGACCTGCTCACCGGAGGCAGAACGCTCCACGGGAAGTTGATCCACTCGTCGGTCCGCTTCCACACGTAGTCGCACTTCACCAGTGAGTGCGACTTCTCGTAGATGACGGCCGAGCGCACCTCGGCGACCGTGTCGAGGCAGAAGTCGCGTACCAGCTTCAGGGTCTTGCCGGTGTCGGCGACGTCGTCGGTGATGAGCACCTTCTTGTCGGAGAAGTCGATGACGTTGGGGACGGGGGCGAGCATGACGGGCATCTCGAGGGTGGTCCCCACGCCGGTGTAGAACTCGACGTTCACCAGGTGGATGTTCTTGCAGTCGAGGGCGTAGGCGAGCCCGCCGGCGACGAAGACACCGCCGCGGGCGATGCTGAGCACGATGTCCGGCTCGTACCCGTCGTCGGCGATCGTCTGCGCGAGCTCGCGCACCGCGGTGCCGAACGCCTCGTAGGTCAGGTTCTCCCGTACGTCACCCATGGCGCCGCCGTCACACCTGGGTCCGGTGGAAGTTCAGGTAGGAGCGGGAAGCGGTGGGCCCGCGCTGGCCCTGGTACCGCGAGCCGTACCGCTCGCTGCCGTACGGGAACTCGGCCGGCGAGCTGAGCCGGAACATGCACAGCTGCCCGATCTTCATGCCGGGCCAGAGCTTGATGGGCAGCGTGGCGAGGTTGGAGAGCTCCAGCGTGACGTGCCCGGAGAAGCCGGGGTCGATGAAGCCGGCGGTGGAGTGGGTGACGAGTCCGAGCCGTCCGAGAGAGCTCTTGCCCTCGAGCCGGGAGGCGAGGTCGTCGGGAAGCGTGATGACCTCGTACGTGCTCGCGAGGACGAACTCCCCGGGATGCAGGATGAAGGGCTCGTCGCCCTCGGGCTCCACCCGCCGGGTGAGGTCCACCTGCTCCACGGACGGATCGATGTGGGGGTACTTGTGGTTCTCGAAGACCCGGAAGTACCGGTCCAGGCGCACGTCGACACTCGACGGCTGAACCATGGATTCGTCATAGGGATCGATCACCACTCGCCCGGCGTCGATCTCGGCCCGGATGTCCTTGTCTGAGAGAAGCACGTCCCGAGGATACGCAAGGCGCGCGGACCGGCCACAATCGCGCCGTCCGCGCGCCCGCTCAGGCTGTGTTCCCGGTGCCTCTAATGCTTTTCGAGACTGACCGGCACCACACTGCGGAGCCGGGCGCAGCGTGGACACCGGACAAGCCGGTGGGGGCCGAGCCGATCGGCCTGCTGCATCGGGAACGAAGCGGTGCTGAACACGTGCCCATCGGCACAGCGGACGACGGTGCGCTCCATCAAGTCCAAGAGTCCCTTCCCCAAGAGCCGCGTCGGGCTACTGCTCACCTGACGACAAAAGCCACATTACGGGATCAAAGGAACGACCCTCCAGGCGGCACTCCGGCCCCACCCGGACCCTCTCCCACCCCTCCACCGTACGCCCCAACTCCCGCCGCCCGCAGCAGCATCGACGCCCGAAACGCGCACCGGCCCCGCGGCTTCAGCGCCGGGGGCCTGGGATGAGGTAGGGTGACGTTGCGATCAGACACCGGTCTCATCCGGCGTCCCGCGCGGGTGTAGTTTAATGGTAGAACATCAGCTTCCCAAGCTGAGAGCGCGAGTTCGATTCTCGTCACCCGCTCTTTTGAAGCCTCAGGTCAGAGACCTGGGGCTGTTTTATTTGGGAGCCTTTGCTGCGTTTTGCGAGTGTTGTCGTGCTCCGAGATGGGACACGCAGTGGGCATGCGCGTCTTGGGAGGGTGCACCTGTCGCGTCGCAGCGTGGCGCTCACCATTCACGTTCGCCCAGGCGAGCCCTCGGCCTGCTGTTCGTGGGCGACAGCGGACAAACGTCCTGCATGTTCTTCGTCGTGGGTGGGGCCCAAGTTGCTTGCGAGAGAAGGCAGTTGATCGCCCGCCAGAAGGCTGGCGTATCGGTGACGGCAGTGACCGCGTGGCGGCACTCCGACCTGTACGGCGTGCGTCCGGGCCCCTCGGATGTGGGCGAGAACAGCGGCCCGGCGCTTGGTGGCCTCCTTGATGATCGCCAGGTCCTCGGAGTCCGTGTAGACGTGCGCGGGGACTGCGTGACCGGGACGGCAGGGGGTTGCCAGCCGTCCGCAGACCCGGGTGCCCGAGCCATGTCCGTCGCTCCCGTCGCTCCCATCGCTCCCATCGCACGGATCGCATGGCTCCAGAGCCCTGCCCACCCACAGGAAAGCCACGGTCCGCAGCGGGGTGAGCCGGCCCACACGGCCACCTCGGAGACCAGGAATCTGCACGGTTCAGGACCCGCGGAACCCGCCCAGGCGCCGTCGCTTCCCCAGCGGGAGCGCCGGCGGTTGCGCCCTGGGGGCCTCCCGCCTTTGCCGCCTCTTTGTATGCTTGTCCTGCCATTCAGTGGGGCGGGTAGGGCGGTTACTCATCGTGGACGAGACAGTGGCGCCCCCGGCCGGCGCGGGCATACGGCAGTTGCTGCTGGCGCTCGGTGAGCCGGTCATCGACCTGGTCGCCGCACGTGTCGGGCTGGAGGACGTCGAAGTCGGCGACGTGGCCATCCTCGACGCCGACGAGGAGCCGGAGCCCTACCAGGCGCATCTCGTGCTGATCATCGGGGCCCGTGGGCGCCGGGCGCTGCGCGTGGCGCGGGCCACCGCCCGGCGCGGGGCCGCCGCGGTGGTCGTCAAGATCGATCCGGACGACGACCGGGAGGCGTTGAAAGCACTCGCCGAGGACACCGGGACCGTGGTGCTCGGCATCCGCCCGGAGGTCCGCTGGGCTCACCTGGACTCCCTGGTCAGAGGCGTGATCGCCGACACGCGCCGGGCCGGTGAGCTGGAGTCCGCCGAGCAGCCGGCCGACCTCTTCGCGCTGGCCGAGACCGTAGCCGCGCTCACCGGGGGCAACATCAGCATCGAGGATGCCACCAACCGCGTACTGGCGTATTCCCGTTCCGACGACGGGGTGGACGAGCTGCGGTGGCGTTCCATCCTCGGCTGGGAGGGACCCGCCCATTACCTGTCGCTGCTGCGCGAATGGGGTGTGTTCGACCGGCTGCGGGCCGGCGGCGAGGTCGTGCGGATCGATGAGCGAGCCGAGCTGGGGATCCGACGGCGGTTGGCGATCGGCATCCGGGTCCAGGATCAGTGGCTGGGCTCGATCTGGGTGCAGGAGGGCAGCGGTCCGTTGTCCGGCACGGCCGAGCAGGCCCTGGTCGGCGCCGCCCGTGCCGCGGCCCTGCTCCTCGTACGGCATCGGACCGGGACCCCCTCGGACCTTCAGGTGGAAGAGGCGCTGCTCGGGCGGATGCTCGACGGGCACATCGACCCGCGCACCTTCGCCGCCCGTATCGGGGCCGACCTGACGAAACCGGCGGCTGTCGTGGCTTTCGCCCTGACGGACTCCGCTCCGACCGGATCCGCATCGACCGGATCCGCATCGACCGGATCCGCATCGACCGGATCGGCATCGATCGGATCCGCTTCGACCAGATCCGCATCGACGGGCTCCTCCCCGTCCGCCTGCGTTCCGGCCGAGACCTCCGCCTCCGTCGACCGCCCGGCCTTCGAGCTGCGCCGGGCGGAGATGACCAGCCTGGTCACCGTGCACGCCGGCGCGTTCCGGCGCCGGGCCCTGGTGGCAGCCGGCGGCAGCCGGGTGTACGTGCTGCTGCCCGGGTTGCCGGAAGGAGCCGGTGAGGACATCGTCGCCGGGCTGGCCGGCGAGATCGTGCGGTCGGCCGGGCAGCGCCTGCACCTCGATGTGCGCGCGGCCGTGGGCTCGGTGGTCGAAGGGCTGGACTCGATCGCCGCGTCGAAGGCGGAGGCGGATCAGGTGCTCGGCGTCATCACGCACCAGGGCGACCGGCGCGTGGCCACCATTGCCGACGTGCGTTCCGAGGTCCTCGTCGGCGAGACGCTCGCCCTGCTGGAGCGGCATCCGCAGCTGCGCGACCCGCGGGTCTCCGTGCTGCTGGCCCACGACCGCGAGCACGACAGCGGACTGGTGCGGTCCGTGCTGACGTATCTCGCCGCGCAGTTCAACATGCGGGCGGCGGCCCGCGTCCTGCATCTGCACACCAACACCCTGCGCTACCGGCTGAAGCGGGCCGAGACGATCAGCGGCATCGACCTGACGGACCCGCACCAGTGCCTGTTCGTGCACCTTCAACTGCTGCTGGAGACGGAGACGGTGCCCGTACCGGACGCGTCGCACACGTCGTCGTACGGGCACTGAATCCAAGCGGCCCGGGGCTCGGGACCGGTCGGCCGTGCCGTCAGCCGGCGGCCTCCTCCGCGGCCCGCGCCGGTGCTTCCGCCGCTCGCGCGACGACGTCACCGCTGCGCAGCGCCTCCCGGAACCGGGCCAGCTCCTGCTTGACGAACGGGGCGAGGAGATAGAGGCCCACGATGTTGACCAGGGCCAGTAGGAACAGCACCGCGTCGGTGAAGTCGAGCACGCTGCCGAAGGTGAGCACCGAGCCGATGACGATGAACAGGCAGAAGATCACCTGGTAGACGCGCTCGCTGGTCTTCGTCTTGCCGAACAGGTGGGTCCACGCCTTCTGGCCGTAGTACGACCAGGTGATCATCGTCGAGATCGCGAAGAGCAGGACGGCCACGGTGAGGACCTTCGGGAACCACGGCAGGACGGTCTCGAAGGCCGAGGAGGTGACCGTCACGCCGTCCGCCTTGCTGCCGTCGGCCGCGTACTGGCTCTTGGCCTCGTTCCAGAACGGGCTGTCGGCGATGACGATCGTCAGCGCGGTCATGGTGCAGATGACGACCGTGTCGACGAACGGCCCGATCAGCGCGACCAGGCCCTCGGTCACCGGGTAGCGGGTCTTCACGGCGGAGTGGGCGATGGGTGCGGAGCCCAGGCCGGCCTCGTTGGAGAAGGCGGCGCGGGTGAAGCCGACGATCAGCGCGCCGATGACGCCACCGACCACGCCCTCGCCGGTGAACGCCTCGTGGAAGATCGAGCCGAACGCCGACGGGACCGACGTGACATGGGTCAGGATGACGATGAGGCAGGCACCGACGTAGACGACGGCCATGCCCGGCACGAGGCGGCTGGCGACCTTGCCGATCGATTTGATGCCACCGATGATCACGGCGCCGACGACGACGGCCAGCACGATGCCCATGATCAGTGCGAAGCCGCTGCCGCCGAGCGCGCCGTCGTCACCGCCGGTGATGTTGCGGATCTGGGTGACGGTCTGGTTGGCCTGGAACATGTTGCCGCCGCCGATGCCGAACAGCAGGATCATGACGGCCGCGAGCCCGGCGAGCGCCTTGCCGGCAATGCGGCCGCCGGCCCCCGGCAGCCGCTCGGCCAGCCCCTTGCTCAGGTACTTCATCGGGCCGCCCGAGAACGACCCGTCCGGGTGCTGGTCGCGGTAGCGCACGCCGAGCGTGCACTCGACGAACTTCGACGCCATGCCGAGCAGGCCGCACAGCACCATCCAGAACGTGGCACCGGCACCGCCGATGGTGATCGCCACGCCCACACCCGCGATGTTGCCGAGACCGACCGTGCCCGACAGCGCCGAGGACAGCGCCTGGAAGTGGGTGATCTCGCCCGGGTCGTCGTGCCTGGTGTACCGGCCGCGCAGGAGGTTCAGGGAGAGCTTGAGCGTACGGAACTGGATGAAACCGAAGTAGAGGGTGAAGACCGCACCGGCGAGCACCAGCCAGGCGACGATCCACGGAAACGTGGTCCCGAAGACCGTGACGTCGGCGAAGACGAAGTCCCCGAGTCCCTTGGCCAGCGGATCGAACAATGAGTTGATCTTGTCTTCCGTCTGCCCGAGAATGCCGTCCTCCGCCCCCTGGGCCTGGAAGCGGACACCCCCGAGCACGGGCTGCAGCGCCTGAATCCGATACATTGCGATCCTTTCCTCCGGCCACCCGTCGACCGTGACGGGCCGGCAGGACCCGAACGGGGGGCATCACCACCGGGAAGACGCCCGGAGCCCCTCGGGTTTGGGAAACCGTAGGAGCCGGGGCGTGCCCGAGTTCCGGTGCAAGTGCACAAAGAACCGACCGGTACGGCGTCAAAGTGACCGTCGGGCCCGCACCGCCTCGCCGCTGCACCGCTGCACCGCTGCGCCGGTGCGCCGGTGCGCCGCTGCCTTGGCATCCGGCTCCGGCCTCCGTCCAGTGGTGCCGCCAGGCTGACTATGCTGCACCGAATGACGGCTGCCGTGGACATGAAGAAATCGCAGGGCGAGACCGTGGACCGGGGTCTCTACTTCGTGTTCACCCTCGTGGTCGTGGCGATCGGTTGGATCATCGCCGCGGTCAACACCGGGATCTCGTATCTCGCCCTGGGCATGGACGTGATCCCGATCATCACCGGCCTCGTCGGGTGCCTCGTCTTCGTGATCCTCATGCGTTTCCTCCACTGCGCCTGGTGGCTCGCCGCCCTCTCCGTCCTGCCCGCGGTGTTCGTGCTCGTGGGCTCGGTCCAGTACGCCCCGGAGGCGGCGCTCGACCACCGCGGCGTTCGTGAGACCGTCCGCATCACGGCCGACAGCGCCGACGACGGCGGCTCGAACCACCGCTTCACCCTCGTCGGTCCCTCGGGGCGCAAGCTCGAGGAGACCCTCGACTACAACGGCAACCACCCGGACTGGAAGGTGGGCGACCGGCTCACGGTCGTCAGCGACCCGGACGGGGTCGTCCCCCTGGAGGCGGCCTCCGACGTCGACCCGGACAACCGACTCGGCTCTCTCCTGATGGGCGTCGCCGGCTGGACCGGCCTCGCCCTGCTGGCCGGCCGACGCGGTTTCGTACGACGCCGCGCAGGCCGGCGCCCCACGTTCGAAGACGTCGACTGAGCAGCCAGGTCCCCGGCCCTGTCCCCGGCCCCGTCCCTATCCCTGTCCCCGGCCCCGTCCCCGGCCCCGTCCCCAGCCCCGTCCCCAGCCCCGGCCCCGTCCCCGTCCCGGAACGATCCGGCTGACATCACCGGCGCAGCCGGGGCGATGCGCCGGGCCGTCGTCGGTGGCGACCGGCTCACCGCCGCTCACCGGATGCCGCTCCGGCCCGAACCGCGCCAAGGCCGCCCCAGCTCCCGCGCCGCGGTCACGTCCTACTTGCTGGCAGCGAAACGCATGAGGGCATGCTCGTCCCCCTGCTTGATCTTGCCCGTCTCGTTGATCACCTGGAGCTTCCAGCTGCCGCCGACCCGCGTCGCCTTGGCCACGGCACACCCGTTGTCCCTGGTGAGCAGGCTCGGCCAGATGTCGGCGACCTGCTGGGAGCTGCCGCCGGTCGCGTCGTAGACCTTGAAACTGATGTTGCGCGCCAACTGGAAGGAGCTGCCCTTCTTGTACGCGGCGGCGACGAACACGATCGAGGTGATGACGGGCGGGATCCCGGCGAAGTCGACGGTCACCGTCTCGTCGTCCCCGTCTCCGTGCCCGGTCTGGTTATCGCCACTGTGGACCAGCGCCCCGTTGCCCAAGGGGTCGAGCGAGTCGAGGCCGGCGAGGCGCACCGGGTCCGCGCCCTGCATGGCTATGGCGATCAGATCGAGGTCGGTGCCCTTCTTACGGCGCAGTTTGCCCATCATCCCGCCGCTGCTGCCGGCGGTGGGATCCCAGGAAACCCCGATGGACAGGTGGGTCACTCCGTCCAGGTCCGCCGGGCCGTCATCCTTGGTGAGCGTGATCATGTGTGTCGTTTCCTTGTCTCAAAGGGACTACAACACGCAGAGTGTGCCCGGCCCCTTGGTGGTTCCATGTGCCGGGTCCGAGATCGTCAGGGGCTGGCGTGCCCATGTGGAGTGCTCGCTGAGGACGTGGCGAGCCATTCGCACGTCAGTGATCAGGGAGCTGTGCCCGGAGGGTCTGGAACCTCACGCTTGCCGTGTTCGACCGGCCGCCCCGGGCGGCGGAGGAGTGCCAGGATGAGTGCGGTGGTGGACGCGTCCGTACGTATCCGTGACCCAGGCACCGGCGGGACCCGGAGAAACCACGTGACACGACAGGCGAACAACGGCACGAGCACGGTCGCATCGCTCCTGGTGGTGGTCGCCGTCCTTGCCTGTGCCCTTCTGCAGGGCGCGGCTCCCGCCTCCGCGCACGCGGTGCTGACCGGCAGCGACCCGCGCGAGGGCAGCGTGCTGAAGGCCGCGCCGAAGCAGATCACCGTGACCTTCGACGAGTCGGTCGCGCTCGTCGAGGACTCGCTGCGCGTGCTCGATCCCGACAACCGCCCCGTGGCGGACGGCGACCCCCGGCACGCGGGCGGCCGGAGCAACACGGACAGCGTGGCACTGGAGCGCGGTCTGAAGCAGGGGACGTACACCGTGTCCTGGCGGGTGGTGTCGTCGGACAGCCACGCCGTGTCCGGTGCCTTCACCTTCTCCGTCGGCAAGCCGTCGGCGACCCGTGCCGACGCCGCTCCCCCGCCGGCCGTCGATCCGGCCGTCGGCGCGTTGTACGGCGTCGGCCGCTACGTCGCCTACGCCGGGCTGGCGCTGCTGATCGGCCTCGCCGTGTTCGTCCTGGCCTGCTGGCGCTCGGCCACGGCCGCGCGCGTGGTGCGGCGGCCGTTCCTGGTGGGCTGGTGGGCGCTGCTCGCGTCGACGGTCATGCTGGTGCTGCTGCGCGGCCCCTACGACAGCGGTGCCGGGCTGGGCGGCATGTTCGACCCGGGTTCACTGCGGCACACCGCCGGCAGCCGGCCGGGGCTCGCGCTGCTGGCCAGGGTGGTGCTGCTCGTGGTGGTGGCCGTCCTGGTGCGGAACCGCAGCGTGGAACGGCGGCCCGGTCGGCGTGCCCTCGCGGCCGCGGGTGCGCTGGTCCTCGGCCTGGCCGCCACCTGGGCGGCGGCCGACCATGCCTCGGCCGGGATCCAGGTGCCCGTGGCCGTGGCCTCCTCCATGCTGCACCTGCTGGCCATGGCCGTGTGGCTGGGCGGCCTGGCCGCGCTGCTGCTCGCGCTGTACCGGGCCCCCGCCGAGGCCCCGCTGCCGCCCGTCGCGGTCGCCCGCTTCTCCCGTATCGCGCTCGGCTCGGTGGCCGTCCTGGCCGCCACCGGCGTCTACCAGTCCTGGCGCGGGCTCGGCTCGTGGGACGCGTTCTCCACGTCGTACGGCAGGATCCTCGTCTTCAAGATCTGGGCCGTGCTGGTGATGCTGGCAGCGGCCTCGTACTCACGGCGCTGGACCGCCCGCCTGCTGCACGAGCCGAAGGAGGAGCGGGTGCTGGTGGCCGCGGGCCACGGTGAGAGCCCTCCCGCCGCCCCCGGGGACCACGCCGGCGGGGACGGGCCGGTGCCCGGGGCGCACCGGCGCGGGCTGCGCCGGTCCGTGCTGACCGAGGTGGCGGTCGGCGTGCTGGTCCTCGTGCTGACGACGGTGCTGACCGGCACCGGGACGGGCCGGGCCGCCGAGACCGCCGCGGCCACCTCGGTGGCCGGGCAGCCCGAGGTGTCCCTGACCCTGATCCCGTACGACACCGGCAAGAACACCCTCTCCGGGCGCGGCAAGGTGCAGGTCACCCTGGAACCGGGCCGGGTCGGCAGGAACGTGGTGGAAGCGATCGTCTACGGCGCCGACGGCAGTCCCGTCGGCATCCCCGAACTGCGCCTCACCTTCACCCTCGCCGACCAGCAGGTCGGCCCGCTGGACGCCGGGCTGGTCGACGAACGAGGCTACTGGGGCAGCGACACCCTGAACCTCCCGATCGCCGGGACCTGGACGATCAAGGCCACGGTCCGCGTCTCCGACATCGACCAGGTCACCGTGGAGAAGACGGTGAAGGTCGGCCGATGACGCCGGTGCGCGCGGTGCGCCCCGGCACGGACCGACCGCCGGGCGGTGCACGGGCCGGCCGGCGGGGCATCCCGGTCGCCAGGGGGTCGGCGACGCGGCCGGTGCCGACCTTGGCACAATGCAACGATGACGGGAACAGCCGCGCGCGTCCGCGCACCCCTGATCGCATCCCTGTCCGCCGCCCTCGCCCTTCTCGCCGCGGGCTGCGCGAACTCCGGCCATGACGGCACCTCCGGGGCCGCCGCGACCGACGGCGGACCCGCCTCGGGCGTCACCTCTTCCCTCGGGCACCTCAGCGTGCACACCGGCGATGTCGATCTGACGATCACGGACGCCGTCGCGCACCTCGACCGGTCCGGCGACGGCACGCTGACCATGTCGATACGCAACGGCGGCGCGGTGCCCGAGCACCTGGGCATGGTGGCGAGCCCGGACAGGGGGCGAGGCGAGCTGGTCGGCGGGGAGTCGGCCGAGGGCAACGGCTCCCTGTCCACCGCGGGCATCCTGCTGCTGTCCGGCACCACCGTCACCTTCCGGGGTGACGGGCCGCGCGTGGAGTTGCATCACGTGCGCGGCATCACCGCCGGGCACACGCTCCCGCTGTCCCTTCAGTTCGGGGTGGCCGGACTGGTCCGCCTCCAGGCGCGGGTCTCCTCCCCCTGACCGCCGCGCCTCGGGCGAGTCCCGGTCGGGCGGGTAGGACCGCCCGCACCGGGACCGGGCCGGGGAGGTGCCGGCCTGCGGGCCTCCCGAGTGGGCGTGGGGCCGGGGAGGTACCGGCGCCTGCGGGTTCTGCGAGTGGGCGAGGGGCCGGTGCCGCGAGCTGATCCCGCCGGGGGTCACCGTGCCCCGGTCCGTCCGGCACCTACGTCGGTACCGCGGCGAGTTGCCGCAGGGCGGGCCGCTGCTTCCCGGCGAGTGAGGTGCCGGTGAGGCGGCTCGCGACGGGCAGGCCCGCGAAGCGCAGGGCGGCACGGCGAACGCGCAGTCGCCGTGCCGTGTCGGGGACGAACCAGCGGGCCGATCTTCGGGCGGCACGCTGTCTGTCCTTGATGACCGGCCGCCACAGGCGTTCGTAGCCGTGCAGCGCGTCCTCGACGCGGCGCGCACCGGCGAGCTGGTCGGCCAGGACGTAGGCGCCGGCGACGGCGAGCGAGGCGCCCTGCCCGGAGAGCAGGGAGACGGCGTGGCAGGCGTCGCCGACCAGGACGACGCGCCCGCGGCTCCAGCCGGGCAAGTCGGTCTGGGCGACCTGGTCGTAGTAGACCTGCGGGGAGGGCGGGCAGCCCGCCAGGGCGCGGGGCACGAGCCAGCCGAGGGCGCCGTACTCGCGGTACAGGGCGGCCCGCGCGTCCTCGGGGCGGCGGGGATCGGCCGCGCGGTGGACGGCGAAGGCGGCGACCGTGCCGTCCCGGAGGGCGTAGAGGCCCATCTGCCGCTCCAGGCTGTCGGTGAGGCAGAACCGGTCGCCCAGTTCGGCGTGGACGTGAGGGTCGTCGAAGGTGAAGGCCGCGGTGTGGTAGCCGAGGTGGCGCACGCACCGCTGTTCCTCGCCGAAGACCATGGACCGCACCGTGGAGTGGAGACCGTCCGCCCCGATGAGGAGGTCGGCGTCGAGAGCGGTGCCGTCGGTGAGGGTGACGCGGACGCCGTACGCGGTCGGGTCGATGCGTGCCGGGCCCACGCCGAACCGCAGGCCGACGGCGAAGGACAGCCGTTCCCGCAGGGCGAGTTCGAGATCGGGCCGCATGATGCTCAGCAGCCGCCCGTCCAGGGAACGGGCGAACCGGTCGTACCCCAGCCGGGCGCGGCAGCGGCCCCGGTCGTCGAGGAAGGCCGCCTCGGAGACCGGGTAGCCGAGCTCCTGCAGCCAGGGCAGCACGCCCATGGCCTCGGCCGCGTCATAGCCCGGGCCGAAGAAGTCGATCATGTATCCCTCGGTGCGCGGCCGCGGGGCCCGCTCCACGACCACGACGTCCCAGCCGAGCACGTTGTGCAGGCGGCCGGCCAGCGTGAGTCCGGCGATACCGGCTCCGCAGATCACTGCTCTCATCGGTGCACTTCGCCTCTTCCACTGCCCGGACGTCCTCCCCGGGATCCCACTTTTGCATTATGCAAAACCCGGTGCAAGAAGGCCCGGAGGCCGTCCGGCCGGACGACGTGAATCTTGATGCATCCCTAACGCCCCGATGACGGCTCCATGACGTAGCGTCGGAGCCGGTGTGCCGGGAAGTCGGGTCGGCGAAGTGTCCCAGTGAGTCGTCCGTACACCAGCGACGAGTCGTCCGTACGGGCATCAAGGAAGGTCTTCGCGTGACTTCGCCGAAACAGGCTGCCGCCGTCGCAGCCGTCCCCTCCCCCGTCGTGACCGGGCGCGGCCCACGGCGTTCCGTGCTCTTCTTCGCGTTCGCCTTCGCGGTGATCGCCGACCCGGTCTCCTCGGTCGCCTACGCCATCGAGGCCGCGCTGCGCGCCCTGCATGGCGATCTCGCGTTGCTGCTGCCGACGATGAGCCTGGTCGTCGGGCTGGTCGTGGTGGTCACCGCGAACTACTGGCAGCTCGTGCGGCGCTTCCCCAAGGGCGGTGGCGCGGCGGCCGCGGCGGGGCGCGCCTTCGGTGCGCGCTGGACGTTCCTGCCCATCGGGGCCCTGGTCGTCGACTTCGTGCTGACCATCGGCATCTCGATCGCGGCGGCGGCCAGCGCGGTCATCGCCCTGTTCCCGGGCCTGGCCCCGTGGCGCGTCCCGCTGGCGCTGCTGCTGCTGGTGGTCGTGGCCGGGCTGACCTGGTTCGGGCACGGCGGACGGCTGCTGTTCGCGTTCATGACGGTGGCCTTCGTGATCGTCTCCGTGTCCGTGCTGGTGCTGGGCTTCACCTCGCCGCACACCACGGGCCACGCCGCCACGTCCACGGCACCGGGTCACTCCGCCGTGCTCGCCGTGGTGCTGGCCTTCCCGGTGGCGATGGCCCTGGCCACCGGCATCGAGGCGCCCTCGACCGCGATCGCCCAGCTCGGCCAGCTCGACGACACCCACCGCCGCCGCTTCGGCCGCGGCACCCTCGCCCTGCTGCTCGTCATCGTCGGCGGCCTGACCCTCGCCCTGACCACCCTCGCCGTCCGGCTGCACACCGGCATCCCCGGCGCGGACTCCACCCAGATCGCCGACATCGCGCACGCCGCGGCAGGACCCGGCTGGCTCTACGGCGCCTTCCAGCTGACCAGTTCGCTTCTGCTGCTCGCCGCGGCCAGCTCCTCCTTCCAGGCCGGGCCCGGACTGCTCAAGGCCCTGT
The DNA here is from genome assembly GCF_044767585.1 of Streptomyces sp. NPDC101225. Classification (NCBI taxonomy): domain Bacteria; kingdom Bacillati; phylum Actinomycetota; class Actinomycetes; order Kitasatosporales; family Streptomycetaceae; genus Streptomyces; species Streptomyces sp. NPDC101225. The sequence goes on from NZ_JBIWOE010000059.1 coordinate 16,949, forward strand.
CCGGCACCGCCGATCGCCCCGGTGTGCTGCCGCCGGTCCTCGGCCGGACCAACCGGCACCACACCCCGTACTGGTCGGTCGTGGTCTACCTGGGCGCCGCCGCGCTGATCATCGTCGCGGCGGCCGGGCAGGAGCAGGAACTGGTCCTGTTCTACGCCGTCGCCGTGTTCGTCAGCTTCCTGGTGGGCCTCATCGCCATGGCCCGCTTCGCCACCCGGGAGAACAACAGGGTCCTGGCCTGGCTCAACGGCCTGGCCGCGGTGGCCGTCGCGTTCACCCTGGCGGTGAACCTGCTGCGCGGCTGGCCGATCCTGTCCCTGGCCGCGACGCTGCTCATCGCGGCCGGACTGTACGCGCGGTGGACCGCGGCCGGGCGCCCCACGGGAATCGAGGACGTCGAGGCGCGCGCCGAAGCGGGCTGACTCCGGGCACCCACGGAAGGGCCGCCGGGCCGGGACGCATCCGGTGCGGACGCGGCGGGCGGGAGCGCCGGCCACCGGCACGGCGGCGCTCCCGGCCACCCCGGCATGCCCGCGGCCCGGGCCCGGCCCTCCGACGCCGCCGCCGCGACGAGGCGGGGGAAACGACTGCCGCCGGCCACCCCGGGCCTGGCCTGTGCCGACGCTCCCGGAGCACGGCCTGTGACACGCGCCCTTGACTCGTTTTGCATAATGCAAAGATATGGAAGCGGAATCGACGAGCGCCATAGCGGCAACGACGGACGGGAAGCACGTGCCCAGCTACGCAACGAGGGGTTTCACTCCTAAGCCACGACTTCCGGGACTGCGCAACACCCCGTGGAGCCTGATGGCGCTCGCCGTGGTGGTCGGCGCGGGAGCCGGCGCGGGTTCGGTCGTCTTCCGCTGGTGCATCAAGACCTTCACGCACCTCCTCTCGGGCCACGCCGACTACGCCGCCTCCCCCGGCGCGAGCAATCCGCACGTGCCCTGGCTCGGCCCGTACTTCGTGCTCCTGGCCCCGGTCGTCGGCGGCCTGCTGTACGGGCCGCTGGTGAGCCGGTTCGCCAAGGAGGCCCGCGGTCACGGGGTGCCCGAGGTGATGCTCTCGGTCGCCCAGCGCGGCGGACGGATCAGCCCCAAGGTCGCCGTGGTCAAGACGCTGGCCTCCGGGCTGTGCATCGGCTCCGGCGGCTCCGTGGGCCGCGAAGGACCGATCGTGCAGATCGGCTCGGCGCTCGGCTCCACCCTCGGCCGGGTCACCAGGGCGACCGAGGGCCGGATGAAGCTCCTGGTCGCCTGCGGTGCGGCGGGCGGCATCGCGGCCACCTTCAACGCCCCGCTGGCCGGCGTCTTCTTCGCGATGGAGCTGATCCTGGGGACCTTCAGCGCGGAGGCCTTCGGGGCGACGGTGCTGGCCAGCGTCACCGCGAGCGTCATCGGGCGGGCCGCGTTCGGCGACAACGCCTTCCTGGCCCTGCCCGACTTCCACGTCGACCATCTCACCCAGTACGCGCTGTTCGCCGCGCTCGGTGTCGGGGCCGCGGCGGTGGGCGTCGGCTTCTCCCGCTTCCTGTATCTGATCGAGGACGCCTGCGACTGGATCTGGCGCGGTCCTGAGTGGCTGCGCCCGGCGGTCGGCGGCCTCCTGCTCGGGCTGGTCCTGCTGGCCCTGCCGGAGATGTACGGGGTCGGCTACCCGGTGCTGCAGAAGGCGACCGAGGGCGGCTACGCGGTCGGCTTCCTGCTCCTGCTGCTGGTCGGCAAGATGCTGGCCACCAGCCTGACCATCGGCATCGGCGGCTCGGGCGGGGTGTTCGCGCCGAGCCTGTTCATCGGGGCGATGCTGGGCTCGGCGTACGGCATCGGCGTCCACCACCTGCTGCCCGACTCCGCGGGCGCGGTGGGCGCGTACGCGCTGGTCGGCATGGGAGCGGTCTTCGCGGGCGCGGCCCGCGCGCCGATCACCGCCGTGGTGATCCTCTTCGAGCTCACCGGCGAGTACTCGATCATCCTGCCGCTGATGCTGGCGATCGTGCTGGCCACCGCGGTCAGCCGCCTGGTCACGCGCGACACCATCTACACCCTCAAGCTGCGCCGCCGCGGCATCGACCTCGAAGGCCCCGCTCCCGGCGCCCGGATCGGCACCCAGCGCGTCAGCGCCGTCATGGAGCCGCTCCCCTCCCCGCTGGCCACGTCCACCAGCCTCGCGGACGCCGCCGAGCTGCTGAGCCTGTCCGGCCACGGCGCCCTCCCCATGATCGACGACGGCGGGGAGTACGCCGGTGTCGTCACCGCGCAGGCGGTGGCGGAGGCCCTCGCGGAACAGCCGGAGGACGCGCCGACGCGGACGGGGCAGCTCGCCGAGACGCCCGAGCCCGTCCTCGCCGACCAGCCCCTCGCCCAGGCGCTGCACGCCCTGCTGTCGTCCGCCGGAACCGGTGTGCCGGTCCTGGACTCGGAGCACGGCAAGCCGGTCGGCTGGCTCAGCCACCAGAGCGCCCTGCGCGCGGTGCACACGGCCGCCTGACGGCGGCGGGGGCCGTGCGAAGGCCCGCCCCGTGCCGCGGTGGGCCACGCACACGGAGCACGCCCCGCGCTCACACGCGTGCGCTCACCTCGGCCGTTTCACCGCCCCGGTGCCCGGCAGGTACCGTCGCCCCGCACGTCGGTGTCACCGTGTGGAGATCCCGGGCTGCCGGTCCACCGGAAGCCGGCCGCCCCGCGGACGCAGCGTGGCATAGTGCAAGCTTTACCTGAAGCAAAGATTCTCTTTCCGTTACCGGCCCGTACCTGCCGATGTACCGCCGTCCACACCGGGAGGCTCGATGCCCATCTCGCGCAGCACGATAGGAACCGTCTTCGTGGGCGGCGCGCTGAGCGTGACCCTTGCCGCTCTGGCCTACCCGAGCATGCTCGGGATCCAGAAAACGTCGACGAACCAGTCGCGCGTGATCGCCAGCACCCAGTGGGGCCCGCTCACCGAGGCCGACCGCAACTTCGTCGTCTTCGTGCGCTCCGCCGGGCTCTGGGAGGGCCCCTCCGGGGATCTGGCCATGAAGAAGGGGACGACGGCGGCCGTACGGGAGGCCGGCCGGCACCTGGTCATCGGGCACGCCGCGCTCGACGCCAACTGCCGCAAGATCGCACCCGAGCTGAACATCACCATCCCCAACCAGCCCACTCCGCAGCAGCAGGGCTTTCTGGACAAGTTCAAGACCGACACCGGCAAGCAGTTCGACTCCGACTTCGCCAACATCCTGCGGGTGACGCACGGCTCGATCTTCACCACCATCGCCAAGATCCGCGCCACCACGGAGAACAGCCTCGTACGTCAGCTGGCCGACCAGGCCAACGACGTGGTCCTGGATCACATCACGCAGATGGAGAACACCGGACTGGTCAACTTCGACCAGGTCAACTTCCAGGAGACGACCCCGCCGAAGCTCCCCTCCAACCAGGTCACGCCACCGGTGCCGCAGCCCGGGGCACCCCTGATCGCCCTGACCGTGCCCCCCGACCTGCCGACCGCGGGAGTACCGACGGGACCGGCCACCACGCCGACGTCCTCGTCGTCACCGTCGCCGTCGCCGTCCCCCACGGTCGGATGACCTCGTCCCCGTGAGCACGGCCCGGCCTCCGCGGGCGGGCACATTTTACCCAGCGCAATGATCGGTCGGGCCGATCGCTCCGTACCTCCTGGCGTACCAGCCGCTCATGCCTGGAGGACGCATGTCCATCTCCCGCAACCTGACAGGATCGGTCGTCGTGGTCGGCGCGCTGGGCCTGACCCTCACCGCGCTCGCCTACCCCGCCATGCTGGGTGTGCGGACCGTGTCCGGTGATCCGAACCGGGTCATCGCCAGCACACAGTACGGACCGCTCACCGAGGGCGACCGCGACTTCGTGGTCAAGGTGCGCTCGGCCGGGCTGTGGGAGTACCCGCTGGGCGAACTGGCGCTGGAGAAGGGCTCGACGGAGGAGATGCGGGAGGCGGGCAAGCACCTGATCGTGGGACACGCCGGCCTCGACGAGCTGTGCCGCAGGATCGCGCCGGAGCTGAACATCACGCTGCCCAACCAGGCCACCCCGCAGCAGCAGCAGTTCGTGCAGACGTCGGCGGCCCAGTCCGGCAGACAGTTCGACAGCACCGCCGCCAACATCATGCGCGTGACGCACGGCCAGATCTTCCCGGCCATCGCCAAGGTCCGCGCCACCACCAAGAACACCCTCGTACGTCAGCTCGCCGACCTGGCCAACGACACCGTCCTCGACCACATCACCGTGCTGGAGAACACCGGCGTCGTCAACTTCGACCAGGTCAACTTCCAGCAGACGACCCCGCCCAAGCTTCCCAAGGAGCAGCTCACCCCGCCCCCGGCCCCGCCGGGCTCCCCCATCGTCGTCCTCACCCCACGGCCGGACCTGGGGATCAACACCGCGTCGCCGAAGCCCAGCCCCTCGGCCGGCTGATCAGCGCCGGCCGGCCGCGCCGGCTTCCCGCGGGCTCACGGTCCCCGCGGGCTCGGAGAGCCGGTAGGAGCGCACGACCGCGACCAGGGTCGCGGCCACCAGGGCCGCGGCCCAGGGGGCCAGGTCGCGCAGCGGCCCGGGCAGTCCGGCCCCCGTCTGCGCGCCCCGCGTCGGCACCCGTCCCCGCGGGTCGGACACCACGGCGAGCGCGTCTCCGGGCCGGGTGGCCTCGCCGCAGCCACGCCAGATGCGGACCTTGAGCGGGACACCGTCGCTGTCCGCCACCGAGCACAGGTAGCGCGCGTGCCCGCCCTGCGCCGCCCGGCCGTCCTCGACCGACGTCACCACCACGGACTGCACCTGCCCCCGTTCGGCCAGCACCACCCCGGCGGCCGCCTGCGGGACCTGCAGCGCGAGGCACACACCGAGCAGCGCGGCAATGCCGATCAGCGCCCGTCCGGCCCCCACGAGGATCAGATAGACCGCCAGCGCCCCCGTGCACACCAGGCCCGCCTCGCCGTCGGCCAGCGAGGGCCGGCCCGTCCAGGCGCCGTAGAACGTCGCACCGGCGATCGCCCCGGCGCCGAGGAGGCCGGCGAGGAGTCCCTCGCCCACGAGCCACCAGGGCGGCCGCCCGACGAACTCCGCCGGGCCCCAGACCGAGGTCCGCAGGTGCGCCATCAGATGCAGCTCGGACGGGGACGAGTGCTGGCGCTTCCGGCGCACGCGTGTCACACCCCCGCATCCTTCCCGTCCGCCGGCGACCACCGGGGCCACAGCCCGGAGACACCCCACGCGACCGGCCATCCGCACGTCGCGCGCATCGCCGGAACACGCCAGCGCAACCGACGTTCACAATTCACTTGCATTATGCAAAAACTTCCGGTCCCGGAGAAGAGCCGTCAGGGAATCGTGATGAACGGCCGGGAGGCCGTCAGGTGTCGTGCGCCATCATGCCGTCGACCACCCAGCCCAGCGGATGCGGTTCCGAGCCGTCCAGGGCGGGAGCGGGGGGCTCACCGCCCGCCGTGTTGAAGGCGCCCAGGGCCTCGACCAGCGCCAGCCGCTGGATCGGCGAGAGCCGCTCGACGATCGCGGCGATCTCGGTGCGGCGCCGGACCGTGACGTCGGCGACGGTACGCCGCCCCTCCTCGGTGAGCTGCAGCAGGGTCTCGCGGCGGTTGCCCGGGTTGGTCTGCCGGTCGGCGAGCCCGGCCGCGATGAGCCGGTCGACCATCCGCATCGCCGTGGAGGGCGCCACCTGGAGCAGGTCGGCGAGGGTGACCAGCTTGGTGGCACCGCGGGTGGAGAGCACGACCAGCATCCGGAACTGCGGCAGTGTCACCCGATCCTCGACCTCGGCGAGCGAGCGGGCGGAAACCGCCACCAACAGGCGGGACGCGGTCAGCACCGCGCGGGTGACCGCATCGACGTCGTCCATCGCCCCTGCGGGGTTCTCACGCTCCGGCATGCCTCCTTTCTACCTTGCCGAAGGTGCTGCCCCCTCATCTGATGGGAACAGATTTTCCTTCCCCATGACCGTGGTAGCGCAGCAGCAGCATCGCGGCGTCGTCATGGAGGGGTGCGGCGACGTGGCGCACCAGGTCCTCACGCAGCGACTCCAGGGCCCGGCCGGCGTCGGGCTCCTTGAGCAGACTCGCCCTCTCCCCGAGCGGGTAGAAGGTGCCGTCCTCGTCCCGGGCCTCGGTGACCCCGTCGGTGTAGAGCAGCAGCTGCTCGCCGGGCGCGAAGTCCACCCGATAGGGCTGGGGCCCCTCGCCGCCATGGGCGCCCAGCCCCAGGGGAAGGGCGTAGACGAGCGGCTGGGGGAAGTCGACGCCGCCGTCGCGGCGGACCACCATCGGCGCCGGATGACCGTAGTTGAGGAAGACGACCTCGTGATCCGAGCCGATCTCGGCCAGCACGGCCGTGACGAACTTCTCGCCCTCCAGCTCCCGGGCCACGCTGCGCTCCAGCCGCTCTCCCACCCCCAGCAGGTCCGGCTCGTCGTGGGCCGCCTCACGAAAGGCCCCGAGCACCACGGCTGCCGTCTCCACCGCCGCCAGCCCCTTGCCCTGCACATCGCCCACGATCACCCGGATCCCGTGCGGCGAGGCCACCACCTCGTACAGGTCCCCGCCGATCCGCGCCTCCGCCACCGCCGACGTGTACGACACCGCCGCCTGCAACGGCCCCGCGGACCGCGGCACCGGGCGCAGCAGCACCCGCTGCGCCACCTCCGCGATCGACCGGACGCTGGCCAGTTCGGCCTCCCTGCGCGAGCGGGTCACCGCGGCGGCGATGCCCACGCCGGTGACCCCCGCCACCGAGGCCATCGCGGTGAAGCCGCGCCGTTCCTCGAACAGCCCGTCGTACATCCCGAGCGCCACGCAGACGATCAGCGCCACCGCGCCGATCAGCGCCGTACGCCGCCACCCGCCGACCAGCCCGGAGAACGCCGGCCCGAGCGACACCAGAGGCAGCAGGCCCACCCCCGGACCGGCCACGACATCCGCCCCGGCCACCACGGCCATCGCCGCCACGGGCATCCAGGACAGCACCGCGGTAGCCTGCGTCGGCTTCGGCTCGGTCATGCGTCCTCCAGACAGGTTGCAGAGGCATGAGAACCGTCTGATATCGCTTTTGGCACAGACACCCCTCCCCGCATTTAGACTATGCAAAGGTGCCTGTGAGAAAAGCGCTCCCGGTCGAGCCCTTTACCCAATAGAGGCCGGGAGCCGACCTGTTCGACGTCGGAAGGCGAAGATGCCGCACAGAGACACCCCACCGGTACCGCCCCGGCTCCCCACGGGATGGCGGCGGCTCCTCGCCCGTCTGCCGATACCGATCTTCCGCTGCGGGCTGGGATGGGTCTTCGGCGGGCGGCTTCTCCTGCTGCATCACACGGGCCGCGTGAGCGGACTCGACCGCCGCGTGGTGCTGGAGGTCGTGGAGTACGCACCGGACGAGGGCTGCTGGATCGTCGCGTCCGGCTTCGGCCCGAAGGCGGCCTGGTACCGCAATCTGCGGGCGGAGCCGAAGACCCTGATCGAGGTGGGTACCCGCCGTCACGCGGTGACGGCCCACTTCCTCACGCCGGGTGACGGCGCCGAGATCATGGCCCGCTACGCCCGGCGCCGCCCGCGGACCGCCCGCCGCCTGGGTGCGTTCACGGGCCTGAGGACGGACGGCACCGACGCCGGGTTCCGGGAAGCGGGCGGGGCCGTTCCGTTCGTCCGCCTGGAGGCCGGCCCGGGAGCGCGGCTGCCGTGAGACCCCGGCACCGCACAGGTCCAATTCGAGACCAAGACGGCCCCAAAGACCTGGCGATCACATTTTGCACTGTGCAAAACTCTCGCCCGGGGGACCACGTCGGCGGCCGGTGTCGCCCGGCGCCCAGGAGTGATCGGCACGTTGTCGGGAGTGGGAGCGACAGGCCGGCCGTCGACAGGTCTCCCGCCATCCGGTTCTCGGCCACGAGTGTGCTCCGCGCCCTTTCCGCCGATCCGCGCGCTCCGCGGCGCCCCGCGGCCGGGACGCCGTCGAGAAGAGGCGAGGAGAAGCGACGCCATGGCCGCTGAGGACCCGGAAGAGGGCGGAACTCCGGGTGAGGGGGGCGGTGTTCCGCCCGTCCCGGACACCGTGTGGCGCAAGTTCCTGGAGGACACCGAGCAGGCCATCCAGGCCTCCGCGACCAGGGAACTCTCCGCGCGGGAGCGGGCGGCAGGTGTGCGCCCCGATCCGGCCGGCCCGCAGGGCCCGGGGCAGCGGAAGCGAACGGGCGCGCCCGCCGAGGACTCGCTGGACGCGGTGGGCGAGGTGTGGGAGCCGGAGGACGTGTGGCCCGGCCCGCCGTGGCGGGAGATGGACGGCCCCGCCAGATGCCGGCGGGTGGGCCGGATCCTCAGCGCGATCGCCGCGGTCCTCGTGGCCGTCGGGGCCCTGTCCTACGCGTCCAGCCGCTCGGGTGTCCCCGGCGGTACGCCCGGCGACACCGCCTCGCAGCAGTCCGAGCCGCTGCTGCCGAACGGAGTGCCCACCGAGACCGGCCTGCCGTCCGCACCGGCCTACGCGGGCACGCCCCCGCCGATGCCCCGCACCGGCTGAGACGCGGCACCCGGCACAGCGTCCGTTCCTCCGGCCTGGACACTGACTGGACAAGCGTTTAGTATCCTGTACATGCGTTCAACCCGCGACGACCGGACCGCCCGTGCGGTCATCCGCGACGAGGCCCTCGGCCTGTTCGCCGCACGTGGGCCGGAGTCGGTGACGGTGCGGCAGATCGCCGCTGCCGCCGATGTGTCGCCGGGGCTGGTCGTGCACCACTTCGGTTCGAAGGAGGGCCTGCGCCAGGAGGTCGACCAGTACGTCCTGGACGTCTTCGAGGCGATGGTCGGCGAGCTGACGGGCGACGGCGGTGCGGAGCTGCTCGACCCCGGGTCCGGGGCGGGTTCGCTGAGCGAGGTGTTCGCCCGGCACCTGCCCGGCGACTCACCGCTGCCCGGCTACCTGCGCCGGCTCCTGCTGTCCGACACGGAGGCCGCACGGCTGCTGTTCCGGCGGCTGTACGACCTGAGCAGGGCCGCGCTGGACGACCTGGCGGCAGCGGGACTGGCCTCCCGCGGGCGGGACCCGGCGGTACGCGCCGCCCTGCTCCTCTCCAACGACCTGGCCCTGTTCCTGCTGCGCGACCGGCTCACCGAGGTGCTGGGCACCGACCCGCTCTCGGCCGACGGCATGACCCGCTGGGCACCGGAGATGCTCAGCGTCTACGCGGGCGGGCTGAACGCGGAAACACCGGAACCACCGGAACCACCGGAAACACAAGGAGACGCCCCCTAGGGAGGCTGCGCATGGCGCCCGGCTCAACACCCGCACCGACACCCGTACTTCAGGCTCAGGACGTCCACAAGTCCTACGGCAGGCACCCCGTCCTGCGCGGCGCCGACCTCACCGTCGACCCCGGGCAGCTCGTCGCCGTCGTGGGCGAGAACGGCGCCGGCAAGTCGACGCTTCTGAAGATCCTGGCCGGCACCCTGCCCGTGGACCGCGGCGAGGTCGTGCTGTCCGGCACGCTCGGCTACTGCCCGCAGGACCCCGTCCTGAACGCGAGCCTCACCGTCGAGCAGCACCTGCGCTACTTCGCCGCCGCCCACCGCCTGCCCGATCTGGGCCGCGGCCGTGACCTGATGAGCGTGCTCGGCTACGAGCGGTACGGCGCGTCCCCCGTCGGCGAACTGTCGGGCGGCACACGGCAGAAGCTCAACCTCACCCTCTCCCTCCTGCACGACCCGGACGTCCTGCTCCTCGACGAGCCGTACCAGGGCTTCGACTGGGACACCTACCTGCGGTTCTGGGACCTGGTGGACGACCTGCGCGCCCGCGGGAAGGCCGTCGTGGTCATCACCCACCTCGTCTTCGAACAGGACCGCTTCGACGTGCTGGCGGATCTCACCGACGGCAGGCTCACCCCGCGTACGACGTCGAAGGAGGACCACCATGTCGGCGTCTGACGCACTCCGGCCGCGGCCGCTGTACGGGCAGTTCCCCACCGCGCTGCGGTTCTGCGTGCGCGACCAGACCCGCAACCGGCTCGCCGGGCTGCTGCTCGTCCTGTTCGTGCCCGCGTGGTACCTGATGATGGACGCCCTGGCCGGACACACCCCGCTGGACTTCAAGCTGTACGCGACCGGCGAGGTCCTGCACGTGGACGGCGGGCATCTGACGCTGATCTCGGCCGGCCTCAACTCCGTCACGATGATCGCCGGCTTCGTCGTCTTCGACGCCGTCCGCAAGGCCCTCGCCTTCGACCGCCGCCTGGTCTTCGCCGGATACCGGCAGGGCACACTCATCGGCGCCAAGTCCCTGGCCGTCGCCCTGGTCGCGGGGGCGATCGCCCTCTACACCGCGCTCGCGATCCTGCCCTTCTGGCGGCCGGACCCCGGCGGCTGGTTCGCCGTGCTCGCCGGCTTCGCCGCCATCGCGCTCACCTACGGCGCTCTCGGCCTGCTCCTCGGCGTCCTGGTCAAGCACGACCTGGAGGGCTTCTTCCTGATCATCATGGGCGGGCTGATGGACACCTTCCTGCAGAACCCGCTGGGCAACCCGCTGGCCAACAAGCCCGTCCTGCAGTGGTTCCCGTCCTTCGGACCCATGCAGTTCGCCGTGGGCGGCTCCTTCGGCCACACCGCGCTGTGGAGCCACCTCGCACTGGGGCTGGCCTGGGCGGCCGGGTTCGCCGCGGTCGGGCTGGTGATCTTCCGGGTCAGGACCCGCAACCGCACCCGCAGCGGTGCCTGACGAGCGCCGTACTCCCGGTGCAGTAGCCCGCCACTCCCTGCGGAGTAATCCCGATCCGCTTCTCCCGTACGACGACCACCACGGCCCGCCCGAGCAGCATGAAGCCATGATTGTCATCGAAGTCTTCGCCCCCGCGGGCGTTCTCGGACCGGCACAACGGCAACGACTCGGCGAGCGGCTCATCGACGCTCTCATGGGAACCGAGGACGCCCACGCGGAGGCCGTCATGGACTCCGCGCGCGCCCTCACCCAGGTCCTCGTCCACGAGCCGGCCGCCTGGATCACGGGCGACCGCCGGCCGGTCGACCCGGCCGATCCGCCCCGCTACCTGATCCGGGTCGGCGCGCCGGCCGCCTGGCGCAAGGAGATGAGCGCCCACGCCATCGACCGGCTCACCCAGGCCCTCGCCGAGACCGAGGCGGAGGCCGGCCGCGACCCCGACCGCCTCCGCGACCAGCCGCACGCCCTGGTCCAGGTCGTCGGCATCGCCGAGGGCAGCCTCGGTATGTGCGGACGCCCCATGGGCAGCCTCGACCTGATCCAGCACATGACCGCCCCGCACCGCGACGCCATCGCCCGCCTGAGCACCGCCGACCTGCCGCCCGGCACCGTCATCGACCCGGTGTGCGGCATGACCGTCGACCTCGGCACCACCGACCTCACCCTGGAGGTCGACGGCACGCTCCACGGCTTCTGCAACGGCCAGTGCCGGCGCATCTTCGCCGACGAGCACGGGGTGCCACTGACCGCGTAGGGCTCAGCGGTAGTCGGGGTTGGGCGCGTCCACGCGGCAGCCCGCGTCCCACTCCGAGCGCCGGTTGCCGTGCGCGGGGATGCCCTTGGCCCGCTTGAGCAGGGCCGCCAGGTGCATGAGGTTCCACGTCATGAAGGTGGTGTTGCGGTTGGTGAAGTCGTTCTCCGGGCCGCCCGAGCCGGGGTCCAGATACGACGGCCCCGGCCCCGCCGGTCCGATCCAGCCGGCGTCGGCCTGCGGCGGGATGGTGTAGCCGAGGTGCTGCAGGCTGTAGAGGACGTTCATCGCGCAGTGCTTCACGCCGTCCTCGTTGCCCGTGATCAGACAGCCCCCGACCCGGCCGTAGTAGGCGTACTGGCCCTCGGCGTTGAGCAGCCCCGAGCAGCCGTAGAGCCGCTCGACGACCTTCTTCGTCACCGAGCTGTTGTCGCCCAGCCAGATCGGCCCCGCGAGTACCAGGATGTCGGCGGCCATGACCTGCTCGTACACGGCCGGCCAGTCGTCCGTGGCGAAGCCGTGCTCGGTCATGTCGGGGTAGACGCCGGTGGCGATGTCGTGGTCGACGGCCCGGATCTCGGAGGTGGTCACCCCCCGGGACATCATGATCGCCGCGCTCTTGTCGATCAGCCCCTGGGTGTGGCTCCGCTGCGGGGAGGGTTTGAGGGTGCAGTTGATGAACAGGGCGGTGAGGTCGTCGAAACGGTAACTGTCGTCGGTGGCGTTCACGGCGGCTCCTTGGACGCGGGACGGCGGTTCGTCCCAGGACGGATACGGCCCCAGCCGCAGCCTCTCGCGAGGACCGCCGTTTGTCGCGCTGTGTCCGCCATACGTCAGAGTTCCGTTCCGGGTGGCCCGGGGGCGTCCGGGCCGCCGCGGCCGCCGGGCGGGGCCCCGGGGGCGGGCGGCGGCCCGGCGCTGCCCTACGGCACTCGGACCCACAGCGCCTTGGACGGGGTGCCCTGGTCGTCCGTCACGAAGAGCATGTACCAGCCGGCCGGGACCAGGTCGCGGTTGTCCGGGACGGTGATCCGGATGCCCTTGCCGTCCTTCGTCTTCTTGAAGTCGAGTGCGATGGAGCGCTGTTCGACATCGGTGACGTGGGTGGTGGAACTGGGGTGGATGAGCCGCGCCGTCTTGATGACCGAGGCGTACTTGGTGGCGAAGGTCGCCGTCCGGCCGAGCCTGACGGTGCCCGGCCCGCTCGTGAGTGAGGGCCGCGAGCCGCGGTACAGGTACGGCGGGGTGTAGATCTCCAGGCGCTGCTCGAACACGCCGGGCCTGGTCTTGGCCCGGTCGGCGAAGAGGGAGTCGCCGCCGAAGGTGATGACCCGGCCGTCGGGCAGGAGGATGGAGCCGGAGTGGTAGTTGCGGCCCACCTCGGGGTCGGCCACGCGACGCATCCGGCCGGTCCTGGCATCGTAGATACGGGCCTGGTGGATGTTCTCGGCGGCCGGACCGCGGTAGTCCTGGGAACCGCCGGTGATCAGGACGGTGTCGTCGGGGAGGATCGACAGCTCCGGGTAGCGGGTGCCTTCCTGCAGCCGGGGCCCGTCCGTGAAGTGCGGGCTGTTCGCCTTGAGGTCGATGACCCGGGTCTTCTTCGACGACTTGGTCGACTCACCGATGCCGCCGCCCCCCACCACCATGAACTTCTCGTCCTGGGCGGGCGGCAGCAGGACGGTCCCGGAGGTCTCCATCAGGTTCGCGTCGCCCAGGCCGGGCAGTTTGGTGAACTTGTTGGGGCCGAACCGCCAGATGCCCGGCGCGCGGCCGACGTTGCTGGGACCGTAGCCGGCGTTCGAGCCGGAGTAGAAGAAGGTGCCGTCGGGCAGCTGGAAGACGGCCGGGTAGGTGGGGAACTGGCGGATCTTGCCGCTGTAGTGCCAGGTCCTGCTCTTCGGGTCGTAGATCTCGCTCTTGCCGGGCACCACCTGGCCGATGTCGTCCAGGCCGGACAGGGCCAGCACCCGGCCGTCGGCCAGGCGGGTCAGGGTCGGGTACCAGCGCGCCTCGTTCATCGGGGCGACCTTGGTGAACTTCTCCGTGTAGGGGTTGAACTCGTACGCCTGCCGGATGCCCTGGAAGTCCTTCTTGTCCAGGCCGAGTTTGTTGGCGATGCCGTACACGTTGTGGGTGTCGGAGCCGGTCAGGCCCTGGATGCGGTAGTTCTCCTGGGCGCCGGTCTCGTACTTGGCGCCCTTCTTCTGCGCCTCGACGTAGGTGCGGCCCAGGCTCGCCTCCGTGCGCAGGAACGCGCCGGTCCTCTTGTCGAAGACCTTCTTCGCCGGCTTGACGGTGACCGGGTCCCTGGAGACGAACGTCTTGTGGTTCTCCCGGCCGGTGAAGCGGGTGCCGGCGGGCAGGGTGACCGGCTTGTCCGGGTTCTCGTTGTGCACGACCATCAGGCCGCCGGCCTTGGTGACGTCGCCCTTGAGCTTCTCGTAGCGCTTGGTGCCGCCCGCGAACAGCAGGTTGCCGTCGGCGAGATGGATGTGGCCGGTGCAGAACAGGTCGGCCGGGGTCCTGATCTCGTGGAAGGTGTTCTTGACCGGATCCCAGACCACCGAGCGGAAGTTCTTCGCGTCGAAGTTGTCGAGGTTGTTGCCGGAGCCCGCGACCAGCAGCACCTTGCCGGTCTGCAGCAGGGCCCCGTGGATGGTGTTCTGGCGGAACTCCTTCGGCACGTCCACCAGGTCCCAGTGGCCGTTGGCGGACTTGTACTCCGGTCTGTTGATCTTGTACGCGTGGTACTTCTCGTTCCCGAAGCGGTACAGCCACGGACCGTTCAGTCCGGCCAGGGCCAGGACCACGACGGTGCCGACGGCAAGACGGCGGACGCGACGGCGCGCGCCGACATCATGTGCGGAACTCATACCCACATCCCCCCGGAATGGGTGCAGCAGCGGTCAACGGCCGCCCAAAGCGGCGGCCGTGAGACAAACCGCCATCATATTTTGCACCATGCAAAGGAGAGGCCAAACACGTGTAACAGCTGTGCTGAGGACTCGTTGCGGGACGGGGCGTCGCGCCGGCGGGGAGCCCGGCCGCCGGGGCGGCGGGCACAGGGGCGGTGGGGTGCGGGACGGCGGTTTCACCTGCCCGCCCGTTGCCGGGGCCAGTCGCCGTGAATCGTGGCACGATGCAAAGACGGCCGGAACACAAGCTCGTGCCGTACGACTAGGGGGTTGACCGTGTCCGCCATCACCATCGCGCTGCGTCGGGCGATGCGCCTCGACGGAGCGCTCGGGGTCATGGTCGTCGACTACGTCAGCCGGATGACGCTCGGCACGCTCGGCACACCGGACGGCCTCGACCTCGGCAAGGCCGCGAGCGGCGGCACGGACGTCGTACGCGCCAAGCTCTCGGCCCTGGACCTGGTCGGCTACGCGCCGACGCGGCTGGAAGACATCCTGATCACCCTGGACACGGAGTACCACCTCATCCGGCCGCTGAACCGCCGCCGGCACGAAGGGCTCTTCCTCTACGTCGTCCTGGACCGGGACCGCACCGATCTGCCCAGCGTGCGCAAGGAGCTGCGGCAGATCGAGCAGCTCCTGTGAGCGGCCGGGGGGCGGTGCGGCCGGCCAGGACGGCGAGGAATCGGCACCGCGGCGGCAACTGCCGCCCGCGCCACGTCAGTTGCCGGTGAGCAGGTGCCGGACGACGTACCCGGCGGAGTCCACACCGGAGCGGCCGCCCTCGACCAGGGCGGCGACGGCGATACGGGAGTTGTACGCGGTCAGCCATCCGTTGGTGTGGTCGCCCTCCTCCGCGGTGCCGGTCTTGGCGCCCACACCCGGCAGACCGCCAAGTCGTGGGGCCGCGGTACCGCCGGTGGCCACGGAACGCATCATCGACTGCAGATAGCCCGCCGTGCGGGCGGAGATGGGCCGGGGCGCGGTCTCCTGGTGCTGTCCGGGCAGGATGACGGGCTGCTTGAACCCGACGCCGCGCACGGTGGCCGCCACGGACGCCATGAACAGCGGGGTCGCCGTGACCCTGCCCTGGCCGATGAACTGGGCCGCCTGGTCGCCGCCCTGCGCGTCCACGGGGATGCTCGGGTCGGTGGTCGCGACCCCGCCGCCGATGGACCAGCTGCCCATGCCGAAGACGTTCACGGCCTCGTCGTGCAGCGCGGAGGCCTCCTGGCCGTGCACGAGGTAGTGGAAACCGTCCTTGATGAAGGCGGTGTTGCACGAGACCGTGAACGCCTGGGCGAGGGTCGAGGCCGGGTTGGCCCGCACCCCGGAGTCGTTGTGGAAGAGCTGGCTGTTGGCCATCAGCGAGTCCGTGCACGGGGCGGGGGAGTTCGGGGTGAGGCCCACCCGGTCGAACAGGGCCGCCGAGGTGATGATCTTCATGGTGGAGCCCGGCGACTTGATGCCGTTGACAGCGATGTCGCCGTCGGCGCCGGTGTGGGCGATCGCGAGCAGGTGACCGGTCCTCCAGTCCAGCGCCACCGTCCCGGCGGGCTTGTCCTGGAGGTGCGGGTCCTTGACGGCGGCCTCGGCCACCTCCTGCAGGGAGGCGTCGATGGTCGTCCTGATGACCGGGGCCTTCCCCCGGGAGAAGACCTTCAGTGTCTTCACGCCGGCACCGTCCGCGCCGAGCACGGCCACGCCCGTGCCCGCGCTGCCGCCGCTCGGTGTGGCGTTCTTGCGGATCGTCGCCGCCATGCCCCGCAGGGAGGAGAAGCGGGACAGGTCGGTCCTGCCGTCGCTCGCCACGACCTTGGCGGTGCTCACGCCCGCGGGAAGCGTGCCGGCGGTCAGCGACTGGTCGTCCCCCAGGCCCGGAGAGAGCACCGAGTTGTTCCAGTGCACCGCCGTCCGGCCGTTCGTGCTCTGCCGTACCGCCACCGCGCTCGCATAGGTCCAGGTGCCCCCGGCCACCTGCGCCGTGACGTCGAAGGTGACCTTGGTGGCCCCCGCCGTCACCGTCGACGGACCCGCCGAGGTGAGGTGCCGGAAGGTCAGCTTCTTCAGGTGCAGGCCGTCCGCGTATCCCCGCAGGGCCGATACGGCCGTGGCCGACGCGTCGGTGTCGCTCGCGGCGCGGTCCAGCCGCTGTGCGGACCACTGGTCCAGGAAGGTGCGCGTCAGCTCGACGGCCTTGGCGTCCGACGGCGGCTCGCTCGATACCGCCGCCGGGTCGAAACCGCTCTCCGCCTTGGTCCCACCACTCCCCGTCGTCCCCGAGGACATCGCCTGCACGACGTTGTAGGCGCCGATTCCCCCGACGGTGAGCAGCGCCGTAGAGGTACCGGCTATGCCGATCTTCACAGCTCTGTTCATACGGTGGATCGTATGTTTGTTTGCACTGTGCAGGTATTCGCGCAGACAGATCGTTACCGGACCGTCAGTGCCTCCGGCGTGCCGCACGCGCGCCGCGCCACCCGCCGGTCTGGACATCGCGCGACGCCTGACGCTTCCCTGGGGAGCGACACGGAAACGACAACGGGAGCCGAACGTGCGGGCACGTGAACTGGCAGTGGAGTACGAGACCGTCGGCATCGACGACGACGCCATGGCGGCGGCGCGCCTGATGGCCGAGCAGAGCCTGCCGGCGCTGCTGGTCCTCGACGAGCGGGGGGCGCCCCGGGCGATCCTCCCCGCCTCCCAGATGATCAAGACCGTGGTGCCGGCCTACGTCATCGACGACCCGACGCTGGCCGCGGTGGTCGACGAGCGGCACGCCGACCGCCTCTGCCAGGCCCTCAAGGGCCGCACCGTCCACGACTGCCTGTCCGAGAGCGTGCCCGCGCCGCCGGTGGCCGAGCCGGACGCGACGGCGCTGGAGGTCGCGGCCCTGATGGCTCAGGTGCGCAGCCCGCTCGTGGCGGTCGCGGAAGAGCAGCGGGACGGGACGCGCCTGCTCGGGGTGATCACCGCCGCGCACCTGCTGGAGCAGCTGCTGATCGCCGCGTCCTGACGCCGGTGTGCCGCGTCCCCCACGTACGGGGGCCGGCCTCGGCCGACGTTGCCGGAACCCGGCAGTCCCCGCGCCTCCTGGGTGCTGGTCAGTGATCTGTTAAGGATGCGTCAAGGGAAGGTAAGGTTCCCCTCGGTGTGCCGGGAAGTCTGGTCGGCGAGCAGGGGATCACTCTCTCTTCCGATCGGGGGCGTCCGTCATGGTGCTGGTGGTCGTATTCGGCATCGCGCTGCTGGTGGCAGTGCTGTTGTCCGGCCTTGCGGCGCGGACGGTGCTGTCCACCTCCTTCCTCTTCCTGGTCGGCGGCGCACTCGTCAGCGACGGCTTCCTCGGGCTGATCCACATCACGCCGGACAGCGAGATCGTCTCCGTGACGGCGGACCTGGCGCTGTTCGCGGTGCTGTTCACCGACGGCATGCACGTCTCACTGCCGAAGCTGCGCGCCAACTGGAGCCACCCGGCCCGTGCGCTCGGGCTCGGTATGCCGCTCGCGTTCGTCTTCATGTCCCTGATCACCCACTACCTGGTGGGTCTGGACTGGACGACGTCGTTCCTCGTCGGCGCGGTCCTCGCGCCGACCGACCCGGTGTTCGCCTCGGCGATCGTCGGACGCGCCGAAGTCCCGGCCAAGCTGCGTCAGCTGCTGAACGTGGAGAGCGGTGTCAACGACGGGCTCGCCCTGCCCGTCGTCCTGCTCCTGATCGCCGCGGCCGGTCCGACGGCCGGCAGCGCGGAGGCCGCCCCGGGGAAGATCGCGCTGGAGCTGCTGCTCGGTCTGGTCCTCGGCACGGCGCTGCCGCTGTGCGTGGGCCGGCTCGTCCGGTTCCGGCTGCTGGGTGCCGAGCCGAAGCTGCAGCCGCTCCTGCCGCTGGCGACGGGCGTCATCCTGTACGCGGCCTGCCACCTCACCCACGCCAACCCCTACCTGGCGGCGTTCTCGGCGGGCGCGACGCTGACGCACGTGTCGCCGGAGGCCCAGAGGTCCTTCGAGCCGCTCGGCGAGGCGCTGGCGGAGCTGGCGAAGTTCGCGGCCCTGCTGGTGTTCGGCGCGCTGCTGACCCCGGGCCTCTTCGGCGACCTGCCGGTCGGCGGGTACGCGGCGGTGGTGGTGGCCATCGTCCTGATCCGGCCGGCCTCGCTGCTGCTGTCGCTGCTCGGCACGCGCATCTCCCGCAAGGAGAAGCTGGTGGCGGCCTGGTTCGGCCCGAAGGGCTTCGCCTCCGTGGTGTACGGCCTGCTGGTCCTGCAGTCCGGAATCCCGCAGGCCGAGGAGGCGTTCACCTTGATCGCCGTATGCATCGCGTTCTCGATCGTCGCCCACAGCTCCACGGACGTGCCGATCGCGCGCGCCTTCGACGTGGAGGAGCTCACGGCCGCCGCGCCGGACCAGCACGACGACACCCCACAGCAGGCCCTGACAGCAATCGGAGGACCGTGAACGACTGGCACAGCTGGGCGGCGATCGTCGTCTTCGTCGGCGCATACGTCCTGATCATCAGCGAGAAGATCCACCGCGTCGCCGTGGCCCTCGGCGGCGCGGGCCTGATGCTGGCGATCGGGGCGACCGACGACGTCTCGGCGTTCTACTCCGAGGACTCCGGCATCGACTGGAACGTCATCTTCCTGCTCATGGGCATGATGATGATCGTCGGCGTGCTCAAGAAGACCGGCATGTTCGAGTATCTGGCCATCTGGGCGGTCAAGCGCGCCCGCGCGAGACCCTTCCGCGTGATGACCATGCTCGTCGTGATCACGGCCGTCGCCTCCGCGCTGCTCGACAACGTCACCACGGTCCTGCTCATCGCCCCGGTGACCCTGCTGGTGTGCGAGCGCCTCGCGCTGCCCGCCGCGCCGTTCCTGATCGCCGAGGTGATGGCCTCGAACATCGGCGGCACGGCCACCCTCGTCGGCGATCCGCCGAACATCATCATCGCCAGCCGGGCGGGCCTGACCTTCAACGACTTCGTCGTCCACCTCGCCCCGCTCGCGGCCGTCCTGGTCGTCGTCCTGCTCGCCCTGTGCCGGGTGATGTTCCGCAGGTCCTTCGTCTACGACGAGGAGCGCGCCACCGAGATCATGGAGCTGGAGGAGCGCGAGGCCATCCGGGACCCGCGCCTGCTGGCCCAGGGGCTGCTGGTACTGACCCTGGTGGTGGCCGGGTTCGTGCTGCACCCGGTCCTGCACTTCGAGCCCAGCATCGTCGCCCTGCTCGGCGCCGGGCTGCTGGTGGCGGTCTCCACCGTCGAGACGCGGGACGTCCTGACCGAGGTGGAGTGGCCCACGCTGGCCTTCTTCGCCGGTCTCTTCGTCATGATCGGCGGCCTCATCGACACCGGTGTCGTCGGCGAGATCTCCCAGAAGCTCGCCGACCTGATCGGCGGCAACGAACTGGCCGGCTCGATGACGCTGCTCGGCGGCTCCGCCGTCCTGTCGGGCATCGTCGACAACATCCCCTACGTCGCCACCATGGCGCCCATCACCGCCGAGATCGTCCGCGACATGGGAGGCGCGGGCGACCACGTCATGTGGTGGGCCCTCGCGCTGGGGGCGGACCTGGGCGGCAACGCCACCGCCATCGGCGCCTCCGCGAACGTGGTCGTCCTCGGCATCGCCGAGCGCAGCCGGCAGCCCATCTCCTTCTGGCAGTTCACCAAGTACGGCCTGATCGTGACCGCGGTGACGGTGACGATCTCGCTCGCCTACGTGTGGGTCCGCTACTTCGCCCTCGCCTGAACCGCCCCCGACGCGGCTTCCGCCGGGTGGCCGCCCCCTTCCGGCACCCGGGTGGACGCCACCTCGTCCTGATCGTCCTGATCGTCCTGGTCACCCGGCGCGAGGCGGAAGGCGGAAGGCGGAAGGCGGAAGGCGGAAGGCGGAAGGCGGAAGGCGGCCTGAGTGTGCGCGCCCTGACCCACCGGGTGGAGCGCGTCCACGAACTCACCGGCACCGACCCGGCCGCCCCCGCGGCATCGCGGCATCGCGGCATCGCGGCAAAGGACGGTCACGGGGTCCTGTCAGTGCCCGGGGGCGGGCGGGCGCGCCCGGACGGAACCGGCGGAGCCCGGGCGGTCACCGCCCGCCCGGGCTCCGTGCTCCGGATCGCCGCCCGGCTCAGCCGGCGATCTCGATCTTTCCGTTGGTCTCGGGCGCGGGCTGCGCGCCCTCGGCCCGCCGCGTGACGCCCTTCAGCAGTTCGGCGAGGTCGACTCCGGTGGTGGAGCTGAGGAGTTCGACGCCCTGGGCCACGTTGTCGGCGACGGTGCGCGACAACTGGCTCGCCCCGTCGGTGGAGATGACGGTCATCTTGTCGACGGCGCTCAGCGGTTCGGACGCCTTGGCGACCACCTGCGGCAGCACCTCGACGAGCATCTGGAGGATCGCCGCGTCGCCGTACCGCGCGAACGCGTCGGCCTTGTTGCGCATCGCGTCCGCCTCGGCCGTCCCCTTCGCGCCGATCGCCGCGGCCTCGGCCTCGCCCTCCAGACGGACCGCCTCCGCGATCGCCGCACGCCGGGACCGCTCGGCCTCACCCTGCTTGAGGCCCTCGACGGCCTCCGCCTCGGCCAGTGCGCTGCGCCGCTGCTTCTCGCCCTCACCGGTCAGCCGGGCCCGCTCCGCCTCCGCCTGCGCGGTGGCGATGCCCGCCGCTTTCTCCGCCTCGGCCTGCTTGACCCGGGCCACCCTGCGGGCCTCGGCCTCCTGCTCGGCGGCGTACCGCTGGGCGTCGGCCGGCTTGCGGACCTGGGTGTCGAGCTGACGGTCGGTCAGTGCGGCCTGCCGCTCGGCGACCTTCTCCTGCTCGCTGAGGATCTCCTGCTGCCGGGCCGCCTCGGCCAGCGGACCCGCGGCCGCCGCACGGGCCCCGGCCTCGTCGGTCTCGGCCTTGATCTCCGCCTGCCGCAGCGCGAACGTGCGCTGCGCGACCGCGATCTCCTCCTCCGCCTTCAGCCGGGCCTGCTCGGCGGCCCGCCGGGCCACGGCCTCGGCGATGTCGGCCTCCTGCTTCGCCCGTGCCGCCTCGGGCCGTCCCAGGTCCTCCAGGTAGGAGCCCTCGGTGGTGATGTCCTGGATCTGGAAGGCGTCCAGCACCAGGCCCTGCCCGGACAGGCTCGCCTCCGCCTCCTCGGCGACCTGGCCGGCGAACGCGGCCCGGTCGCGGATGACGTCCTCCACCGACATCCGGCCGACGATCGCGCGCAGCGCGCCGGAGAGGACTTCCTGGGTGAAGCCGACGATGCCGTCCTGCTGCATCAGGAACCGCTGTGCGGCGGCGCGGATGGAGTCCTCGGTGCCGCCCACCTTGACGATCGCGACACCGTCGAGGTTGGCCTTCACCCCGCGCAGGGTGACCGCGCCGCGCACGGCGACCGGGATGTGCCGGGAGGACAGGTCGAGGCTGAACTTCTGCTGCACGAAGGGGACGACGAACACCCCGCCGCCGACCACGACCTTCTGCCCGCTGTTGTCGGTGAACACCCGGCCGGTCTCCGGATCGGTGGCCTTCTTGCCCCGGCGGCCGGTGACGATGAACGCCTCGCTCGGCCCGGCGACCTTGTAGCGGCTGATGACGACCAGTGCCAGCAGCACGAGGAGCACGACCACTCCGGCCACGGCGACGACGACAGGACTCATGACAGTGCCCCCGATTCATGTAGAGGAAAGGACGGTTGCGGAAAACGAAGAGAAGGGCGGGACGGCGACGCCGGTAAGTCAGTGGTCGACCTGGCGGACCAGGACGGAGGTGGCGGAAGGAGCCGCCTCCACCCACACCTCGGCACCCCTGGCCACCGGTGCCGCGCTGCGCGCGGCGAGCTTCACCGGCTGGCCCGCGAGATGCAGCAGCACCTCGCCGAACCCGTCGGCGGGAATGGCCGTCACCACGCTGCCGGAGGTACCGACGAGGTCGTTCCCGGTGGGTGCCACCGACGTCTGGTCACGCATCAGGGCACGGCTGAAGCGATACGTCAGCCAAGCCGTGCCCACCCCCGACAGTGCGCCGACGCCGGTGGCTCCCAGCGGGCCGACCCCCGTGGCCGCCTGGGCGATGACTCCGCCGAAACCGGTCATCGCCAGGAACCCGGCGACGACCGGCAGCGACAGCCACCCGTCGAGGCCACCGCCCAGCGCGCCGTCGAGCGCGCCGTCCAGCAGCCCGTCGAAGACCAGCGACAGAGCGAGCAGCACGACCCCCGTGATGCCGATTCCGAGAAACCAGGCCATGCGCGCCGCCCCCTCTCCATTGCCGCTGATCTCCAACTTGACGGAATCCTGACATGGAGAGACCGCCCGATTCATTGCCGGTTTCCGGCAATCTTTATGCGATTTTGATGCCGCCTTCCGGCGACGTTCCGTGCCCGGCCGGTCGAGGTCCGCGCGTGGCGTGCCCGGCCTCCGGGCTCCCGGGCGCAATCGGTCATGTGTACGCCCATGAAGGCGGGTTGTACGCTGCAAAGGTGGAGGGGGACACGTACCGATTCGGTGCATACGAGCTGGACCTGACCCGGCACCAGCTCCGCCGGGCCGGCGAGTCGGTCCACGTCGAGCCTCGCGCCCTGGACCTTCTGTGCCACCTGGTCGCGCACCGGGACCGGGTGGTGACCAAGAACGAGCTGCTGGACGAGGTGTGGGGCGACCGCTTCGTCAGTGAGGCCGCCCTCACCACGGCGCTGCGGACCGCGCGGCTGGCCGTGGGCGACACCGGCAGCCGCCAGCAGGTGATCCGTACCGTGCACCGGCGGGGATACCAGTTCGTGGCCGAGGCCACGGCCGTGGCGGGCGGCCCTTCGGCCGCGTCCGTGCAGCAGGGCGGTGCCGAGCCGCCCCCCGCGGACGGCCCCGTCGGCGCCCACCACCAGACCATCCGGTTCTGCCGGGCCGACGACGGCACCCGCATCGCCCACGCCTCCGTCGGTTCGGGGCCGCCCCTGCTCAAGGCGGCCAACTGGATGACCCACCTCGACCTGGAATGGACGACACCGGTGTGGTCGCACTGGCTGCGCGGCCTGGCCCGCGACCGCCGGCTGATCCGGTACGACGAGCGCGGCTGCGGCCTGTCGGACTGGGACGTGCCCGGCTTCACGTTCGACGACTGGGTCGACGATCTCGACACCGTTGTCAATGCCGCGGGGCTCGACCGCTTCCCCCTGCTCGGCGTGTCACAGGGCGGCGCGGTGGCGGTCGCCTACGCCGTGCGCCACCCCGAGCGGGTCAGCCGGCTGATCCTCGCCGGCGCCTACGCCCGGGGACGTCAGGTCCGGGCCCAGGGCGAGGCCGAGCGCGAGGAGGCGGCCCTCGACCTGGATCTGGCGCGGGTGGGGTGGATCCACCAGGACCCCCGGTTCCTGCGGGTCTTCGCCTCCCAGTTCCTGCCCGAGGGCACGCAGCGGGAATGGGACGAGTTCACCGCCTTCCAGCGGCAGACGACCTCGCCGGCCAACGGGGTCCGGTTCCTGGAGCAGTTCGCCCACATCGACGTGTCCGACATCGCCCACCGGGTGCAGTGCCCGACGCTCATCATCCACGCGCGGGACGACGAACGGGTGCCCGCCTCGCAGGCCGGTGAACTGGCCGCGCTGATCCCCGACAGCCGGCTGGTCCTGCTCAAGAGCCGTAACCACCTGCTCACCGCGTTCGAGCCGGCCTGGGACGAGTTCCTCGCCCACATCGACGCCTTCCTGGCCGAGTGACCCGCGGTCCGGTGGCCGGCCGAGGCCGCGCCGGGCGGCCGGCTCGCTGAGGACGCGCCCCCTCAGCTCGCCCTCAGAGAAGCCTCAGACCTCCCCCAAGGTCCGGACCCGTGACGGGACCGAAGCTTGAACCACGCCGCACGGAGGGGCACTTCGGCACACATCGCTCCCCCGCCCGGCGCTGATCAAGAGGCGAGACACGAGAGAAAAGGACAGACATGCGATTCGACAACACCAGGAAGCCCGGCCTCATCGGGACTCGACGGGGGCTGGCGCTGCTGATCGCCTCGGGGGCCGCCGTGGGCTCCCTGACGCTGGGTACGCTCCCCGCGCAGGCCAACGACACCACCAAGATCGTCTCGGCGGACGGCCAGTCCGTCACCTTCGCCACCGGCGACAGCAGCCGCGGTGTCAGCGGTGACGTCACGTTCGTGGTGAAGGCGGACGGCAACTGGTCGATCACGGGAAGCGGGCACAACTCGCACCTCCTCAGCCGGACCTTCCACTGGACCTGCGACCTGAACTGGGACGCCGCGTCCGTCACGCACGCGACCGGGAAGAAGGGCGTACCCGGCAAGAAGACCCGCACCATCAGCTCGGAGGCGTACGACCCGAACATCCAGGCGGACTTCGCCGCCATCGCCGACCACGGCCGGGCCGACTGCGACATCGTCATCGGCTAGGGCGCGCTCCGAAAGGAGCGTCGTCCGCCCGCGGGGCGGGTCCGGCGGGCGCCTGCGTGCCAGGCGCCCGCCGGGCAGGGGGACTTTCGAAACCCGCCCGGGGGCCCTGGTACGGGAGTCCCGCCGTCCGCGCTTCGGACGGCGGGACTCCCGCGGTTCGCCTTCCGACGGTCCCCGTCCGCCGTGCGCCGGCACGTCGCGCGCGGGTCCCGGCTACTCGGACAGGAAGGTGTGCAGGTGGGACAGGAAGGTCGGCCAGGCGGGATCGGTGGCCGTGAACAGGTGGTTGCGGCCCTCCAGGAGGACCAGCCGGCTGTCGGGGATCAGCGTGGCCAGTTCCAGGGCCTGTGCCACGGGAACCCGCGCGTCGTCGCGGGAGTGGACGATCAGCGTGGGACAGGCCACCTGATCGGCGATGCCCGAGACGTCGATGCGGGTGAACTCCTCCAGGAAGCGCAGGCCGTTGGCGGGGGAGGTCGTCTGCCGTTGGTAGGCGGCGAACGCGTCCCATTCCGCGGGCGTGGCGTCGGCGAGGAACTGGGACGCGAAGTAGCGCAGGAAGCTGCTGTCCTGGGAACGCCATCCGGCGCGGGCGATGTTGAGGTCGACCTCGGCGGCGTCGCGCTCGTCGTCGCTGACCGCACGGATCTGCTGCCCCCGGGCGTAGGCCGAGGTGAGGACCAGCCGGCTGACCCGCTCGGGGTGGCGCACGGCGTAGGCGACGGCCACCGCGCCGCCCTGTGACACGCCGAGCAGGGGGAAGCGGTCGAGCCCCGCGGCATTGACAACGGTGTCGAGATCGTCGACCAGGTCGTCGAGGGTGAAGCTGGGCACCGTCCACTCGGAGAGGCCGCAGCCGCGCTCGTCGTAGCGGAGGAGCTGCCGGCCACGGGTGAGGCCGTCGAACCAGTGGGCCCACATCGGGATGGTGCGGTCGAGGTCGAGATGGGTCAGCCAGTTGGCGGTCTTCACCAGGGGCGGCCCCTCGCCGGTCAGGGCGTAGGCGATCCGCGTGCCGTCCGCGGACCGGCAGAAACGGATGACCTCGTGATCGGCCCCCGGGGCCGGTCCGCCGCCGGACGCCACGGTCGCACCGGCCACGAACCGGTAGCCGTGCGGACTCACGGTGCGGATGAGCTGCTGTCCGCTGTCGCTGTCACCGATCGCTAGCCGGGCCGTGCGCACCCAGGCCGCCAGCGCCGTCCTGCTGACGGCGCCTCCGCGACCGATCCTGTCGCACAGCTCGTCCTCGGACACGACACGATCGCGGTGCTCGACCAGGAGGCACAGCAACTCCAGGGCCCGGGGCTCGGCATCGACCCGCAGCCCGTCACAGCTGAGCCTGCGGCGGTCCGCGTCCAACGCGTACTGCCCGAACCGGTACACCGCGCCGTCCACACAAAAACCTTACAACATCCTTTCATTAGCGGGCAGTTGGGTCAGGTCGGGGCACGGGCCGGGGCCGGCGCGGACGGCCGCGGCCTCAGGAGCGGGCCGGTTCCCGGTCCCGCAGCCGGCGCCGGAGGATCTTGCCGGAGGCGGCCTTCGGCACCGCCTCGATGAACTCGACCCGCCGGATCCTCTTGTACGGAGCCACCTGGCCCTCGACATGGGCCATCACCTCGGCGGCGGATATCGACACCCCGGTCATCGGCACCACGAACGCCTTGGGTATCTCGCCCCCCGCCTCGTCGTGGACGCCGATCACGGCCGCGTCGGCGATGCCGGGATGCTGCACGAGGATCGCTTCGAGTTCGGCCGGCGCCACCTGGTAGCCCTTGTACTTGATGAGTTCCTTGACCCGGTCGACGATGAACCAGTTCCCGTCCTCGTCGACCCGGCCTATGTCACCGGTGTGCAGCCACCCGTCGGCGTCGACCGTCGCGTCGGTGGCCTCGGGGCGGCCGAAGTAGCCCTTCATCACCTGCGGCCCCCGGATCCACACCTCGCCCGGCTCGCCCTCCGCCACGTCCAGACCGGTGTCGGGATCGACCAGCCGCGCCTGCGTCGACGGGAGCAGGTGCCCCACGCAGGCGGCGGGCTCGCCGAGGTTGCCGTCGGCGTGGAGGTGCGAGACGGGGGACAGCTCCGTCATGCCGTACCCCTGCCCGACCTCCACGCCCAGCCGGTCCGCCACCGCCGCCTGCACCCCGGCGTCCAGCGGCGCCGCGGCACAGATGATCCGCCGCAGACCCGACAGGTCCACGTTCCCGACCGCGGGGTGCTTGGCCAGCGCCAGCATCACCGGCGGGGCCACGTACGCGTGGGTGATCCGGTCGCGCTCCAGGCTGGTCAGGAACGCCTCCAGGTCGAACCGCGCGTGCACGTACACCGTCGCACCGCGCCGCAGGGCGCCGTTGACCAGCGCGGTCAACCCGAAGATGTGGAAGAACGGCAGGATCGCGATGACCCGGTCCCCCTCCTCGACCTGATGCAGGCCGGCCATCTGCTCGAGGTTCGTGCACAGGTTGCGGTGGGTCAGCATCACGCCCTTGGGCACACCCGTCGTGCCGCTCGAGTAGGG
Source organism: Streptomyces sp. NPDC101225 (assembly GCF_044767585.1). Taxonomy (NCBI): domain Bacteria; kingdom Bacillati; phylum Actinomycetota; class Actinomycetes; order Kitasatosporales; family Streptomycetaceae; genus Streptomyces; species Streptomyces sp. NPDC101225. The sequence goes on from NZ_JBIWOE010000059.1 coordinate 44,257, forward strand.
CAGCACGGCGACGTCCTCGGCCGCGTCGAACTCGTAGGCCGGAACATCGCCGTCACCGAGCAGCCCGAGCACCGGACGGTGGCCCTCGGCGCTGTCGCAGACCAGGATCTCGATGTCCCGGCCGGTCATGCGCCGGACCACCTCGACGGCCGCCCGCGCGGACTCGATCAGCGCCGAGACGCTCACCATCAGCCGCGTCTCGGAGTCGATCAGCTGTTTGGCGATCTCGTCCGGCGCGGCCAGCGGCGACAGCGTGGTCACCGTCCCGCCCACGGTGGTGGTGGCGTACAGGACCACGGGGAACAGGATCGTGTTCGGCGAGTGCAACGCGACCACGTCGCCCTTGCCGATGCCCTCGGCGGCAAGACCCGCCGCGAGCCTGCCGACCAGCCCGGCCAGCTCGGCGTAGGTGAGGGTGCGTCCGCTGGAGACGTCCACCATCGCCGGCCGCGTCCCACGCCGCGCCGCGTCGCCGAGCACCCACGCGTGCAGGGGGTGATCGACGACGCCGACGTCCGGGCGCATACTTGTGTAGATCATGAGGTCTCCGTCCCTCGGATGGCTGTGCCGCCTGAACGCCTCGATGATCGAGCCCGCCGCCGGGCCGTCGCTTGGCGGAACTCTGAGCCTTCCCTGAGGACGCACTGAGGGGTCGCCCGACCCACGCGCAAGGGGGCCGGCGCAGCGGCAGACGGGTCCTTTCCCGCCCGCACCACCAGCCCGTTCGGCATCACCGCGACCAATCCGCGGTCCGCGCGGGAACGGATTACGCGTGGACATGTCGCGATGACGGAGGCTCTCGGTGAAGGAAGCAGTACATGTCGGCAGAGATCCATCGACAGAGCCCGATCTGCAGGAACTCGTCGGCCGTGTGGCCCTGGGTGACGAGGAGGCCTTCGCCGGGGTCTACGACGCCGTCGCGGGCGGGGTGCTGGGTGTCGTGCGGGCCGTGGTGAGGGACCGGGCCCAGTCGGAGGAGGTGGCGCAGGAGGTGCTGGTGGAGGTGTGGCGGACCGCTCCGCGCTACCGCCCCGAGCGGGGAACGGCCGTCAACTGGATCCT
>NZ_JBIWOE010000060.1:0-42097 GCF_044767585.1 Streptomyces sp. NPDC101225
GGGCCCGTTCTCTCATGCCCGCGACCGCACCCGAACCTCAGTCCAGACGACCACCCGCTGCCGCTCGAACAAGATCCGGTTTGCCACAACGCACTTAGGTGGTTGCGGGTTGGGGTCGCTTGATGCGGACTGCTCGGGTGCCGGTGTGGGTGGGCTGTGGCCAACTGTGGTGTTCGGCCCGTTTGAGCCGGTAGTTGGACATCTTGCGCTTGACGACACGGGGCTGGCTGCGCAGCCGTCTGGCGGGCAGGAGGCGTTCGAGCAGGTCGTGCTGGAGCAGGACGAGGGCTCTGACCAGCAGCTCAGGGGGAAAAGCTGCCCGGTGTGAGGGTCACGCTGCGCCGGGCGGAGCGCAGGGTTTCGGTGAAGGAGACCCGGTCGGGATCCAGGTCCCGGGTGGCGGCGGTTCTGACCATCAGTTCGCGCAACGCGTGGTGGACCAGCAGATGTGCCCAGATCTGCTGCAGGACGCCGTCGGGGGTCTTGCTGCTGAGCACGATGCGGGAGCCGCGTTGGTGGGTCTTGAGCTCGGCGAAGACGGCTTCGGCCTCCCACCGTTCTTGGTAGAGCGCGGCCAGCTGGCGGGCGGGATACCGGCGGGCGTCGAGCAGGGTGGTCACCAGCCGGTAGTCCTCACCCCCGCGGCCGGTGCCGTTGAGCTGGTAGGCCAGCACCCGCACCGTGACCGGATCACGGTGCGCGGGATCGGTGCCCGCATGAATGCGGGAGAGCCAGGATCCGTCCCGCAGCAGCCGGTCGACGGGCAGGACGCGGTTGGCGGGCACCCGCCACAACAGCTGAGCACCGCTGGTGGTGAAGGCCCGCCACAGTGGCACGCCGAGGAACTCCCGGTCGGCCAGGATGAGTTGGCCCTCTTGGCAGGAGCGGGGCAGGCGGCTGACCAGGGTGACTTCGCCGGTGCGGCAGCCGGCCAGTTCCGCGTCCAGCACGAGATGGGTGCCCACCTCGATCAGGCAGGCCATCCGCACCTGGGGAAAGCCGGACTTGTCGGGGCCGCGGCCATTTCCGGGGCGGCCGAAGGCCGCCTCGTTGGCCGCACTGTCGGCCACATCCCAGCAGGTGCCGTCCACCGCCAGCAGCCGCAGCCCCCGCCAGAAGCAGCCCGGGGTGGCCTCGGTGCCCATCGGCTTCGCAGTCGTGGCAAACAGCACCCGCAGCGGCTCCGATCCCAGCCGCTGCCGGGCCCGGAACAGCGACGACTTCGCCGGCACGTGCCAGTCGCCCAGCAGGCCCTGGCCTCGCAGGCCCTCGACCAGGTGACGCATCACGTCCAGATACGGCGCCGGCGAGAACAGGGCCAGTGCGAGCACGAAGTACACCACCAGCCGGGCCGGCAGCAGGCGTCTGCGATGCTCCGCACGGCCACAAGCGGCCACCACACGATCCACCAGACCAGGTGGATAGACCCAGGTCAGCAGGCCTAACCCCGATAACTCCCCGACACTCGCAGACACCTGAATCACCCCCGGGAGCACTGCACAGCAGCGTACTCCCGCGAGCTAAAGCAACGGCATTGGGCCTAGAGTGTGTTTCCTCGCTGGACCGGTGCGCATAGGTGCCCCAGTGGACTGGGACTGCTCGCAGGCATGTTGGAGGGAAGAGCCCGACGTCCCTGACGGCTTGATCACTGGGACCGCCCCGCCCGCGACGTCCCGACGCGACCCTGACGAGGCGAAGTCAGTCTGAGGACGGGGCCACCGCGCGTGCCTTCAGGCGCGCGCGGTAGACCCGGACGTTCTGGGCGTTGCCGCAGGTGGCCACGTCGTGCCAGATGCGGGAGCAGTTCTTCGACCGGTCGTAGAACGCACCGCGGCAGCGGGGGTTCGCGCAGACCTTCAGCCGGCGCATCGTGTCGGCGTAAGAGGCGGCAGTCAGCTGAATGAGGGCGTACGAGCGGACGAGTTCGACGCCCTTCCCGCGTGGCCGCAGCCGAGCGCCGTCCGAGTCCAGCCTGACGGCCGCCGTTGTCTCGACGGGAGGAAGGGCGACCGAAGCCGGCCCATCCTCTGCAGTCGTGGCGGTGAGTGCGGTGCGGATGCGATCGCGCAGTGACCGCAGAGACCGAAGACCGCGAGCGTCCAGCGTCACCGTTTTGGGCTCCGGAGCGCAGTCCGGGTCGATGCCGTTGACGACTGCGAGGGACAGATCGAGCCACTCCTGCGCCGTGGCCACCGCCTCCAGCAGGTCAGGTTGTCGCGGCTTGCCTTGACTGGCGGTGTTCAGCAGGTCCTGCACGAAGCCCAGACCGCCTGGAGCGACGTTCGTGGCGTCCTGATAGCGAACGGAGGCAGGCCATTGCACCGCCGCAGTCATCTCGTCCTCCTCATGCCGTAGCGGTGAAGTCTCACCTCTACCCAGTGTAAGAGCCTAACTCCTACACCTGTGACAACGAGATCGCGCGGGGCGCCCGTCGGTTCCCCGATGCCGGAGGTCCGGACTACTCGCCGGTGAAGTCGATGGCCGGACGCGGCAAGCCCGCCTGCAGGGCGGCGACCGCGGACGGAAGTCCGATCGCCACGTCCTTGGACTCGAAGAGCGGCAGGGCGATGTCGAACATCGCGTCGTCCGCCGCCTTGGCCCCAGCGGTCTCCCAGACACGCAGCAGAGCCTTGTGCGCCGCATGTGCCCGGGTCGGTCCCGCGGCCAGCTTGTGCGCGAACTCGCGGGCCGTACCAACCACCTCGTCGTCGGGTACGACATGATTGACGATCCCCGCCTGGGCCATGGTGCTCGCGGGCACCTGCTCCGAGGTGAGGGCCCACTCGAAGGCCCGGGCCCGTCCGGCGCGGGCGGCCGACCGGTAAATCCCGCCCAGCAGGGTGACGATGCCGATGGTCTGCTCCGAATGACCGAACCGAGCACCTTCGCCGGCGAAGATCACGTCGGAACGCAGGGCGAGTTCGAAACCACCACCGAAGCAGAGCCCGTTCACCGCCGCGACCACGGGAAGGGGAACCTGCTCGAACCGGTTGAACGTGAACATGTATCGCTCAAGGAGTGTTCGCAGCCGACGGACGTCGAGATCGGGCCAGGGGACGATGTCGCCACCGAAGCTGAAGTCACTTCCTTCCGCGCGCAGGAGGATCGCACGTGCCCCGGAAGACTCGGCCTGCTCGACGGCAGTGAGTAGATCGTCCGACAGCTGATCACCGATACGGTTCTGCGGAGGGTTGTCGAGGACGATCTCGGCGACGCGATCGTCGATGACGACGTGTATATGGCTCATAGGGGATGTTCCATTCGATTCAGTGTTGTATGGGCTGGTTCGTCAAGGACTGGGCGGTGCCCGGTTGTCTTCGTGCGCGGGCGCCCCAAGCGGGTGTTCAGACGACGTCCGGCTCGCCGCCGTAGAAGTGCTCGGCGGGAACGATGCCGTTCAGCCGGTCGCGAAGTTCGGCGCTGAAGCGCAGCACCGCACCAAGGGGCCGATGGTGAATTGCCGCCCGCACCACTTTGCCGTCCGTGTTCTTCTCCAGAATGGTGATCCCAGAGAACGGCAAACCGCCGAACGCGACGGCTGCCCACTGGAGGTAGGTTGTCGAGACGTCCGTCGTCTGGGCCGTGAACTCCAGGGACTCGTAGATCCCACTTGCGGTGGCCAGAGTCGGCGCGACCAGTGCCCTGCCGACGATCGGACGGACAAGGACGCTGGCCTCAAGGACGACGTCCTCGGCGAAACCTTCGGCGAACGCACTCGTGGACATCTCGGAGAATCCGCTGCGCCAGCTGGAGGCGGCGTCGTCAGTGGTCGTGCTGCCGAGGAAGCCGAGGATCTGGTCCGCTACGACCTTGGGGCTCTCCACATGCAGCCAATGACCCCCGCCGGGGATCGTCGTGATGTCCGCACCGGGAAAACGGGGTGCGATGGCATCCGTGACCAGCTCTTCCGTCACGAACTTGTCGCTGTCGCCACGGACGATGAGTACGGGGCCCGGGTAATCGCTGGTGCTTGACGCTTTGTCGATGCCGTTGTTCCACATGGCGACGTACCGGGCCACCACCGGTGCGGTCACGAGCATGCCGACGCGGCCGAGATGGTCCAGCGCTTCACGACTCAGGTTGGGGGACAACTGGCTGCGAGCAGCGAGTTGGGCCTCCAGGGCCCCGCCCAGCGTGCGGAAGGGGGCGACGACTTGGTCGGGCAACCGCGTTCCGCCCAGCGGCACGGGAGTGAGCAGGACGATGCCGACGACTCTCTTGGGGCGGGCGATGGCAGCGAGTTCGACGACCTGCGTGCCCATGCTCTGACCGACCAGAACAAACGGTCCCTCGATTGCGTCGATGACGGCGGCCACATCCTCGGCGAACAGGTCAAGGCTCAGATCGTCCGGAGCCACCGGTGTGACGGCGCGGGCGCCCGATCCTGGCAGATCGAGCCGTACCGTCGCCACCGCCCCGCCCAAAGCCTCGACGAAACCGTCCCAGACGGTGGCGTCGTCGAGGAAGCCATGGACGAGCAGCAGCGTGGGGACGCCGGGGGCCGGCACACCGTTACGGGTGACAGGAATGCCATTGGGCAGGATTTCCGTGGTCATTTCGATCCCGTCGTCGATCCGGAAGGCGACCAATCGGCCGTGTCGATCGGTGAGTAGTCAGAGGGGCGTTCGTCCAGGCGGGCACTGCGTGTGACTAGGAGCCGCTCGACGAGTTCGTCAGGCAGCGGCGTCGTGAAGATGTTGTCCACGAGTGAGTACTCGGCGGCGAGGCGTCCGATGACGCCGAGCGCGCCGACGTCGACGCGCCCGCCGGGCAGGTACAGATCATCGCGGATGTGAATGCGTTCCACCCGCCCCCACACGACGTGGTCGGGGAGTGGGGGCATCGGGATGATTCGGTCGACCACGCATTCCAGAGCGATGGGAGCACCGGCGATACGGGGTGCCGACACGACTTCGCTGTCGGCCTTCTTCAGGCCGAGTGCCTCGAACTCGTCCACTTCCGTGTCGAACTCGAAGGCGGAACGGTGTACTTCGTGGGCCTGGCCGATCGATGCCATGTTGACCACGAATTCGCCGGTGTCTCGGATGTTGACGAAGGTGTCCTTGAGGGTCACTTCGTCGGAGCGAGGCTGGAGGGAGATGGACACCACCGGTGGGAGCCGTCCGACGACGGTGAAGAACGACACGGGGGCGATGTTGCCGACCCCCTGCGCCGATCGGCTGCTGACCCACGCGATTGCCCGCGGCAGGACGCTGCCGATGAGAAGTTTGTAGCTCGACTTTGCGTCGAGGTCCGCCGTATCGATGATCACGCCACTCTCCCTTGAATGTACGACTCTGAGGGCGACGCCCATGCGCCAGGGGCCCGGCTGTCCCCGTTGGCCCGCGCCGCCGCTCGACCGTACATGAGCATAGGCTTATTGCCTGTTACTTCGCCAGAGCTGTTCGAGAGTCGTTGAGTTGAGGTGCACGCGTCAATACGACAGATGCTAAGCGTTGTCACTTATGTACGACACTGCTAGTGTCGCTGCCTGTGCCACGGAATGGGCGCACGTTCAGCATCTGCTGGTGTTCCAGTTGCGGAAATGAGGACGGAAGATGGTCGAGAGACGAGATGTCGCATTCACAGCCGAGGGCGGTGTCACACTCCGCGGCTGGTACTACGTGCCGGACGGCCGGGGTCCGTACCCGGCGATCTCCATGGCGCATGGCTACGCCGGAGTGAAGGAGCACGCGCTGGAGGCGTTCGCGCAAGGGTTCGCCGATGCCGGGTTCGCGGTGCTGCTGCACGACCATCGAACGTTCGGCGCCAGCGACGGCGAGCCCAGGCAGGACGTCAACCCATGGACGCAGGTCGAGGACTGGCGCCGGGCGATCTCTTTCCTGGAAGCCCAGCCCGAAGTCGTCGGCAGTCGCATTGGCGTGTGGGGCAGCAGTTATGGCGGTGGACATGCGATCGTCCTGGGGGCCACTGACCGTCGTCTGAAGGCTGTGGTCGCCCAGGTGCCGAACATCAGCGGGTATCGGCAGGCGCTGCGACGCGTGCCGCCGCACCTGGTTCCGGCGCTGGAGGAGGACTTCGCGGAAGAGGAGCGCAGCGCTTCGCGCGGAGAACCGGTCCACTACCAGAGGATTGTCAGCGTCGATCCGTCGGTTCGGGCGTCGTACTACTCGCGCGATGCCGTCGATTTCTACCTGCAGAAGCTGCCCGACGGAGTGTGGGAGAACCTGGTGACGGTGCGCTCCACCAGGATGGCCCGCATGTACGAGCCCGGCCTGTTCATCGGTCGCGTCTCGCCTACCCCTCTACTCATGATCGTGGCCGAGGCCGACTACCTCACAGTGACCGATGTGTGCCTTGAGGCGTACGAAAGTGCCCTTGAGCCGAAGAAGCTCATCCTTGTTCCCGGCGGCCATTTCGATCCCTACACCAGCCAGTTCGAGCCGGCCAGCATGGGCGCACTTGAATGGTTTAGCGCACATCTTCATCCGTAGAGCGACAAGCATGCGGCGGAGAGCATCGCCTGGCCAGGTGGAACCGCGGCGCGCGGTTCAAAGGAGACTCTCGGCATGGGCGACAGCCGCAGAATGCCCGAACAAGCCCGGCAACCCGCCGGTGTGGACGAAGACCGTGGTCTGCCCGCGACTGATGTCACCGTCCTTGACGGCTGCGATAAGCCCCGCCATGGCTCGGCCCGTGTACGTGGGATCGAGGATGACGCCCTCCGTACGTGCCGTCATGACCAAGGCGTCGGCGGCCTCATCGGTGTAGGTCCCGTAGCCGGCGCCGGTCTGGTCGTGGATCTGAAGTGCCTCTGCTGTGATCGGCGTCCGGGCGAGCGGACCAGCGAAGGCGGCAACCGCCTCGGCCGGGTTCGGCCGCGCCCCTACGTCGACTCCGAGGACGCGCTCCACGCCCAGACGGGCGACGAGTCCTGCCATCGTCCCGCCTGATCCGACAGCGACAATTACCTGCGCCAGATCGGGTACCTGCCCGAGAAGTTCCTCCGCACAGTCGACGTATCCCTGCGCGCCGATGGTGCTGGATCCGCCGAAGGGGATGAGCGCCGGGCGGGCACCATCGGCGCGCAGTGCAGTGGCGACGTCCTCGGCGGCCCGGGCGAGGACATGGGCCTCAAGGTCGCCGCTCCAGACGATGCGGGCACCGAGCAGACCGTCGAGAACCAGATTGCCCGATGACGACTCACCGGGGCCACCGGGAAAGACGAGCACGGCCCTCATCCCGAGCTTGGCCGCGACAGCCGCGGTGAGGCGGGCGTGGTTGCTCTGTGGAGCACCGGTCGTGACCAGGGTGTCGGCGCCGTCGCGGTGAGCGAGCCCCGCGGTGTACTCAAGCTTGCGGAGCTTGTTGCCGCCGCCGCCGAGGCCGACGAGATCATCGCGTTTGATCCAGAGGTCGCCCGGTCGCAGGCCGATGGCTTCAGCCAAGCGGGGAGCGGGCTCGATCGGGGTGGGACGCGTCATAAGAGCGACGCGCTGAGGCTGGCCGTTCACGGGTGGTCCTCACTGGTGGTTGAGACGCGGGTGAGTGACATGTGCGGCGTGATGTGCGGGGTGGTACGAGCATCATCAGTACGTCGCGCCCTGCGCTGGGCCGCGGTGGAGGCGCCGACAAGGATCGCGGCCCGGATAGGCAGAGCGTAAGGCGTCACGCGCTGGTCATGCCCGATGCCGAGGAGGTCCGAGTACGGCGAGGCGAACCGGTTTGGCCGCCGAGCGCCCGGCACGGCCCCCTTCGCGGACCAGGCCGCTCTGCTCGGTATTCGGCGTCGTTCGCTGCCGAGATCGCCTCGTCATCGGTGTCGAACGGGATGATGGCGGCTACCGGGCCGAAGATCTCCTCCCGGACGATCTCTGCGTCGTCGGGCACGTCGGTGATGACGGTCGGCTGGTAGAACGGCCTGGGCTCGCCGGGCGCGTGGCCGCCGACGACGAGGAGTGGGCCCCGGGGATCTGCTCGGCTACTCGCTGCGCGGCACGGTCGCCCAAGTCGTCGCGCAGGACCGGCCCGACCTCGTCCGCCGTGTTGTGCCGGCGGGGACAGTTCACGCAGGCGGCAAGGGCTCCGCCGCCGTGGGAGCCGTCCCGCGGAACGGCATGGAGAAAAGGCGCCTGCCCTTCGTTGTCAGCCTGTGGCGGCGCGCCCTGTGCGCCGCCACAGAGCCGAGTGTGCAATCCCGGTGTGACTATGCGGTCAGCCACGACCTGATCTCGCGGTTGACCTTCGCCGGTGCGTCCTGGTGCACCCAGTGCCCGGCGCCGGGTACGGAGACGAACCGATACGACAGAGTGAACCAGTTCCACAGGTCGCTCAGGTGCCGCAGCGAGAAGTACGAATCGTCCAGCCCCCACAGGATCAACGTGGGTACCTGGTAGACGAACGCCGACCGGTTCTCGGACGGCGGCGCTCCGTACGGGGGTCTCGGGTAGCCCGCCTTGTAGTAGCTGAGCATTCCGTGCATGGGCGACTGCTTGAGATAATCTGCGACCCTGTCCCGCCACTGGAGATCGCGAATGTTCCGGACGACGTAGTCGATATTCTTGTCGTCGCCCTCCTCGTACTCCAGGTAGGGAATGGTGTACGCCGACAGCTCCTGCTGTTCCTCGTCGCTGTTGACGAGTTCGATGAAGGGCTGGAGCACCGGCGAGTTGAGGAGGATCAGGCTGTTCACCCGGTCGGGCTGGGTCAGCGCGTGGGCCTGGGCCACCACGCCGCCCCAGTCGTGTCCGGCGACGACGGCGCGGTCGATACCGAGGTGGTCGAGCACGGCGGTGATGTCTGTGCTCAGCTCCGGGATCGTGTAGCGCGCCGTGTCGTTCGGCACAGAACTCGGTGGATAACCGCGCAGTGTCGGTGTGATCACGAGGTGATCGCGCGCCAAGTCCAGGATCTGATGCAGGAAGGTGAGTTCGGTGTCGGGGAACCCGTGCTGCAACAGGATCGCCGGACCGGACCCGTAGGCCCGGTAGCGTAGGGAGATGTCGCCGTTCACGGCGAAACCCTGGTCAGTCTCGAGCGCGGCGATCTGCCGGAGTACGTCCTCGACGGTTGGTTCGTTGGAGGTCATGTCTCACTCCCTTGTGAAACGCGCTGTCTTTCAGGAGAAGATCATGCCGCCGTCCATGATTACGGTCTGTCCCGTCATGTAGTCGGCGGCGGGGGAGGCGAAGAAGGACACCAGGTCGGCGACATCGGTCGGCTGCTGTGCCCGGCCGAGCGGGATGGTCGCCACCAGTGCCTCGAACACCTCCGGCACCTCCCTCCACAGCGGCGTGTCCACGATGCCGGGGGCGTAAGAGTTCACCTTGATCCCGTGCGGCGCGAATTCCTGGGCCGCCGCCTGTGTGAGGCCGCGCACCGCCCACTTGCTGGCGGAGTACGCCGGGAGTGCCCCGGCCGCCCGATAGGCCGCCTGGGACGCGGCACCGATGAGCTTGCCGCCGTGGCCCTGTGCGATGTACTGCCTGGCCGCGGCCTGCCAGGTCAGGAAGACGCCTCTGGTGTTGACGGCGAAGGTGAGGTCCCAGGACTCCGGGGTTGTGTCCAGGAGGGGTTCCATCTTCGCCACACCGGCGTTGGCGACGGTCACGTCGAGGCGGCCCAGATCTGACACGACGGTCGCGACCATGGCAGACACGTCGGCGGCCTTCGACACGTCCGCGGGGGCGAACGTTGCGCGGCGCCCCAGCGCTTCGATGTCCTTGCGCAGGGTGAACGCGGACTCCTCGGCCCGCGGCAGATCGCTGATGGCAACGTCGAAACCGTCACTGGCCAGCCGCAGTGCGATGGCCCGCCCGATTCCCTGACCTGCGCCGGTGACCAGTGCGACTCGGGATTCAGTCATGGGGAGACACTCCTTTGTGGTGTGGCGTCGTTACGCGAAGTCGGTCAGTCGCCGAGGAAGTCGAGGACGACGCGGGCGAACTCGTCAGGGCGCTGAAAGAGGAAGCCGTGTCCGGAATCTCCGTAGAAGACGGCGGTTGCGTTCTCCATCCGTCGTGCCATGGCGAACGAGTCACCCGAGTCGACCATGACGTCGTGCGCGCCGTTGGCGAGGAGCACGGGCATCTTCAGTTCCTCCAGGCGCGACCACGCTGAGCGCTCCCCGCTGCCCCAGCGCATGATCGCTGCCAGCTGGTTGCCCCATGCCTCGGCCGTGACCTCGGCCTTCGAAGTGCTCAGCCGCGGTTCCAGGCGAGCGAGTGACTCCCTGCCGATCTGCTGGGACTCTTCATTCTCGCCGAAGAAGAGGTACAGGAAGTCGTCTTCCGTGCTGACCTCGGCCGTCATCATGGCCGGTACGCGGGGGTCGAGCTCTGCCGAGCCCGGCACCCCGCCGGGCCCGCTGCCCGCGACGATCAGCCGACGGACGAGGTCGGGCCGGTCCAGCGCCACGACCTGGGCGACGAATCCGCCGAGTGACCAGCCGAGCAGGTCGGCTTCCGTCACCCCGATCGCCTCCAGGAAGTCGACGGCGGCGTCAGCCATGGCCTCGATCGTGGCGGGGACCCTGCCGCTGCTCTCACTGACGCCGGCGCTGTCGAAGAGGATCACGCGGCGCTGCGCGGCCAGTGGCTCGAGAAAGGCCGGGTCCCAGTGGTCCATGGTGCCGCGGAAGCGCTGAAGCAGCACGAGCGGCGGCGTCTGGCTGCGCTTGCCGAAGTCGCGGTAGGCGTATGTGGCCAGGTTCCCTACCACGCTGAACGTGTCGGCCTGGTCTGACGCAAAGGCCATGTCGTCCTCGTTTCTGGAGCGGAGTGAGTGGGTTGGAATTGCCAACCCACTTGCAGGAAACACTGGCGGAAGGTGAGCTGTCAAGGCTGGAACGGTGCTGTTCCTGGCGGCCTGGGTGACTGGCTGTCGCACTGGGCGATCGAAGCCCGTCGCGCCGGGCGATCGACGCTTGTCGCGGCCTTTCGGGGGCGCTCGGCTGTGGGGGCCCGTGAAGTGCGGCTGCTGGACGGGTTCAAAAAACTGATCCGGCTGCTGGAGACCGGCATCAATTTCGACCGGGTGCCCGGCACTCGCGGCCCGTTGACCTTCCGCGACCTCTGTCTGCGGCAGTACGTGGTCGTGCCGAGCGGGTAGTTCACGTCGTGACCGGTCCGGAGGTCAGGGCGGCGCTCCGGCGGAAGTCCCGTCACACGCCGGTGGGGCCGGGCACGGTGCCGTGCGGAGCGGCGGGTCGGCCCGTTGCCGGCGGTCAGCGCGCCGCGGCGGCGAGCATGGCGCCGGACATCTCCCACAGCCGCTCCGCGTTGGCCGGGTCCAGGGCCCAGGGGGCCACTCCGGTGATCCAGCCGCTGCTGTCATGGACTACCGGAGCCTCGTTGCAGTCCTCGAAGTAGCGTCCTGACACTCCGTTCAGCAGGGGGGATCCGGCCAGCATGACCGTGGTCGCCGCACCTTGCTCCGCGGGAACGGGATCGGACACGCGGAAGCGGGTCATGCCGACCATGGCCTCGTCGGACAGGTGCTGTTGAAGGTTCGTCAGGATGTAGCCGGGCATGGCCGCGTTCACGGTGATTCCGTCGGCGGCCCACCGCCGCGCCGCCGCTACGGTGAAGAGCACGTTGGCGGTCTTGGACTGGGCGTACGCCATGAACGGGTAGTACGGCCGGAATGTGAAGTTGATGTCGTCGAAGACCATCGGCGATGCCAGGTGCAGGGCCGAGGTGACGGACACGACGCGCGCGCCCCGCGCCGCCGCGAGCGCGTCATGGAGGCCGTTGGCCAGGGCGAAGTGGCCGAGGTGGTTGGTCGCGAAATGCAGCTCCCAGCCCTCGGGGGTGTACTGCTCGGGTGCAGCCATGATTCCCGCGTTGTTCACGAGGATGTGCAGCGGCCCCTCCCACGCCCGGACGAACGCCGTGACGGAGGTCTGGTCGGCCAGATCCACAGGCGAGACCTCGACCGTCCCGCCCGTCTCCTGCCGGATCCGCGTGGCGGTCTCGCGCCCGGCCTCCTCGTTGCGGACGGCCATGGTGACCTCGGCCCCCGCCTGGGCCAGGGCACGGGCGGTCTCCGTCCCGAGACCCGAGGTGGCCCCGGTGACGATCGCGCGTCGGCCCGACAGATCGACGTTCGCCAGAACGTCGTGGGTGGTCGATGAGGCGTCGAAGGGTGTGCTGAAGAGAGGCATGGGAATCCCTGTGCGAACAGCGGACGGCGAGGACCGACCCGGCGGTCGACTCGATGGCGGTTCCACCCTACGAAGACATGTCAGTGACTGTCAAAGCTGTCATCGACTGTCAATCGACGCGGGATATGATCGCGGCATGGTCGTCAGCAACGGGAAGAAGGAGCCGGTCGCGGGGCTGCGGAACGTCACACGGCAGGCCGTCAGGGCCGAGATCGCGGCGAAGGCGCTGGACCTTTTTCTCGAACAAGGCTTCGAGCAGACCACGGTCAACCAGATCGCCGCCGCGGTGGGGATGTCTCCCCGGAGCGTCTTCCGGTACTTCGACACCAAGGAAGACATGGTGATCGGCGGCCTGATCGAACTGGGTCACGGCGTGGCGGACGCCCTGGAGAGCCAGCCCGAGGACCGGACCGCCTGGACCGCGTTGAGGAATGCCCTCCAGGTATGCGTCGAGGCACTGGAGGGCGAAGAACTCGGCCTGCGCAGAGCGACGATGCTGGCGGACACACCCGCCCTGCGCACAGCGCTGCTCAACAAGCAGCTGCACTGGCAGCGACTCCTCATCCCGCACGTGACACAGCGTCTCGGCGGCGCCGACGAGACACGGGAACTGCGAGCGCGCGCCCTCGTCGCGTCGGCTCTTGCCTGCCTGGACGTCGCTGCCACCGAGTGGACCCGCGGCAACGGCTCCCGGCCGCTGGGCAGCCTCCTGGACACCGTGATCAGCGCCGTGCGCGCCTGACGTCCTTGCTGCTGTCGGCGAGCGGGAGCCGTCTTCGCCGTTGCCCGACTCAGCGGCCGTCGAGCAGCGGCTGACGCGGGTCCCAGGCCGTGCCGTCACGCGCGTCCTTACGGCGGCGGGCGATTCCGGTGAGGATCTCCAGGACGACGCGGTTGGCGAGGAACGACGTGATCTCGGCGTGGTCGTACGGCGGGGACACCTCGACGACGTCGACGCCGAGCACAGGCAGTTCGTAGGCGACGCGGCGGACGGAGTCGAGGAGTTGTCGAGCGGTCAGGCCACCCGGTTCGGGAGTGCCCGTCCCCGGAGCGTGTCCCGGGTCGCACACATCGATGTCCACCGACAGGAAGACGCCGTCGCAGTCGTCCATGGCGATACCGAAGGCCTCGGTCAGGCACGCGTCCAGCCCGCGCTCGCCGATCTCGGTCATCTCGTACGAACGCATCCGCTGCCGCGCCATCCAGTCCAGCGTGTCGGGCGGCGGCCAGTAGCCGCGCAGCCCGATCTGGAGGAAGCGGTCGCCGCGTATCGCGCCGGACTCGATCAGCCGTCGCATGGGCTGGCCGTGTCCGACCAGCGACCCGAACTCGACGTCCACGGTGTCGGCGTGGGCATCGAAGTGGATCATCGAGACCCTGCCCCGTCCGATGTGCTGGGCCACACCGGCCGCGTCCGGCCAGGCGATGGTGTGGTCACCACCGAGGACCAGCGGGATCGCGCCGGTGGCCGCGACGGCGTGCACGGCGGTCTGGAGGTCGCGTACGGAGCGTTCGGCGTCGCCCGAGAACATCTCCACGTCTCCGGCGTCGTAGACACGCAGATTCCGCAGGGCGTCGACCCGCATGGCCAGCGAAGGGCGCGATCCGTCGTGCGGGTTGTAGTCGGTCTGGCGGATGTACTGCGGGCCGAAACGAGTGCCCGCGCGGTGGGAGGTGCCGCCGTCGAACGGCGCGCCCAGGATCACCACGTCGGCGTCGCCGTACGTGGCCGTGTCCGTCCAGTCGCAGGGGCCGACGCCCATGAAGGTGATGTCGGGTCCGAACTGTGTGCCGTAACGCGTCATGTCGTCCGCTTCTCCGGGAGGGCGCAAGGGGTCAGGTGGTGCGGCTCACGGGCGTCGGCGCCCGGGGGCCTCAACGCATCGAGTCGAGGACGAGACGCAGATCGTCCCGCGTCGTCGCCGGATTGACGATGGCGAGCCGGGTGCAGACCCGGCCGCGGTGACTCGTCGGGGTCACGAACGCCTGCCGCGAGTCCAGCAGGCGGGTGCTCCAGCGGGTGTAGTCGTCGGGCCCCCATCCGACGCGTTCGAACGTGAGCACGGTCAGGTCGGGCTCGACCAGCAGGTCCAGGTGGTCGGCACGCCGGATCAGTTCGGCACCGGCCCGTGCGGTGGCCAGCGTCCGTTCGACGGCGCCCTGGTAGGCGTCGGTGCCGTGGACCGCGAGGGAGAACCACAACGGCAGGCCGCGGGCACGACGGGTGAGGTGGACCGCGTAGTCGGAAGGGTTCCACTCCCCGCCGGCGGTGACGGGATCGAGGTAGGCGGCGTGCTGGACGTGGGTCGCGCGCGCCAGGTCCGGGTCGCGGTAGAGCAGGGCGCAGGAGTCGAAGGGGCCGAAGAGCCACTTGTGGGGGTCGACGATGAAGGAGTCGGCCCTCTCTATGCCGTCATAGAGACGGCGGACACCGGGGGCGGCCAGACCGGCGCCGCCGTAGGCACCGTCGACGTGCAGCCACCAGTCGTGCTCGCGGGCGACCTCACCGATGCCGGCGATGTCGTCGACGATGCCGAGGTTGGTCGACCCGGCCGTGGCGACGACCGCGAAGACGTCCGCCCGTCGCTCCGGCGGGAGCCGCTCGACGGTGGCCCGCAGTGCGGTGCCGGTCATCCGGCCGCGCTCGTCGCCCGGTACGAGGACGACGTCCACGTCCATGACCACGCGCAGGGCGTGCGTGACCGAGGAATGCGTCTCCTCGGTCACACAGACCGCCCAGCGCCGGGGTGTGCGGGAGCGCCGACCCGCGGCCGTCGCACGGGCGACGACCAGGGCGGACAGGTTCCCCATGGTGCCGCCCTGCACGAAGGTGCCTCCCGCCGTGTCCGGCAGGCCGGCCAGGTCGGAGATCCAGCGCAGCGCCTGGTTCTCGGCGTACGCCGCGCCGGCGCCTTCGAGCCACGAACCGCCGTACACGCTCGACACACCGACGAGCATGTCGAACGCGGCCGCGAGCTTGGTCGGAGCACCCGGGATGAAGGACAGATAGCGAGGATGGTCGACGGGGACGCAGGCCGGGCCCAGCACCTCGGACCACAGCCGGACCGCCTCGGAACCACCCAGGCCCTCGGCCGTGATCGTCCTCCCGGCAGCAGCGTCCAGCCGCTCCGGAGCGGCCGTGCCACCCAGCGGCACGCCGGACGCCAGACGCTCCACACACAGGTGCGCCAGCTCCCGGACGGTCTTCTCGACAGCGGGCGTGAATTCATGCACGGGACATCCTCAGGGGCCGCGATCGGGCGGACGCGGTGACGCATCCGGCCCCGGGGAACCACGACGGGCGCTCGTGCTCCAGGTGCCTCGGCGTCCCCGGAGGCACACCGATGGTCCGCCCCGCCGAATGTCCCCGTCCACCGCGTGATCCGGGACGCAACATCCGTGATTCACGGATGTTCGCCCGTACGCTGGGTGCATGGATCTGCGGTGGATGCGCGTTCTGGTCGAACTGGCCGAGCACGGCACGCTGCGGGCCGCCGCCGACGTCACCGGTTACAGCACCTCCGCCGTCTCCCAGCAGCTTGCCGTCCTGCAACGCTCCCTCGGCGTCGTGCTCGTCGAGCCCGTCGGCCGCACGCTCGCCCTCACCCCCGCCGGCCGTGCCTTCCTGCCGCGCACGCGCGCACCATCCTCGCCGCGCTCGACACGGCCCGCGGTGACCTCGCGCCCCCGGGCCCGCTCACGGGCCGGGCCCGACTCGCCGGGTACGCCACCAGCCTTGCCCGCCATGTGGTCCCCGCCGTCACCGCGCTGCGCGACCGGCACCCCGGCCTGAGCATCATCATGGAGGAACGCGAACCCGCCGAGGTCCGCGAACTGCTCGACCGGGACGAGATCGACATCGGCATCGTCTACGACCTCAGCCTCGTCCCCCGGGGCATCCCCGCCACCGCCTACCACGAGGTGCCGATGGAGCTCGCTGTCGCCGCTGCGGACGACCGGCCACCCGAGGAGATCATCGCCGACCCCGCGACGACGTGGATCACGAACTCCCGCTCCAGCGACGACGACAGACTGGTCCACCATGTGACCGCCCGCTACGACATCAACCCCGGGATCGGCCACCACGCCGACAGTCTCGACCTCGTCGTCCACCTCATCGCCGCCGGCCTCGGCGCCGCCCTGGTCGCCGCCGACGGCCCCCGCCGCCCCGACGTGCGCCACCTGCCCCTGGACGGTCTGGCCGGCACGCGACGCAGCTACGCGCTCACCCGTCCGGGCCGCGAGACATGGCCCGCCAACGCAGCGGTCATCAGCGCTGTCGCGGCCTCCGGTGGCCCCGCGCCCCCGGGCACGGACGTGCCTGGTGACCGGAGGCGCCGTCGAGGGCGGAGCCCTTCATGAGCGGGGTGTGGTGTGCCGTGCCGCCTCCCGGGGGCGGTCGAGCCCGCGGGCCTAAGGCTGGATCCCGACGGGGCGCATGACACCGGTGTCGACGCGGAGGGACTCGATGAGGACGTGCGCATGGCCCTCGGTGAAGACGTCGACGCCGGCCAGACGGCCGGTGTACTTGGCGACCACGGGCGCCGCGGCCTGCCTGGCCGTGGCCTTGAAGTATTCACCGATCATGGCCCATGTGTTGCCCTGGGTCCCGTACCGGACGAAGAAGTCGGTGAGGTCGGTGTTGTCGAGCGCGGCGCGGGCGCCGGCCGTCAGGTCGGCCATGTACTCGCGCTGTGTCTCGGCGTCCGCGCGCACACCCAGGCGGCCGACATGGCCGCCGACCAGTGTGGTCCAGGGGTAGGCGAGCGCGGTGTCGTGCGCGTGGATCCACGCCGGGATGTCACGGGCGATGGCGAGATGGAGGAACGGAGCCCAGCCCGGGAACACGACGTCGGCGACCATCAGGGTCCGGTAGGCGGGGGCGTAGATGAAGATGTTGTCCTCGGAGTGGTTGGGCCCGTGGTAGCGCAGTTCCAGCCGCTCGCCGCCGACGTCGAGGACGTAGCGGTCGTCGAAGGTGATGTCCGGCAGCGGGCGGTTCGGATCCTTGGCGAACCGCAGCAGGCGACGGGTCTCTGAGTGCGCGATGCGCACCACCCGGTGGTCGAAGAGACCCGCGGCACCGATGTGGTCGGCGTGGAAGTGCGAGTACACCAGGTGCGTCACCTTGCTGGGCCGGTGGATGGCCCGGGTGACCTCGTCGATCGCGCGGAACAGGTTGTGGCCGATCGTGGGCGGGGCGTCGATCAGGACGACACCGGTCCTCGTGGTGAGGAACATCGTCTGGTAGATGCTGTCCGTGACCCAGTACAGATTGCCCTTGATGGGGCCGACGTAATAGCCCTGGGAGTTCAGGGCGGGGCCGAACGCGGCCTCGGGGACCGGTGCGTAGTCCGGAAGCTCACCCGTCGACTCCGACGCGGATGCCACCGGGTTGAGGCCGAGTAGTGCGCCCGCCGCCGGGGCGGCGGCGCCCAGCGCGGCGTACGTGAGGATCCTTCTGCGGTCCAGTGCTCTGACGTCTGTCACGACGGTTTCCCTTGGGTGAGTTCGTGCCGATGAGCGGCGAAGAGCCGAAGCGGCGTGGCCGGCGCGGGGCGCCTGGCGCGCACGCCTTCGGTAAGTGGCAATAGATATTTGGCGCTTACCTCATGTCTAGCACGAAGCCGTCGTGTGCGTAAAGGTCTTCTTCAAATAGGCGCTTACGGCGGTACGGGGTGGGCGTGGAGCCGTGTTAGAACTCCTAACAAAGTGAGAGGTTGACCAGTCGGCGCCAGCAGATGATGCCGCAGGCCAGACTGAGGAAGGCTTTGTGGATGTCGTCGCGGATCTCCCAGCGGATGCGCAGTCGGCGGAACCAGTGCAGCAGCGCGAAGCTCTGCTCGACCACCCAGCGGTGCACGCCCAGTCCGGAACCGTGCTCGACGCCGCGTCGCGCGATGACCGGGGTAATCCCCAGGGCCCGTACCTGCTTGCGGTACTTGTCGTGGTCGTAGCCGCGGTCGGCGTAGAGCGCGACCGGTCGTTGGCGGGGCCGTCCGCGCCGTCCGCGTACGGGCGGGACGGCCTGGAGCAGGGGGATGAGCTGGGTGACGTCGTTGCGGTTTCCGCCGGTCAGCGATACCGCCAGCGGGATGCCGTGCCCTTCGGTGATCAGATGGTGCTTGGAGCCTGTTCGGGCACGGTCGACCGGGCTCGGTCCTGTTTTGGGCCGCCTTTGAGCGCCCTGACGTGCGAGCCGTCGATCACCGCCCTCGACCAGTCCAGCGCGCCGGCGGCGTTCAGCTCGGCCAGGAGCGACTCGTGCAGACGCTGCCAGACTCCCGCGTCGTTCCAGTCACGCAGACGCCGCCAGCAGGTCATCCCCGAGCCGAAGCCCAGCTCCTGGGGCAGGGACTCCCACGGAATGCCGGTGTACAGCACGAACAGGATGCCCGACAGCACCTTCCGGTCGTCCAGACGCCTGCGGCCGGGGTGATCCGTTCGGCGCGGCACAACCGGCAGCAACGGCTTGATGCGCGCCCACAGCTCATCCGGCACGATCCACGGCGGCTGCTCACCCTTTCTCACATGAAGGCTAACAACCCATCAGACACCGGCATTCCAAGGTAAGTTGCAGCATTCTGTTAGGAGTTCTTAGGGCGTGCAGATCTTTAACCCGTGGCTTCCCGTTCGGTGGGTCGTTGCTCTGGTATGGGTGGGCTGGAAGTGCAACGGGCCGTGCTGGCAGCGAAGTTCGGGGCGATTCTGCCGCACCTCGACGAGCGGCAGCGTCGTCTGCTGATAGGAGCGGAGGCCCGGTCACTCGGGCACGGAGGAATCAGAGCGGTCGCCCAGGCCGCCGGTGTCCGTGAGGCCACGGTTTCGCTCGGGGTGCGGGAACTCGACTCAGGAGAGGCTCCGTTGGGACGGGTCCGCCGACCCGGCGGTGGCCGCAAACGCGTCGTCGACCTGAACCCGGCCCTTCGGGACGCGCTCCTCGCCCTGGTCGAGCCCGACGTCCGCGGGGACCCCATGTCGCCATTGCGCTGGACCACCAAATCCACCCGCAAGCTCGCCGGGGAACTGACCCGCCGAGGCCACAAGGTCTCCGCGGACACGGTGGGTGACCTCCTGCGCGAGGAGGGCTTCAGCCTGCAGAGCAACGCCAAGACCCTGGAAGGCAAGCAGCACCCCGACCGGGACGCACAGTTCCACTACCTCAACGAGCAGGCCCGCAACCACCAGGACAGCGGGGCTCCGGTGATCAGTGTGGACACGAAGAAGAAGGAACTGGTCGGCCCCTTCAAGAACAACGGCCGCGAATGGGAGCCCAGAGGCGAGCCGGTCCGGGTCGACACCCACGACTTCCCCGACCGCGAGCTGGGCAGAGCGGTGCCCTACGGCATCTACGACGTCGTCGCGAACACCGGCTGGGTCAATGTGGGCACCGACCACGACACCGCCGCGTTCGCCGTCGAATCGATCCGCCGCTGGTGGAACGGCGCCGGGCGGGCCGCCTACCCAACGGCAGGCCGGCTGCTGATCACCGCCGACGCGGGCGGCTCCAACGGGTATCGCACCCGCACCTGGAAGACCGAACTCGCCCAGTTCGCCGCCGAGGCCGGACTGGCGATCACCGTCTGCCACCTGCCTCCCGGAACATCGAAGTGGAACCGAATCGAGCACCGGCTGTTCTCCCACATCACCATGAACTGGCGCGGAAGGCCCCTGACCAGCCACGAAGTCATCGTCGAGAGCATCGCCGCGACCACCACCCAGACCGGCCTGACGGTGCACGCCGAACTCGACACCGGTCGATACCCCACAGGCATTCAGGTCAGCGACGACGAGATCGCCGCCCTGCCGATCACCCGGCACCGCTTCCACGGCGACTGGAACTACACCCTCCACCAGCATCCGCCGGACGCGACGGCGACCAACGGCACGTCAGACCAGACGCCGACGAGCAGGCCGCATCGCCTCACGCAGCATTCACTGCAGGACCCTGAACTGACCGGCATGACCCGCCAAAAGCTCCGCGAGCTCATCGACACGCTGACTACCCCGCTAGAGGTTCAACGTGAGCAAGTGCTCCGCACGCGTCGCGGTCACGAGCGCCTGGTGGCCCCCGGCACAGGCGCCAAGGCCAAACTCGCCCCAGCCGACCGAATCCTGGTCACCGTGCTCCACCTGCGCAAGCTCGCCACCATGGACCTCCTCGGCGAACTCTTCGGCGTCACCGCCATGACCATCAGCCGCGCGAAACAGGAAGTCCGTCCGCTCCTGGAAGCGCACGGCCACGACATCACCGCCTCCACCGCTCGCTTCCGTACACCATCCGATGTCGCGAAGTTCCTCGCTTCCAAGCCCGCCTAAAGCAAGATCAAGAAAGCATGTTAATGATCTGCACACCCTTAGTGCGAGGGGAAGTAAAGGTCTAGTATTGATAGACCACGTCGCGCAAGGGAGGCTGCACATGTCCGGCAAGGCAGCTGCGACCGGAGTCGAGGCCAAGGTGCCTGCGGCGGCCCGAGCGCTCGTGGCGCTGCTCAACTCGCGCCCACACGCGACGCCGGTTCTCCCCGACAGGCTGGACGATCCGCGGACCGCGCAGTCCGTCCTCGCCGCCTTCGGTGCCGCCGAGGCGGACGGGGAGGTGTCATCCGAACTGCTCGATCGTATCCGGGCGCTGCGTACCGAACTCATGGCGGTCGTCGAGGCGAGCGACGAAGGTGAGGCGGCCCGGATGTGGGACGCGGTTACGGCCCGCGTCGCTGGGGCGACCTACCAGCAGGTGTTCTCCGACACCGCGGTGAGACTGCGTCAGGTCACGGGCGATCCCTTGATCGGCCGCATCGCCTCGGCCGTGGCCGACCTCGTGGGTTCGGGAGCCTGGACCCGCGTCAGAGTGTGCGCGAACGAGCAGTGCGGGGCCGTTTTCTATGACGTGACGCGCAGCCGCACGCAGCGGTGGCACTCGTACGAGGTGTGCGGAAACCGATCCAACGTCGCCGCGTACCGCGCCCGCAGGGCCAAGTCCCCGGCAGCCGGGGCGGCGGAGGGCTGAGGGTCGCGGTCGGTCGGGATCCATCAGGGCCCCCGGCACGCGCCCTCTCCCCGCGAGCTTCGGTCGACCGCGTGGGGAAGCGGCCTGTGACGGGCGGGCGGGGAGACGTGAGGCCGCGTCCCGGGGCCCGGCCACCCGCATGGTTCAGGAAGCCATGTCGGTGGCCGGGGCCCGGCGCTGGGTGGGCCATGCCGGTTCGGTGATGCGGCGTACGGCTTCGGCGAGCGCGGCGCGGTGTTCGGCGATCCGATCGGGAGTCATGGGGTCGGCGTCTCCTGCCGCGTGCAGCGCGGGTGGCGCGCTCAGCCAACTCTCGGTCATCCGCAGCACGGTCGCGAAGAGGTCGATCGCCGGGATGGCGTCGTTGAGCCTGCCGGCGCGCTGGGCGGCTGCGACGGCCTCGACTTTCACCCGGTAGCTCTCCGTCTCGGCGGCCGTGGGCTGGGAGCGTTCGAAGGTGCGCCACCCCGCCAGGCGGCGGGTGTCGGGATTGGCGAGCATGTAGTCGAACCGGCTGACCGCGAACGCGGTGAGGTTTCCCTCCTCCAGCGGGACCGCCTCGGCGAGCCGTCCGATCTCACGCTTGAGGACCACGTCGAACAGGCCGTCCTTGTCGCCGAAGTAGGCGTAGATCATCCGCTTGTTGGTGCGTGCCCGTTGCGAGATCCGGTCGATCCGCGCCCCCGCGAAGCCGTACTCCGAGAACTCCTCCGTCGCCGCCGCGATCAGGAGTTCCTTGGTCGCCTCCGGGTTCCTGGGCCGGGAGACCTTGCTGCCTTCGGACGTCGCGCTCATGGGGCCAACCTAGCAGAAGTAACTACTTTTTGACTTAGCTCGGCCAGCGGAGTAACTTTATGGTTACTTAGCTTCCAGAGGAGCATCATGCCTAGTCACAAGCCTTTTCAGACCCTCACGCTCGCCGATGACCTGACCATCACCCGGATGGGATACGGCGCCATGCAGCTGGCCGGCCCGAACGTCTTCGGTGAGCCTCGCGACCGCGACGAGGCCCTCGCCGTGCTGCGCGAAGCCGTCGAGACCGGGGTCACCCACATCGACACGGCGGACTTCTACGGCCCCGAGGTCACCAACCGCCTCATCCGTGAGGCGCTCCACCCCTACGACGGCATCACCGTCGCCACCAAGGTCGGGGCGCGCCGCGGCGACGACGGCTCCTGGATCCCCTCTTCGGACCCCAAGGACCTTCAGGCTCAGGTCCATGAAAACCTCGACCACCTCGGCGTAGACGTCCTCGACATCGTCTACCTGCGCCTGGGCAACCACGACGGCACCACCGACGACTCCCTGGAAGCGGAGTTCACCGCGCTCGCCGAACTGCGGCAGCAGGGCCTGATCCGGCACCTCGGCCTCAGTGGGGTCTCCGACGCGCAGCTCACCGAGGCCCAGCGGATCGCTCCGGTCGTGGCGATCCAGAACCTCTACAACCTCGTCAACCGCCAGGACGAGGAACTCGTCTCCCGCGCCGCGCGGGAGAACATCGCCTTCGCCTCCTTCTTCCCCCTCGGCGGCTTCACCCCTCTCCAGCACGGCACCCTCGACACGGTCGCGGCCCGTCTGGGCGCCTCACCGCAGCAGGTCGCCCTCGCCTGGCTGCTGCATCGGTCCGCCACCACCGTCGTCATCCCCGGCACCTCGTCCCGCGCCCATCTGCGCGAGAACATCGCCGGCGCCGACCTGGAGCTGCCCGCCGACGCCATCACCGAACTCGACTCCATCGACACGAACGCCTGAGACGGCACTCCCCACCACCAGAGATTGCTCAAGTGAAGCGCTTACAAAGGAAACGGACATGACCGATCTGGCGGAGACACGCACTCGACTCACCGTCGGGTTCATAGGCCTGGGTGACCAAGGCGCACCGATCGCCCAGGCGATCGCCGACTCCCCGTACCCGCTCGTGGTCTGGGCCCGGCGGCAGGCGTCTCTGGACGCCCTGTCCGGCCGTGCTCACACAGCCGCCACCACGGTCGCCGAACTGGCGGCGGCCAGCGATGTCGTGGCCCTGTGCCTCCCGCAGGACTCCGACAACCTCGACATCGCCGTCGAGGGGGGTCTGCTGGAGAACATGCGGCCGGGCTCGATCCTCGTCAACCACGGCACCGGACTGCCGCCACAGACACGGCATCTGGCAGAACTCGCCGCGCCGTACGGGATCACCGTGCTCGACGCGCCCGTCAGCGGCGGACGCACGGTCGCTCTCGCCCGTGAGCTGACCACCATCGTCGGCGGGCCCGACGACGCGGTCGAGCGGGTGAGGGACCTTTTCTCCACCTTCTCCAAGCGGATCATCCACGTGGGGCCGGTCGGCACCGGGCAGTTCGGCAAACTGTTCAACAACGCGCTGATGATGATGAACCAGCAGAACATCGCCGAAATCGTGGAGACCGCGACCCAACTGGAGCTGCCGCTTCAGCCTCTGCTCGAAGTGCTGCGCTCCGGCTCGGCGACGAGCTTCGCGCTCCAGGCCTTCGGGCCGTCCGTCACCACGGCGAACGCCGCCCACCTCAGGGAACTCGAACTGATCGACATGGACCTGTTCCGGGAGGCCGTCGACGCCCTGGGTGAACCGGCGAAGCGTGTGACGGACCGGGCGGTTTCAGGAGCCGAGCGCCTGCCCGAGCTCACCGCGATCATCGAGGCCCACACCACAGCCGCCACGTAGACCTCCGACCGCCGCGGTGGTGGCGGAGGACCGAACAGCTCGGATGGGCCCGTGACGCGGCCCTTCGCCACGAGGAGGGGCAGGCCATGGCGACCAGCACATCCAAGGAGCCCGATCCCCGCACTCCACAGACGCGAAGCGAGGAACGGCACGCCGGCTGGCTGGAGCTGTTCTACGACCTGCTCTTCGTCGTACTGGTGGCGCAGCTCGCACATCCGCTGCTGGAACATCCGCAGTGGCAAGCCGTGCTGCGTCTGCTGGTGCTCTTCCTGCCTGCCTGGTGGATGTGGGTCGGATCGACGCTCTACACCAACCTGACGGGGGAAGCGGAGGCCGAGCGCCGTCTGGACGTGGTCGCGCAGATGGCCATCCTCGTGGTGATGGCCGGGGCGGCGACGCAGGCGGCGCACGGGCATCCGGCTCTGTTCGCGGGCGCGTACGCGGCCTCGCGCCTGGAGGTGGTGGCCTTCCGCGTGCTGGCCGGGCGTCGATGGCCGGCGGGAGGAGCCAACTGGCAGCTGATCGTCTCGGCGGCGCTCTGGGCCGCCTCGATCTTCCTCGACCCTCCGGCGGCGTACCTGCTGTGGGCGCTGGGGCTCGCGGTGGAGATCGTCCCATGGCTCGCCGGTCGCCCCGGTGGCTCCTCGCTGCGCGCCAGACTGGTCGAGGGCAGGGTCGAGTCCGGACATCTCGTCGAGCGGTTCGGACTCTTCATGATCATCATTCTGGGCGAGGGAATCACTCAGATCGTCACCGCGATCACCGCGAACGACGTCGCCGCGTCCGCGCTGATCACGGGTCTGGCCGCGTTCGCCGTGGTGGCCGTGTTGTGGTGGCTTTACTTCGACTTCGGTTCGTCCGCGGCGGAGGAGACCCTGAACGCCCGACCGGAGGAGACGTTCCGGCTCATCCGGTCGGTCTTCATGATCGGGCACTTCCTGCCCGTGGTCACCTTGCTCGCGCTCGCAGCGGGGCTGGGTGGCCTGGTGAACTCGGCGGCACAGGACCACCCCGCGGGCGACGCGCTGCGGCTGTGCTGTCTGGCGCTGGGGGTCTATCTGCTGAACAACGCGATCACGGCAGTGCGCGTACTGGGCTACCCGCTCGGCCGGGTGCTCTTCTGGCTGCTGCCCAATCTGGCGCTGTTGCTGGTCCTCGCCCTTCTCGCCTACCACCTCGTCCCGATGGCGGCCCTGTTCCTGATCTCCATGGGCCTGGCGTTGGAGACCCTGCCGGCCATGAGACGCGAAGGCGCGTCCGGGTGGAGTCGTCCGGCCGCCACCGAGAGCGGATCGAGGCCAGGGGCACCTCACCGTCGGCGGCCTGGATCCCGCCGCCGCTGACATGACAACACGGCAGGCCAGCAGGGTTGTCTTTACAAATCCTCATCGGGAGCGGTAAGGTCGGGGGCTATGCGGACCCCACGAATTCCAGATCCCCGAGTGTGTTCGATCGATGCCGCGGTCAAGGTCATCGGGGAGAAGTGGGCGCTCCTGGCGTTGCGGGAGCTGGTCATGGGCTGCACGCGGTTCGACGAAATCGTCTCCAACACGGGAGTGTCCAGGGACATCCTCGCCGCCCGCCTCCGCTCCCTCGAGGGCGCGGGCCTCGTTCGCCGGGAGAAGTACGAGGAGAAGCCCGCACGGTACGAGTACCGGCTGACAGAGGCGGGTGCGCAACTGTTCGGTCTGCTACATCTGATGCGGGACTGGGGGGACCGCTATGTGCGGGACGACCCTGAGAACATCGTGACCTTCCGGCACGATTGCGGCGCGAAGCTGCGTCCCGAGCTGCACTGTGCGGCATGCGGGGAAGTGCTGGAACCCGGTTCGATCACCTCGGACCGCGACGTGCATCGATCCGACATCACGGCCGCGTAGACGAGAACCCTCTCTGCGGTCCGCTCCCGTCGGCCGGACTGGACGCGCCCTCTGAGACGTTCCCGACGCGGGTGCCGCGTGGGACCGTCCTGTCGTGTGTTTGTGGCGCACGGAGAAGAAGCGCAGACTGGATGGTGTACTGACCGGCGCGGATCATGGCATCGCGGCGAGAGGTGTGTCGATGGGCAGAGCCGCCATCAAGGAAGTCGTCGGCACGGTGGTGCGGCTGCCCGACGAACCCCTGCGCACCGTCGCCCAGCGGTCCTGCACCCGGACGGAGACGCCCCGGTTCCCACCGTGGTCACGCGTGAGCTGCCGTCAGGGGTACTGATGAGTGCGTCCAGCCAACCGGACAACGCCGCGATCAAGCAGTGGGCTCTGGAACAGGTGCCCCTCCCCATGGCGCTCTTCGACCGTCGGGGAATCCGTTTCGCGGCCAATGCGGCGATGGCGCAGACACTGGGCAAGCCGTCGTCCGAACTGCTCGGTCTGCCGATCGGCCATATCGCATCCGGACAACCGGTCAAGGGTCTGGAAGGTCTCGTCGACGCTGTTGGACAGGTGTGGGCGGAAGGCGCGGTCGTCCTTCGTGAGGTGCACTTCCGGATGGCGGGCGATGCCCGTGCCTCTGCCTCGGTGCTGTCGCTCTACCCGGTCAGGGATCGCGCGGGACGCATCTGCGCCGTATCACTCGTGGGGATCGACACGACCGAGCAGTTCCGGGCCCGCCAGCGTCTGGGCGTGTTGAACGAAGCGGGGCTCCGGATCGGCACCACCCTGGATGTGGTGCGAACCGCGGACGAGATGGCCGAGGTGGGGGCGGAGCACTTCGCTGATTTCGTCGCCGTCGATCTCTTCGACCACGTCATCTACGGCGAAGAGACGCCGAGGACCCCCTCCTCCGGCGGACAGGTCGTTCGCCGGGTGGCGCAACGGTCCCCGGTACCCGAATGTCCCGAGGCGCTGCTCCCGCTCGGCGCGATCCACGCCTACCCTGACGATTCGTCATTCGCCCGGGTCCTGGCCCGCGGCCGCGCCGTGCTGCACCATGCCGACGCCGCCCCCGAGCCGCGAGCGGCGGCCGACGGCTTGGCGCAGGCACGACTCATCACCACCGAGGACGTGCACTCGGTGATGATCGTGCCGCTCCGCGCCCGCGGGGCGACCCTGGGAATGGCGCTCTTCTGCCGCCCCCGTTCCGTGGACCCGTTCGACACGGAAGATCTTCTGCTGGCCGAGGATCTGGCAGCCCGCGCGGCCGTGTACATGGACAACGCACGCCGCTACACCCGTGAACGTCGCGTCGCACTCGCCCTTCAGAGCAGTCTGCTGCCCGGTCGCGCACTCCGGCAGTCGGCCGTCGAGGTCGCTTTTCGCTACCTGCCCGCCGATCCGAGTATCGGAATCAGCGGAGACTGGTTCGATGTCATCCCGCTGTCCAGCGCTCGGGTCGCACTCGTCGTCGGCGATGTGGTCGGCCATGGGATCGGGGCCTCGGCGACCATGGGGCGGCTCTGTACAGCCGTCCGCACCCTGGCGGACGTGGATCTGGCACCGGACGAGTTGCTCACTCAACTCGATGACCTGGTGCTACGCCTGGATCGCGAGGCCATGCCGAGCGACCCGCACCAGCCGCCGGAGAGTTCGGGCGGTGAGGTCGGGGCCACCTGCCTGTACGCCGTGTACGACCCCGTCACCCGCCGTTGTTCCATGGCTCGGGCCGGCCATCCCGCACCAGCCCTCGCCACGCCGGACGGAGCGGTGACGTTCCTGGATGTTCCGGCCGGGCCACCACTGGGGGTGGGTGGACTGCCGTTCGAGGTCGCCGAGTTCGAACTGCCGGAGGGCAGCGTCCTCGCTTTCTACACCGACGGGCTCGTCGGAGGAGTGGACCGCGACATGGACGCGGGATGCGCCGTGCTCGGTGAGGTTCTGGCCGGTGCGCGGCATTCGCTGGAAGCCGCGTGCGACAGGGCGCTGGAATCTCTACGGCCCGACCTCCGCTCCGACGACGCCGTGTTGCTGCTCGCACACACACATGCGCTGAGCCTCGACCAGGTCGCCGGGTGGGAACTGGCCGT
The DNA here is from genome assembly GCF_044767585.1 of Streptomyces sp. NPDC101225. Lineage (NCBI taxonomy): Bacteria > Bacillati > Actinomycetota > Actinomycetes > Kitasatosporales > Streptomycetaceae > Streptomyces > Streptomyces sp. NPDC101225. The sequence goes on from NZ_JBIWOE010000060.1 coordinate 27,779, forward strand.
CGACCCGACCGTCGCGGCCCGCGCCCGCGACCTGGTCTGCGACCAGCTCGCGGCCTGGCACCTCTCGGACCACGAGTTCGTCATCGAACTCGTGGTCAGCGAACTCGTCACCAACGCCCTCCGCTACGGAAAAGCGCCCGTGCTGCTCCGCCTCATCCGGGACACCTCGCTCATCTGCGAGGTGAGCGACAGCAGCAGCACCGCTCCTCATCTGCGTCGCGCCCGTGTCTACGACGAGGGCGGCCGGGGACTCCTGATCGTCGCTCAGCTCACCCAGCGCTGGGGCTGTCGCCACACGTCCACCGGCAAGACCATCTGGGCCGACGTTCCGCTCACCACCCCGCGGGTCGCGATATGACCCCCGGTTCGCCGACAGCAAGGTCCTCGACGACCGGAGGAAGGAGAGCGCGACGGCTGCCGGACCCTTCCACCCCAGGTTGGATCACAGCTGGATGGCCTTGGTCTCCAGGTTTTCCTCCAGGCTGAAACGCCCGAACTCGCGGCCGCCGTTGCCGGACTGCTTGTAGCCCCCGAAGGGCGCCAGCAGGTTGTACTGACCGCCGTTGACGTCGACCTGCCCGGTGCGCAGCCGCCGGGCCACGGCCAGCGCGCGGTCCTGGCGGCCGAAGACGGCTCCGTGCAGTCCGTAGACGCTGTTGTTGGCGATTTCCACGGCCTGTTCCTCGTCGGCGTACGGGATGACCGACAGCACGGGACCGAAGATCTCGTCCTGGGCGATCACGGAGTCGGGGTCGACGTCCGCGAAGATCGTAGGCCGGATGTAGGCACCGGTCTTGAGGCCTTCAGGGCGGTGGGGACCACCCATGACCAGGGTGGCGCCGTCGGCGATGCCCCGCTCGACGTAGGCTTCGACGCGCCTTCGCTGTGCCTCGGAGACGAGTGGGCCGAGCCGGGTGGCTTCGTCGGTCGGGTCGCCGACGTGGTAGTGCTGGGCCGCGGTGACGAGCAGGTCGAGGACCTCGCTCTGACGTGCGGCGGGGACGAGCAGACGGGTCCAGGCCGCGCAGACCTGTCCGTTGTTGAACCAAGCACTGGCGAGGCTCTGGGCGACGGCCGTGGGAAGATCCGCGTCTTCGAGGATGACGCTCGCCGACTTTCCGCCGAGTTCCAGTGACACACGCTTGACGGTGTCGGCGGCGGAGGCCGCGACGTGCTTGCCGACGGCGGTGGAGCCGGTGAAGGCGACCATGTCGACGTCGGGATGGCTGGTGATCGCCGCACCGACCGCGGCGCCCACACCGTGCACGATGTTGAGCACTCCGTCGGGGAGCCCTGCCGTCGCCGCGGCCTCCGCGAGGATCCGCGCGGTCAGCGGGGTGATCTCGGACGGCTTGACGACCATGGTGTTCCCGGCGAGCAGCCCGGGAGCCACCTTCGACATCACCTGGTTAAGCGGGAAGTTCCACGGGGTGATCGCGCCGACCACCCCGAGGGGTTCCCGGACGACCAGCGAGTTGCCGACCCTCTGCTCCCAGGGGAAGTCCTCGGCGATGTCGGCGAAGGCCCTGGCGAGTGCGACGGGCATGCCTGCTTGCGCGATCCGGGACTCGGCGATCGGTGAGCCGAGTTCGGCGGTGATGGTGGCCGCGATTTCCTGGGACCGGTGATCCAACTCGTCTGCGATACGGCGTACAACCGCCACGCGCTCGGCCAAGTCGGTGGCGGCCCAGCCCCGGAAGGCCTTCCGGGCGGCCCCCACAGCCGCGTCGACATCGGCTGCCGTACCCGCTGGCACGGCGGCGAAGCTTCGGCCGGTGGCCGGGTCGATGACCTCGATGTCGCCGGAGTCGCCCGGCACCGGTCGGCCGTCGATCCAGTGCGCAGGGGCGGGGATCTGAGTGATTACGGTTGATGTCATACGGCCACCGTCGCCCGCGCATCACTGGGCATCCATGCCGCCTTCTTCCATGTCATCCCGTGCCATGGATGGGCCGGTGACCGACTGTGAGAATGGCGGCATGGACCGCTCTGGCCTCGCCGCCTTCCTCCGAGCCCGGCGCGCAGCCTTGCGTCCTGAGGACGCCGGAATGCCTCGGGGCTCCCGTCGGCGCACGCCGGGTCTGCGGCGCGAGGAAGTCGCCGTCCTGTGCGACATGTCGGCCGACTACTACACGCGTCTCGAACAGCCTCAAGGCCCCGTGCCGTCGGAATCGATGCTCACCTCGCTGGCAAGAGGTCTGCGGCTGTCACTCGAGGAGCGCGATCACCTCTTCCGGCTCGCCGGCTACGCCGTTCCGCCGAGGGCGACACGTGGTGACCATGTCAATCCCGGCATGATGCGTATCCTCGACAAGCTCGAAGACACCCCGGCGCTGGTGATGAACGACCTCACCGAAACGTTGCGACAGACCAGGCCGGCGGTTGCCCTCTTCGGAGACGAGACCGTCCACATTGGCCTGGCCCGCAGCAAGGCGTATCGCTGGTTCACCGACCCGGACGCACGACGGCTGTATCCCGTGGAGGACCACGCTCGGCACAGTAGGTGCATCGTGGGCACTGTACGCATGGCGTACACCCGCCAAGGCAAGGCATCCCGCGCGGCCACACTGGTCGGCGAACTGCTGTTGGCCAGCGAGGAGTTCGCTGGCCTGTGGGACCAGCACGTCGTGGTGGGCCCGTACTACGAGCCCAAGCGCATCCTGCACCCTCGGGTCGGGCCGATGGAGATCCAGGGCCAGACTCTGGTCGACCCCGACCAGTCCCAGAGCCTGTTGGTGATCACCGCCGTACCCGGCAGCGAGAGCCATGACAAGCTCGAACTGCTCCGCGTCATCGGCAACGCCATCTGAACCCGCAAGGCCGGAGCCATGTTGATCGGAGGTCTCTACGGCGCCGTCTCCAGGGTCTCCACCGGGAGTTCGCCTAATCCTCCAGGGTGGCGTTTCGAACGAGTCGGCTGTCACTGACTGACGGCAGATCACCTCAAAAGCGCCCGCCGGTGGCAGGCCCTAGGCGCCAGGGTGTCGCTCCCCGCCCGGCCAACCTGCCTGCCGTCGACATGCCTGGCGCGCCCGACGGCGGGTCGCTGTTCATTCCTCAGCTCCCGATAAGTAATCGTGCTGATGGGTTGTGATTTCCGATCCACTCCACATATGCTCCCCCGCAGCCAGTGAGGCCGCTCCGGCCCGAGACAAAGGAGTTTCCATGGCGGAAAGACGTCCAGCGACGGAGTCGGTGCGGTGAGTGCCACGATCCGGCCAGGTGCGGTGCAGGTGGGACAGCATGTGACGGCCTACCTTGAGAGCGGGCCCGAGTACGGCGATGTGATCGTGCTCGTGCATGGCTGGCCTGAGACGTCCTGGGCCTGGCGCCATCACCTCAAGGCTCTCGGTAGCCGCGGCTACCGCGTGATCGCCCCGGATCTGCGTGGTTGCGGCGGATCGACCGTTTACCAACGGCACGAGGACTACGCCCTGCGCCACCTGGTCGCCGACAGCGTCGGACTGCTCGACGCACTCGGTGTCGAGCACGCCACGTGGATCGGTCAGGACTGGGGCGCGCCCGTAGTGTGGACGACCGCGCGGCACCACCCGGAACGGTTCGTGGCCGCTGGTTCACTCAGCACTCCGTACGACACCCTGGAGTACGGCTATAAGCGGATGGCTTCCTTCGTACGGAGGGACGTGTACGCGGAGGCCGAGTACCCGGTCGGCCAGATCGACTACATCGCCTTCTACCACGAGAACTTCGCGGCGGCGCAGAAGCACTTCGAGGGGGACGTCCCGGCGTTCTTCACCACGGTGATGCGCGCCGGGGAAGCAGGCAGACAGGACGAGCCCTTCCTCACCGCGACCGTGCGCCGACGCGGCGGCTGGTTCGACGGCGGTCCGGCGCCGCGACTGCCACTCGACGAAGCAGTGATCGACCAGTCCTATGTGGATCACATGACCGAGGCCTACGAGCGCACCGGGTTCTTCGGGATCAACTCGCTGTACATGAACGACAGCGACAACCGCGACTTCGTCGAATCGGCAGGTGTGCGGCGGATGACCATGCCGACGCTGTTCGTCAGCGGCCGGTGGGACTACGTCAACGACACCGCGTACTCCCGCCTCGCCGAACCGATGCGGGCCCAGTGCACCGACCTCGATCACCGCGTTGTCGATGCCGGCCACTGGGTGCACCACGAACGCGGGGCTGAGGTCATCGACGCGATCGAAACGCTTGCCAAGCGCGCACAAGCCGCCGTCTGACAACCAACTCAGGAGTGAGGAACACCATGAGCAAGTTGCTCGAAGGAAAGGTCGCGATCGTCACCGGCGCCGGCAGTGGCATCGGCCGCGCGGTGGCCGTCACACTGGCGGGCGCGGGAGCGACGGTCGTCGTCTCGGACGTGTCCGAGGGGACCGGTCAGGAGACCGTGGACATCATCGGGGACGGCGCCGGTTTCATCAGGACCGACGTGGCCGACCAGGCGTCCGTACAGAATCTCGTGGACGAGACGGTACGCCGCCACGGACGGCTCGACATCGCTCACAACAACGCGGGCATCTCGGGCCAGGTCGGCCTGCTGGCCGATCTCGACCCCGACGACTGGGCGCGGGTCGTCGCTGTGAACCTCACCGGCGTCTTCAACTGCCTGCAAGCCGAACTGAAGGTGCTCGTGGCCCAGGGCTCCGGCTCGATCATCAACACCAGCTCGGTCCTGGGTCTCGGCGCGATCCCCGAACAGGGCCACTACATCGCCGCCAAGCACGGCGTCATCGGGCTCACGAAGGCCGCAGCGGTCGACTATGCCAAGACCGGCGTGCGGATCAACGCCGTCGCGCCCGCCCCGGTCCGCACCGCACTCGTCGAGAAGCTCGAAGCCGAGAACCCCGGCTACATCGAGCGCCTGTCGTCCTTCATCCCGGCAGGCAAGATCGCTGAACCGGGCGACATCGCCGAGGCCGTGCTGTACCTCGCTTCGGACGCCTCCCGCTTTGTCAGCGGCACCGTCCTGCGCGTGGACGGCGCGCTGGCGGCCATGTAGCGGCGCCCTCGGGCCGAGCCTGACCCGAGGGCCACGCCGACTCTTCTTCGGCTCCGTGCCCCTCGGGCAGTCGGGGACTTGCCGCGCTCGGTCCCCCGGGGAGGGCTCAGGTCCTGCTGCGGGCGACCAGGTGGGCGGCCTGGACCAGACCGGACGCGCCGGACACACCCCGTGCGAGGACCTCTTCGGGATGTGCGCCGCGGTCGCGTACGGCCTGCGCGAAGTGGTGCATGTCCTTGTGCATCAGCGGACGGAGGTGTTCGGCGAGTTCGGGAGTGATGTCCGTACCGAGGGCTCGCAGTGCCGCGCTGCCGCCGCTGCTCGCGCCGATGATCTCGATTAGCGGGAGCAGATCGAGACCGACCTGCTCGGCCAGGGTGAGGACGTCTTCGGCGTTCTTCATGTTGGTGATGGTCAGCGCGTTGTTGAACAGCTTGGTGAGCTGTCCGCCTCCGACCGGTCCCATCAGCCGCACGGTGTCGCTGAAGGTCGCGAACACCGGGCGTGCGGCTTCGAAGGCGTCGGCGGGCCCGCCGACGAACGTGGTCAAGGTCCGGGCGCGGGCGCCCGGACCTCCGCCGCTGACCGGTGCGTCGAGATAGACCGCGCCCGCCTCGGCGGTGTGCGCGCCGATCCGCTCGGCCTCTTTGGGGTCACCCGTGCCGTGGTTGACGATGATCGTGCCCGAGGTGATGTCCGCCAGAAGATCCTGCTCGTCGAGCAGGCTCCAGATGTCTGTGTCGTCACGGAGGCAGAGCGCGATCAGCTCCGCGGACGCCGCGAGCCCCGCCACGGTGTCGTGTGCCACGTGCGGCACCGCTGCCACGGCGGACAGCGACGCGGGCCGCCGCGCCCATACGTGGAGTTCGAATCCCTGTTCACCTATCGCCTCGGCCATGGGCCCGCCCTGGTCGCCGAGCCCGATGAAACCGACTCTCTTGATGTTCCTCATGTGTCCGCCTCCTCGTGATCTCTTCGCGTCCCCTGGCCGTGGTCAGCGCAGGATCGTGGTGCCGACGTCCCACAGACGCTCGGCGTTCGCGGCGTTGAGTGCGTAGGGCGCCACCCCGGGCACGCCGAATTCCGTGGGCCGCGAGGTGACCCGCGGTGCTTCGCCGACGTCCTCGAAGTAGCGGCCGCCGATGCCCTCGACCAGCGGGGAGGCGGCGAGGAAGACGGAGGTCGCCGCACCCTGTTCGATCGTCTTGCGGTAGGGCTCGGGGGTCTTCAGGCCACCGGTGTGCCGCTGGAGGTTGGTGGCGATCGCCCCGGGGTGCAGCGCGTTCGCCCTGATGCCCTCGCTGGACCAGCGCCGGTCCGCCTCGACGGTCAGGAGGACCTCGGCGGTCTTTGACTGGCCGTAGGCACCCAGCGGGTCGTAGGGCCGGAAGCGGTAGTCGAGGTCGTCGAAGACGACCGGGGAGAACAGATGCCCCATGGAGGACACGGTCACCACGCGCGCGCCTTCGGCGTCGGCGAGTGCGCCGTGCAGGCCCAGGACCAGGGCGAAATGCCCCAGGTAGTTCGTGGCGAACTGCTGCTCGTGACCGCGCGTGCCCCGCTCCAGCTCGGGGAGCATCATGATCCCGGCATTGTTGACCAGGATGTGCAGGGGGCCACCCCAGGCTTCGGTGAACGCGTTCACCGAAGCCAGGTCCGCCAGGTCCACCTGGGCGACATGGATGGCGTCGTTGCCGGTCCGGGCACGTAGGTCGGCCGCAACCCGCTCTCCGGCGTCGGGACGCCGGACCGCGAGGGTGACGTCCGCACCGGCGGCAGCCAGCGCACGGGTGGTCTCCACTCCGATACCGGAAGCGGCGCCGGTGATCACGGCACGCCTGCCGGAGAGGTCGACGCCGTCGATCACCTCCGAAGCGGTCGAGTGGCGGTCGAAGGGACTGCGGAAGAGCTGCGACATTGGTGTTCCTCGGTCGGGACGCGATTACGGAAGCACGGCTGGACCGGCACGTTGCCGGTACGGACGAGCACGTCGAGGGCAAACGTCCGCGAGCCCCGGCGGGTGACGGGAGGCACTCACCCGTGTGTGCCGGTTGCGGCGTGCTCCGTCCACGGTGCGGCACCAGCCGCGGACCGCCCAGGACCGCCTGAGACTAGGACTCGCAGGGCCACCCGGACCGGGCGGGTCATGCCTACCCTGGAAGGCATGACAGCCGTCGGCGACCCAGGACCCCTGGCCCAGTACCTGCGCGCCCGCAGGGAACTCGTCCAGCCCGTCGCCGTGGGCATTCCGGATACGGGCAACCGGCGCGTCCCGGGCCTGCGCCGGGAAGAGGTCGCTTTCCTCGCCGGTGTCAGCTCCGACTACTACGTGCGACTGGAGCAGGGCCGCGACCGGCACCCCTCCGAACAGGTCCTCCGCAGCATCGCCCACGCGTTGCAGTTGGACGAGGAGGCCACCGCCTACCTGTTCCAGCTGGCCACCTCTCACCGCGCCCGTCGCAAACGCGCACGCAGACCGGAGAAGGTCAGCGACGGCATCCGTGCCCTGATCGACACATGGCCGCTGACCCCGGCGTACGTCCACGGCACCTACATGGACGTGCTCGCCGCCAACCGCCTCGCCGTCGCGCTGTCACCGTTCAACGCACCGGGCCACAACAGCGTCCTCGCCGCGTTCCTGGAACCGGAACTGCGCGCGCTGCACACCGACTGGGAGGAGATGACCGCCCGGGTCGTGCCCTACCTGCGGTCCGTCGCCGGCCCGGACGTCGACGACCCGCGCCTCGTCGAGATCGTGGGCGAACTCTCCGTACGCAGTGAACGCTTCCGCAAGCTCTGGGCACGTCAGGACGTCAAGCACAAGGCCACCGGTACGAGCCTGCTGCGACACCCCCAGGTCGGACCGCTGGAACTGGGCTACGAGAAACTGCTGATCCCCGGTGCCGAGGGACAGACTCTGGTCGCCTACCACGCCGTTCCCGGCAGCGACTCGGAAGAACGTCTGCGTCTGCTCGCCTCCCTGGACGACACCGTCCGCACGCGCACGGACGCCGCGCCCCGCGTCACGAGCTGATCAGGTCCCGACGGTCGAGCCGTGGCGGCCTCACACCTCGGACCGCGAGACGTGGAGACAGCGCAACACTCTCCATCGCCCGCCCGGGGGCACGGTAGGCATCGTCGGCGCGGCCAACACCGTGGGTGTAACCATCGTCTCGGATCTCAAGCTCGTCCTCGTCCAGGCCCTCCAGCGCCAGCGGAGCCTCAAACGTCAGCATCAGGCTCGGCCGGTCACTGCCAGGCCCGAGTCGCGTGATCGTCACATCGAACTGTGGGGTCATTTCGTGATGCCATCGGGCCCGCTCAACCTGGCCTACAGCCTCGGCTGTTGCGTTGGCTCGGTCTGCGGCTAGGTTTGAAGTGAATGCGGCCTTGTTCGCGGTCCGCGCGATGCGCAGGGCCCGATCACCGCTGTGATGACGCCGATGCCTGCCGAGATGGCCCTAAGAGCTCGTAACACGATCATGATCGGCGCTTCTTGAGGCGTCTCCAGCAGATCAGGCTGCAGGCCAGCGAGACGAACGCGTCGTGGAGTTCGGTGCGGCGTTCCCAGCGGACGGCGAGGCGTTTGAACTGGTGGAGCAGGGCGAAGGTCTGCTCGACGACGTAGCGGAGCTTGCCCAGGCCCTTGATGTTCGGGGCGCCCTTGCGGGAGATGACCGGCAGGATCCGCCGCTTGCGCAGCTCACGCCGGTTGGGGTCGGAGTCGTAGCCCTTGTTGCCGAGCAGCGAGTCGGGGCGGCGGCGCGGGCGGCCGGGCCGTCCGGCCACGGACGGGATGCCGTCGACGAGCGCGAGGGTCTGGGTGACGTCGTTGACGTTGGCCGCAGTGGTGACGACCTTGAACGGAGTTCCCTTGCCGTCGCAGATCAGGTGGTGTTTGCTGCCCGTCTTCCGGCGGTCGACCGGCGACGGACCGGTGTCGGCTCCCCCTTTTTCGCGCGGATGTGGGAGCCGTCCACGCACGCTCGGGACCAGTCGATTTCGCCGGCCGCGTTCAGTTCGGCGAGCAGGATCTGGTGCAGCTGGTCGAAGACTCCGGCCTGCTGCCACCGCTCCAGGCGCCGCCAGCAGGTCTGCCCCGAGCCGAACCCCAGTTCTAAGGGCAGGAGTTGCCAGGCTATGTCGTTGACCAGGACGTACAGGATGCCCTGCAGACACAGGGGGTCTGCCACCGGCCGCGGCCCCGGCGCCTTCTTGGGCCAGGGCGGCAGCAGCGGCTCGATGAGCATCCACAAGTCGTCATCCACGATCCACGGCCGAGCGCTCACACCTACACGAACGGCCGATTCATCACATCGGACACGCCCGCCCAGGAAACCTCAACAAGATCGTGTTACGAGCTCTTACAAGACATCTGTCATCAGTGGTTTGAGGTCGGGTGGGTAGCCCTCCGCGCGAAGGAATGCGTCTAGCCCCAGATATCCCTGCGGGGACGCCCGTTCCGGGCTGAAAATCGGGTGTGGCTGCCCGCTGACGCCGGAAACCCTATGGTCGTCGAGGCCGTCGTCTAGCCGGGCGCTGGGAGCCGTGCATCGGGAGCTTCAGTGTGGCTTCGAGCACGCGGATTAGAGTCCGCTTCTTCCCATACGGCTCCTGCGGGCAGCCGCCTGTTCACCCTCGATCGCAAGGGGAGGTGCCGGGTGTTACAGGAGACACAGGACCACGAGGAGATCATCGAGCGGGTCGCGGCGCTGGACATCGGCAAGAGCTTCCTGGTGTGCTGCGCACGCATCCCGCACGAAGAGCGTCGAGGGCGGCGGATGCAGGAGGTGCAGACGTACCCGACGATGACGCGTTCACTGCTGGGCATGGCCGATCACCTCAAGTGCCTGGGGGTGACCCGGGTGGTCATGGAGGCCACCAGCGACTACTGGAAACCCGCCGTGCGCCACGAGGCGCTTGGAATCGAGCGGGGGTGAAAGGACCCCGCCGCTGGTCAGTCGCAGATGGCCGGTGAAGCTGGGAGGCAGTCCGAGCCGGGGAACGCCGGGGAGGGCGGGAGCAGCCTCCGACAATGTACGGGACGGGTCGGCACTGTCAGACGGCCCGGGTCCGGCAAGCAGTGATGAGAAGGTGTACGTGAGGAACCGCTGTCTGACGCTCCGTAAGGCCAGTGCCGGCTCAAATCTGATGGATACGGGCCGGTGTGCAGCGCGCGGTCGTCCTGCTGAGGCGGGACGGTCAACTCCGAAGCCGGTTGGACGGGTCCGGTGGGGAGGCCACGGTGAATGCCTGCGGCGTAGGCGTGGCGATGCTGTCGGAGTAAAGGCGGACACCTCCCTCATCGATCGATTCCTGGTGAACGTGGGAACCATCCGCGGTCGCCCTCCCACCGGGCGTCCAGCCCGGTGGTGGGCAGGTCCGTTGCCGACTGCTGGCCGTGGGATGGGGCGGAGGCCCCGTAGTAGTCCGAGCGTGCGAGAGGCACGTGCATGGCGAAGGGGGCCAGCAAGTCCGCAGCGGTCGAACTGGAAGGCCAGGAGGTGTCGTTGGTGAATACCGACGATCTGGAGTACGCCTTCATGAAGGCGGAGCGCCGGGTACTGGAGATCCAGACGAAGCTGCACCGTTGGGCCGGTGATGATCCTCATCGCAGGTTCGATGATCTGTTCGTGCGCCACGAGGCGCTGCTTGACCGTGCGGCGGTGAAAGACCGCCGCCGTGGCCTTGTCGCAGCAAGGCCGCGAAGCTGAGGACAGCCTGACCCGGGAGTCGCCGGGAGGGGCGGAAAGCAGTCCTGACAACGCCGGGACGCTCCGGAACTACCAGACGGGGCGGGTCCGGCAAGCAAGACGAGAAGGTGTACGAGAGGAACCAGCGCGTGAAGCTCCGTAAGCGTCGAGCCGGCTCCAACCTGGTGGATATGGGCCGGTCCGCAGCGCACACCTGCCATGATCACGCGGCGGGTGACTCCGAAGCCGGCATGGAAAGGCCGGTGGGGAGGCCACGAGGAAAGCCTGCGGCGTACTCGTGGCGAGGCTGCCGGGGTATAGCTGGGCACCTCCCTCGTCGAACGGTTGGTGGTGAACGTGGGAACCACCTGCGGCTGCCCTCACGATGCTCCATCCAGGACATCGAAGGGCAGGCCCGTCGTCGGCTGTCGGCCGCAGGGTGGGGCGGAGGCCCCGTAGTAGTCCGAGCGCGCGAGAAGCGCGTACATGGCGAAGGGGGCCAGCAAGTCAGCAGGGCGGATGTTGGAATGCCCGGAGGACGCCGGTGAATACCGACGCACCACCGCTCACGTCTTTCGGCGCGGAGCGCAGGGTACGGGAGATCCAGACCAAGCTGCACCGTTGGGCGACCGACGATTCAGACAGGCAGTTTCATGATTTGTTCAACCTCGTCCATGATCCCGCATTCCTCCTGATTGCATGGGAGCGGGTTCGGGAAAACAAGGGTGCACGATCAGCAGGGGTTGACGGGAAGAGTTCCTACTATATCGAGCGGCAAGGTATCGGCGAGTTCCTGGCCGAAGTCCGCGAAGATTTGAAGGCGCAGCAGTTTCGTCCACTACCCGTCCGCGAGCGGATGATTCCGAAAGCGGGCGGAAGGAAACTGCGCCGTCTAGGCATTCCTACCGTGCGTGATCGCGTTGTTCAGGCTGCGCTGAAATTGGCGCTGGAGCCTATTTTCGAGGCGGACTTCGAGCCGTGCTCGTATGGCTTTCGACCAAATCGGCGAGCTCATGACGCGATCGCTGAGATCCGCACATTCGCCAGTCCGCCTCACCGTTACGAGTGGGTCGTGGAGGGCGATATCGCGGCATGCTTTGACGAGATCTCGCATTCTGCACTCATGGATCGAGTGCGGCAACGGGTCTCCGACAAGCGCGTCCTGATGCTGGTCAAGGGGTTTCTGAAGGCTGGAATCCTCAACAAAGAGGGGCTATTCAAGGAATCACGCACAGGGGCGCCACAGGGTGGAATTCTGTCACCTTTGCTCTCCAATATCGCGTTATCGGTACTCGATGAGCATTTTGCTCGACGCCATCGGGATCAGAGAAGAATGACTCGGGAACAGCGTCGAGGAGAGCCATCCTTTCGGTTTATCCGCTACGCTGACGACTGGGTCGCTCTGGTTCGAGGTGGTAGGGCTGATGCCGAGGCGATACGCGACGAAGCAGCCGAAGTTCTCTCCACGATGGGCCTACGCCTCTCAGAAGAGAAAACCACGCTGGTGCACATCGACGAGGGCTTTGACTTTCTCGGCTGGCGCATCCAACGCCACCGAAAGCAAGGCACGGCGAAGCGCTACGTCTACACCTACCCGAGCAAGAAGGCGGTCAAATCCGTCACGGGAAAAGTGAGGGCGGCCAGCCGATTGGACAAGAACCAGCCGTTCGAAGTCCTGCTGCGCTATCTCAATTCTGTGCTGCGGGGCTGGTGCGTCTACTTTCAGCCCGGGGTTTCGAGTGCGACCTTCCACTTCCTGCGCGCGTTTACCTGGCGCAGGGTCATGGGTTGGCTGCACCGAAAACACCCGCGTGCGAATTGGAAGCAGGTGCGCCGCCGGTATTGCCAGGGCCAGTGGTGGCCGTCAGATGGTGATACGGCGCTGTTCGACCCCGGGCGGATGCGGACCACCCGCTACCGCTACCGGGGGACAGCGATCCCCACGCCGTGGGCGAGCACGATCTGAACTGTCCGGACCTCCATGGGACTTGTGGAGCGCCCGGTGCCCGGAGACGGGCACGCCGGGTGCGGGAGGCGGTCCGGGGAAACCCACTGGCGGCAAAACCAGCAGGGCGCCCCGGGCCGACCTCACAACCTCGTCGCCGATCCCGCGTTCTTGTTGGTCGCGTGGGACCGGGTGAAGGGGAACAAGGGTGCCAGGACAGCCGGGGTGGACGGGCGCACTGCCCGTTCCATCGCGCTGACGACGGGCGTCGAGAACTTCCTCGACAGGCTGCGGGAATCGTTGAGGGACCGCAGTTTCCGTCCACTTCCGGTTCGAGAGCGGATGATTCCCAAGGCGGGCGGGAAACTGCGCCGTCTGGGTGTCAATACGGTGTCCGACCGGGTGGTGCAGGCATCCCTGAAACTGGTGTTGGAGCCGATTTTCGAGACGGATTTCCTCCCGTGTTCCTACGGGTTCCGCCCGAACCGCCGGGCTCACGACGCGGTGGCAGAGGTGCGCTTCCTCACGTCCAAGTCCTATGAATGGATCGTTGAGGGCGACATCAAAGCCTGTTTCGATGAAATCTCGCATCCCGCTCTATTGGGTCGGGTGCGTGCTCGCATCGCAGACAAGCGTGTACTGAGCTTGGTGAAGGCATTCCTCAAGGCAGGCATCCTCGGCGAGGATCGCGTGCTGCGGGAGAACAACTCTGGTACTCCACAAGGATCAATTTTGTCGCCGCTGCTCAGTAACGTGGCTCTCTCGGTCCTGGACGAGTACATCGCCCAGGCGCCGGGCGGGCCCGCTACGAAGCCTTATCAACGGGCACGGCGGAAGGCTCTGGGGCTACCGAACTACAGACTCGCCCGCTACGCGGACGATTGGTGTCTGATGGTCTCGGGGACCCGCGCCGACGCCGAGGAGCTGCGGGAACAAGCCGCCGCTGTCCTGTCGACGATGGGACTGCGGCTGTCGCCGGAGAAGACCTTGATCACCCACATCGACGATGGCCTCGACTTCTTGGGGTGGCGCATCCAGCGTCATCGCAAGCGAGGCACAGACCGGCATTACGTCTACACCTATCCGTCACGCAAGGCCGTCAAGGCCGTGACGGGCAAAGTGAAAACGGTATGCCGGGGAATGGATACGGGCCAGCCGCTCGGCGCCCTGCTGATCCAGCTCAACTGGATCCTGCGGGGCTGGTGCGCCTACTTCCGGCCCGGGGTGTCCAGCGTGACTTTCAAGTACCTGAGCTCTTATGCGTGGGGCCGGGTTATGAAATGGTTGTTCAGGAAGCACCGCCGGATCACCGTGAAGGACCTGCGCCGCCGCTTCTGCGGCGGTGGCTGGTGGCCGGGCACAGAGGACAGAATGCTGTTCAATCCCGCGAAGGTCAGCACAACGCGCTACCGGTATCGGGGAACAGTGATTCCAACTCCGTGGCCGACCACGGGATGAGGAATAACCCCGGATTCTTGAACGGGACTTGTGGAGCGCCCGTTGCGGTGAAAGTCGCACGGCGGGTGCGGGAAGCGGCCGGGGGAAACGGGCTGGTCGAAAGACCGGAACCGCGCCCCCGGCCGACTTCACTACTACTCAGGTTGAATCGGTGATGTCCGGGCTGTGGTGACGGGTCGTGATCCCTGCGGTACGACGTCTTCATGCGGTATGCGCAAGGGGGCGGGCTG
>NZ_JBIWOE010000061.1:0-42021 GCF_044767585.1 Streptomyces sp. NPDC101225
GCGATGCGGTCGCCGGTGTCCGCGGCGGTGACCACCACGCCCAGCAGCAGGCCGAGCGTGTCGACCACAACGTGCCGCTTGCGGCCGTTGATCAGTTTGCCGCCGTCGAAGCCCCGGCTGTCCCCGCCGACGACGGCGTCCGCCTTGACGGACTGCGAGTCGATCACCCCGGCCGTCGGCTCCGCATCCCGCCCCAGCTCCTCGCGGACCCTCGCACGCAACCGGTCGTGGAACTCCTTGACCAGGCCGTGGTCGCGCCAGCGGCGGAAGAATGCGTAGATGCGGTCCCACGGCGGGAAGTCGACGGGCATCGCCCGCCACTTGATCCCGTTGTCCACGAGATACCGGATCGCATCGAGCATGGCCCGGTGGCAGTACGCCTCCGGCCGGCCGCCCCGGCCGCGCATCCAGCCCGGCACCGGCAGCAGCGGCAGGACCCGGGCCCACTCCGCGTCCGTCATGTCCGTCGGATACCGCCGCTCACGCATCGGGTTGTCGGCGGCGTTTCCGAACCGGTGAGCCAGGCAGTCACACTCCCAGGTGACCGCGCTGGACTGCCCGGCCATCGGCACGCAACACTGCTGCACCGGGGCCTCCTGCTGCTCGGTGATTCGACACCAACGAGTTGTTCAGGAGGCCCTGTTCGTATGCGCCCAGCGCCCCGCGACCACCCGATCGGGACTCCCGTTCGACGCGCATCTCTCAAGATCGAAAAGACAACAGCTTCTGAGCCGGACCGCACATCCTTACGGTTCACCAGGGGCAGGCTCGGAGAGCAACATGAATGAGGCGCCCCCTCACGAGGGGGCGCCTCGTCAGGTCCGTAGCACTGAGGCGGAGGCCAGAGCCTCGCGGATATGATCAACGCCGGGCCTCACCCCACGGCCTCGGAGCAGCTCTCCCCCTCCGTGCGGACCGGCCCGGCAAACCGTCACCGCCTTCTACGTCGGCATCGTACGCCGCGCTCGCGGGGATCTGGCTGCTGCCTGGCGCGGGCGCTGCCCTGGTCCCGGATCCATCGTGATTGCGAAGGACAAATGGTCCCATTGCCGCAGTCTTCCGCCCCAGTCGCCAGGCACTTCAACTCGGCGGCTCCATCGTCCAATTGCCTCGCGCGCGTGTACGGCGACGCGGTAGATCATCCCGATCGGGCGCGCCGGTATCCGTCGGACATGACGGAGTCCTTACTGTCGCGGCCCCGCAGTTCGTGAAGGACCCTGGACATGGCGGAGGAAGGCTCTGGTTCTGTCGTTGACGGGATCGGAGATGGGTGCGGCTCTTGGCTCATACAAGATTTTCGTAGCCGTTGATCATCCACAGATCGTCGTGGGGGCGGAGGGCGCGACGGGAATGGGCGACGAGGATGACGCGCTTGCGTAGCAGCTGGATGCCGGCTCGGCCTGCCATCTGGCGCTTGATCAGTTTCAGGTCGGTGACCCGGCCTTCCGCCACGCCGGAGTTGTGCGGCAGGGCCACGCCGGCCCGTACCGCGTCGAGGTCGTTGAGGAGTCCGTTGGCATAGCTGGCCAGTTGGGAGATCCCGTTCTTCTTGACCTGCGTGATCCAGCGGTCGAGCAGGCTGGTGCGCTTCTTGGCGAAGACGGCTGCGAAGGACTGGATGCGGTCGTAGAGGGTGTCCAGCTCCGGGCAGCGCGCCACGAGTTGCTTGACGAAGGTGCGCTGGTCCTCATCGAGGCGTTGCGGTCTGGTCATCAGCAGCCGGGAGACCTCGAAGGCGCTCCGGTCCGGCCCGGGCGGGGGCAGACCCGCGTCCAGGGCCTCCCGGTGGGATGCCGCATAGAGGCGGACCGTGGCCTCGCTGCCGGAAAAGCCGCGCTCGGCGACCTCCCGGAACAGCGCGGCGATGTTGTGCTCGCCCTCCGCCCATCGACGGTGCAGGTATCCCTGGTAGGGTGCGAGGATGCTGGCCCGCTGTGGCCAGCTGGGGGCGGCCTGCTGCCAGGTCGCGGCGCGGGCATAGCGGCGCACCGCGTTGCGGTCCAGGTCCAGGTGGCGGGCGATGGCGCGCAGCGCCATCCCCTGCTCCAGCAGCTCGTGCACCGCGGTGTGGAGGCGGCGGGCGCGGGCGGCGGCGAGCCCGCCCGGAGTTCGGGGCGCGGACGCCTCGGGGCCGGGATCGGGCAGGCAGTCCCGGTGGGCGGCGACCACCTCGTAGACCTTGCGTCCGAGTCCCTGCCACAGGTGGAAGCGGTCGCTGACCTGGACGGCTGCCGGGGCACCGGAGCTGATCGCGCCACGGAAGGTTGCCGAGCCGTCGCGGCAGACGGCCTCGATTCCTGGGTGCGCATGCAGCCAGCGGATGAGCGGTTCGGCCTCTCGGGTGTCCCATACCTCAATCGGCAGCCGGGTCTCGGCGTCGACCAGCAGCGTGCCGTAGCGGCGGCCCTTGCTTATCTCGAGCTGATCGCTTGTGTAGGGCTGTGACCTGCTCCGTCTCGTTGAGGACGGTGTCGGTGACGAGACAGAGCTGTCGTTCGTGAGTGGCGTCAGCAGGGGCCGATCGTGAGGAAGTGTGTCGTGGTGCGGTCGCTTCTTCGAGGACGGGGAGGCCAGCGGCTCGGAGTTGCCCGAGTGCGTGGGCGAGTTGGCGGCGGAGCCGCTGGTTGTCCTGGGTGAGGTCTCGGTTGCGGGCCAGGGCGATCTCCAGTCGTTGGGCGAGCGAGGCGTCGCTGCCACGTTGTCGTGGGGGCCCCTGCGTCGGCAGCGGGCGGCGGTCGAGGGCTCGCAGCCGTTCGATCTCGGCGCGGAGGTCGGGTTGGGTGTAGAGCCAGGATCGGGAGACCTCCGCGGCTCGCGCGACGGCTTCGAAGGTCACCGGGGCGCGGGTCTGTACGGTGAGTGGTGTAACTCCCGAGCTGGAAGCGACAGTTGATGACTGACGTGACGAGTGACACCGAGGCCGGGAAGGCCGCTGTGAGCGGGACGAGCGCCGTGGATGACGGGCTGGTCGCCGAGTTGGTTGCCCGGGCTCAGGCCGGCGGGGTGAAGCTCACCGGGGAGGGCGGCCTGCTGCAGCTGCTGACGAAGCGGGTGCTGGAGTCCGCACTGGAGGGCGGACTCACCGATCATCTCGGGCACGAGCCCGGTGAGCGGGCCGAGGGTGGCTGGGACAACTACCGCAACGGGCACCGCTCCAAGACGGTGATCACCGAGTCGGGGCCGGTCGAGATCGCGGTGCCGCGGGATAGGGCCGGGTCGTTCGAGCCGCAGCTGGTCAAGAAGCGTCAGCGGCGTCTGGGCGGGGTGGACGAGACATCTCATGTCGTTGGTGGGTCAAGTTCGGCGGTCATGCGGCGAGGGTGAGACGCTCCGGGAATGCCTTTTCGGCGTCGTAGAGAGTGCGGTTCCGGAGGCAGTGGTAGAGGCAGCCGAGGAGCTTGTTGAACAGATTCCGGAGGGCCGGGGTATGGCGTTCGCCGCCGTTCCGTCGGCGGTCGTAGTGGGCACGTGGCTCGGAGGAGCGCAGCGCCGCGAACGCCCACATGTAGCCCACGGCGGCCAGGCGCCTGTTCTTGACGGTCCGGGCCACCACGATGTGGCTGCGGCCCGAGGCGCGCGTTACCGGCGCGGCGCCGGCGTATGCCTTGACAGCTCTGGCGTCGGCGAACCGGGTGGGGTCGTCGCCGATCTCTGCGAGCACGCGTGCGCCGGACATGACCGACAGGCCCGGCAAGCTGGTGATGATCTGTGCATCCGGGTGGGACAGGAACGCCTCCTCGGTGGCGTTGGAGAGGACGTCGCCGCTCGTGCAGGCGGCATCGGGCTGCCGCAGCAGGGCCGTGGTCTGGTTTCCCATCGCCTTTTCAACCAGCGGCAGTTGGCGCATCTGCTGCGAGCGGAACAGTTCCCGCAGACGCTCGACTTCCTCGTCGACTGAGCGGCGGAGCCGGCCCGCCCGGTTGAGCAGTGCGCGGAGCTGGCCGCGGGTGAGCTTGGCGGCTGCGGCCGGGGTCGGCGCGGAGGTGAGGATCGCACGTGCATACGCGGAGTCGAGGCCGAGCTTGCCGCTGCCGTGGAAGGCCAGCAGGGCAGCCGGGAAGTATTCGCGCAGGTGGGAGCGGAGTCGGTTGACGAGTTGGCCCTTGTCCCAGATCGCGTCCTGGTGGGCGCGGGCGAGCACGGCCACGGCCTGGCCGAGCTCGCTGTCGGCGGGCAGCGGGCGGTGGGCCTTGATGTCGGTCCGCAAGATGTTGGCCAGGCAGCGATCCCGCTCTCACCGGAGACCAGACCTATACGCCGCTGTCCAGCGCGGTGCGCGCCCTGGACACCCGCTCCAGCGTCGCCCACACCAGCCTGACCAGCACCGGCACCGTGGCCGCCGGCACCGACTTCACCCTGCAGATCACCGGCGTCAACGGCGTCCCCAGCAACGCCACCGCCGTCGCCGTCAACCTCGCCGCCGCCAACGCCGCCGGCACCGGCTACCTCCAGGCCTACGCCACCGGACACGTCCCCACCGCCGGCACCAGCCTCAGTTTCAACAACGGCAACGCCATCGCCTCACTCTCGGGCGACGTGCCCATCGGCCCCTCCGGGACCATCACCATCTCCGTCCACGGCAACGCCACCGCAGTCCTGGCCGACATCTCCGGCTACTACACCACCAGCACCACCGGCCAGACATTCCACACCGTCAACCCCACCCGCCTGGTCGACACCCGCAACGGCATCGGCGGAAGCTCCAGCGCCGTCGCCGCCAACACCGCCTACACCCTGACCAGCAGCACCAGCCAACAGATCACCATGGCCACCACCCCCACGCTCGCCGCCATGCTCACCATCACCGGCCCCACAGCAGGCGGCTACGCCACCGCCTACCCCACCAGCGCCGGCAAACCTGCCACCAGCAACATCAACTGGGGCACCGGCGACACCCTCGCCAACCTCACCCTCACACCCACCGACAGCAGCGGACAGATCAGCATCTACAACAACAGCCCCGGCAGCGTCGACCTCGTCGTCGACTGCAGCGGCTACTACACCTGACACCCCCACACCCATGAACCCGCAGGCCCGGCCCCAGAACACGAGCCGGGCCTGCGATTCGCAGCTGAAACACTCCAGGTCTGATCGAGACTCGCATCCCTGCGAAGCCACCTGCCAGCGGTGCGACTTATCGCCGGCGCGGGTGAACCGAATGCACGTCAGCGTGAGTGGCCGGGACCCAGCCCACTACGAAGATCACAACCTGTTTGTGATCTTCGAACGGGAGTCCCGTGCCCCGTCACCTTGCAGCCGCGGCCGCCACGCTGTCCGCGCTCACCTTCCTGCTCACCCCCTCCACCGCATACGCCGCCAGCCCCGGCGACACGGTGGTCCTGCCGGTGCGCAAGGCCCTCGCCCGACTGCCCGTCTGCCCGTCTGCCCGTCTGCCCGTCTGCGACGAGGACCCCGCGGGCTACGAGCGCATCAAGTTCCGGCACCGGTTCGACGCCGACCACGACAGGTGCACCACCCGTGCCGAGGTCCTCAAGTCCAAGGCCGTCCGCCCCTGTACTCGTCGAGGTACCAGCTTTTCCAGTTCGGCGTTGGTGACAGCGAGCCGACCGAGGCCGCGCTGATGTCGGCACAGAGAAATGGCAGTTCCGGTGGTGTACCGGATGTTGCGAGAGCGCAGGCTGCCGCTCGAGGCAGCGGGCCTCTGCCGCATGGTCCGACCACCGCGCAGCTCTTGGACGGCCCCTGAAACGCCCGGCAGGTCGGTTTCGGCCAGGAACCAGTTGTTCCCGGCAGGAGCAGGCAGCGAGACGCCCTCGCCAGTGATCACTCCTAACAGGCTCCGCTGCCGGACGCGCCAAACGTCATCGAGCTTCAGCCGAAGCGGGTCGGCAAGGAGACACCTCGTACATGTACTTCCAAGTGCATCAGAGTCCGAGATGTCTGCTACAGAGCGACACCGGACCCCACTTGAAACCCGGAATGCCCGAATATACAGCGTAGGCGGCAGACAGAAACGACAATACCCGTGGGGCAGATTCGACCCGGATTCGACCCCAAGGATTTGTTCAGTCAGTAAACATGGCCTCTGACCTGCGGAAATGAAGAGCGGCAGACGAGTCAGGCTATACGCCGGGTATTCCTGAAGCACCTTTCTGACCTGCGGGTTTCCGGGATCGGACCGGCTGTGACCTGCAAGGACGGGTTGCAGAGGCGATCGGAGGCAGTCAGAGGAAACCGCTCTGATTCGACCCCGATTCGACCCGGGGTGCTCAGAGCCAGTCAGAGGCGATCCCTCTGATCCTGGCTCTCTGAGCAGCCGGGTCCGATCGGAGGCGATCAGACGCAGTCACTCTGCCAGCCGACCGAGTCGGGCGGAAAGTCGGCCAGAGGCAATCGCGCTCTGTGCCGGCCCCTTCCGAACCGGTCGGGCCTCAGTCGCTCGGGTGTGAACTCAGAGGCCCTGTCTCTGATTGAACCCCGATCGGCTGTGACCTGCCAGGGCATTCGAGCCGGAATTCGGCTCGGGCCGCTCACAGGCAGTCAGAGGCCCCCGATCACCGTGGTCGAGCTGCGATGGGGACGCCTGCCTCCCTGTGCGGAGCCAGGCACACGACGCCTCCAGGACGGCAAACCTGGAGGCCTCGCCTGGCACCGATGGGAGGTCGGTTCCGGATGCCACCCGTGGTTTTAGCGGGCCTGGGCGGCGTCCACGTCCTTGCGAGACGACCCCACCGTGACAGACAGCACCCACCAGCCACTCCCCCAACGACACCTCACCCGCCTCCGCGGCCCCCAGGGCCTCTCCCAACTGCCGTCGGCTGCGGCCGATCTGATCCTGCTCGGCGACCTCACCGGCCGCTACGCGACGGGCAGTTACAGCAGGCTCGGCTCCGACCGCCGGAGCGTGGTCCTGCGCGCGGACCGCCAGGGCGCGGCCGAGCACGGGCACCGGATCACCGCGGCCATCGCCTGCCACGTGGCCCGCGCCGGCGGCACCGTCGACCAGCTCACGCAGCTTCTGCTACATCCCGATCATGAAGGCGGACGGCACACCCGACACATTGCGGTGCGTTCCGGGCAGGCGCGTGCCCTGGACTACATCCGCCGGGTCTGGAGCAGCGCTTCCAAGACGATCAGCACCACCATCGCGCTGAGTTCCCGGCACGACGTGTACGAGGTGCTTGCCGCGTTGCGGGACCGCATCGAGACCACGCCATGGCGCGGGGAGCGGGGACGGACCGCGCTGCGGGTGCTGCGGGCGCATCTGAACTTCGCCGAGATCGCGGGCGGCCCCTTGCACCACGCCAGCGAGCGCCAGACCGCCGAAGAGGCGGGCATCTCACGCACGACACTGCGGGCCGTCTATGAGACCGTCCTGAAGCCGGGAGGCTGGCTTCGCCGTCTGCGGGTCGGCCATGGCCAGGAGGGCTCGACCTGGTACCTGGGCGACGGCAGCATCCCCGGTCACGGTGGCACGGCTCTGCTGTCTCGTTTCCGGTCCACTCAGTTCCCCCCCGACCCGGCACTTGAGGAGTGGACCACCCCTGAGACGGCCACGACGGCCGACATCGACTCCACCGTCCTCGGCCAACTCATGGGCCACGACGCCTTTGCCCACCACGCCCTCGGCAGTGCCGCCCTCATGATCATCAGCGCCCTGCACCAGCACCCCCACCAGAGCGTCAGCGATCTCGTCGGTACGTCCTCGGTCTCTCGCGCCACCACCTACCGGACCCTGCGGCGCCTCGCCGACCACGGTCTCGTCCAGCACACCGGAGAGACCTGGACCCTCACACCGCGTGCGCTGGAGGGGTTCGGTATCCGCCTCCCGGACGCTGGCAACGGCCACACGCCGGCACGGGGCTGGGACAAGGTCGCCGAGCAACACGGCACCTGGGGCGTCGCTGCCCGGCGGAAGGCCCTGCACACGGCGGAGCGGGCGGCCTACCAGGAGGCACTGGACCGGCTTGCGGAGCATCGCGGCAGGGCTGTGGTGCTCGTCCACGACGGCCGTCAGGTCCTGGTCCCAGCGCCGCGCCCCGACGAGGTCCCGGCGACGTGGCACACCCCCGACGGGCTCGTCCTCGACCCGCTCACCGGCCGTCCGGCCGCCGACTGGCGGGTCGCCACCGACGGCCGCCTAATCCTCATCACCCCATCCGACCAGCGCAGTTACGACGAGCTGGCCGCCGCCCACGCCGAAGCCCTCAGCGAATGGGAGTCCGTCGCATGAACCCAAATCCCCCGGCCACGCCTGGCGCGAGCGAGGCGGTGACACCCCAGGCCCTGCGCCAGCAGTACGAGTCCGGTGCCACAGTCGACGAGCTCGTCACCGCCACTGGCCTGTCGTACGGCACCGTCCTCAACCGGCTGCACGACGCCGGCACCGTCATGCGCACCTCCTGGCAGACCCGCCGGCTGCGGCAGAACCCACAAACCCGCAAGCGCCTCGCGGCCCACCTCCGCACCCTGTACGAGCAGCGAGGCGCAACCCTCACCGAACTCGCCGCCGCGGCGGGAGAGACCAGGCGCGGTGCCCGGCGCCTGCTGATCGAGGCCGGCGGCACCGTGCGCACCACCCAGCAGACCCTGCGGATGCGCGCGGCAGCCCGGGCCGCCGAACGGTACAAGGTCGCGCTGTCCCTGCGGGCCCGGTACGAGGCCGGAGCCACCGTGCCGGAACTCGCCCGCGAGCACAGCTACTCCGTAGCCACCGTCTACCGGCTCCTGCACCAGGCGGGCACTCGCATGCGGCCCCAGCACAAACACGGACCGACCCACGACCCGAGGAAGCAGCCATGAGCCCCCTCGTCCTCGTGGGTGTTCCCCGCCCTGCCTGGCAGATCAAGAGGGCGGCCGTGCGCCATGCCGGCCGCCACAAGACAGCACGGGCGCCCCCTGTCGTCGGCCCGCTCGCCGATGCGCGCACCCAGCCAACACCCCTTCCCGTTCGAGGAGATCAAGCACACGTGAACGAGAACACCCGTCACAAGACCCTGGCCGCGGCCACAGAACACGTCTGGGACGCGTTCGTGATCGTCGTCGGCATGCTCAAGGGCGGCACCGGCAAGACCACCTCGGCCTGGTTCATCGCCCTCTACTACGCCGTCGTCCTCGGCCTGCCCACGTTGCTGCTGGACGCAGACGCCACCAGCCAGTCCACCTACGACTGGTTCAAGGTCGCCCAGGCCGCCGGCTTCGAGATTCCCGAGAACCTGGTCGTCGAGCGGTACCCGTTCGACGACATCGCCGAGTACATCCGTGCCAAGCGCGCCGAGTTCGGCGCGATCGTGGTCGACGCCGGCGGCGGCAGCGCCCGCATCTTCCACGAGGCTGTTACCGAGGCGAACCTGCTGCTCGTCCCGGTCGCCCCCACCAAGATCGAGCGCCGCAAGCTCGTGGCCACCTTCGACGAGGCCGAGCGCGCCGCTGCCCGCAACGAACACGGCGTCACCGCCCACGTCGTCATGGTCAAGGCCGACGACCGCACCAGCCTGCCCAGCCGGGCAAAGGACCAACTGCTCGACCCCGCCGAGGGCGAAGGCATCGGCCCGGACCGCGACGAGGCGTTCCCGCTCGCCGAGACCACCATCCACTCCTGGGTGCACTACATGGAGGCCTTCGGCGAGATCCCGACCGAACTGAGCGAGTACGCCAACCTGATGAAGGAGCTGACCGCGGCATGACCGAACGCATGAAGCCCCCGGCCCGCCGCGCCGGCGGTCGCACTCTGGGCGGGGCCAAGAAGGCGACCCCGCCGCCCCCTCCCCCGGCCGCTGAGCTCACCCCCGAGCAGTTCGCTGCCGAACGCGCGGCCGGCCAGGACGAAGGCCGTCCCGTTGTCGATCGGTCTCAAACTCAGCCCGCTCCTTCCACCGTTCCCATCGAGGCATCGGCGCAGGGCCGAACCGAGGCAGTGCCCGAAGCAGCGGAGACGTCCACCCAGCCGACCGCCGAGGTGGAACCGAGCAGCCCCGTGCCGGAGCCGGCCACCAGTCGGCCGGTTCGCCCGGACGTCGTTGCCTCCGAGGCGGGGGGCGGTGAGGTGCAGGTGGAGCGGCAGGTGCCGCCCGTGGTCCCGGCTTACGAACCTGTAGCTCCTGTGGTGCGTCCGGCGCAGCCAAGCGAGCCCGCTGCGCCACACGACCTGTCCCCCATCACGTCCGCGGCTCCAGATGTGGCCCCGGCCGCCGAGGTGGCGGTTCGTCCGGCAGCTTCTCCGGCCGCAGGCGGTACCGCCTTCCCTGTGAGGACCGATGGTCCGGGGTCTCACCAGGAGCAGTACGTGCAACCGGAGGCAGCACCCAGCGAGGGAACGCCGTGGGCTCACGGTCCCGGCCGCCCCAAGGACATCCCCGAGACCGCCGTGATCCTCAACCAGCGCATCATCACGCGCGAGAGCCTCGACTCGTCGGTCCCCGCCGCGCTGAAGCTCAAGAAGCGAATCAAGCGCTTCGCCCTCGACAACGAACTCGACCACCTGCCCATCGGCGACATCGTCTCCGTCGCGCTGGACGAATGGCTCACCACCCGCGGGTTCTGACCCCCACCGCAGGCACGGGGCGGCCACCGCCATGCAGGAGGCGGCCGTCCCGTGCCGACTATTCCAATAGCCCTATAGGCGGATAGCTATTCGCCTATCCGGACCGACCGGAGCCGATGTCGTGCCTGATCACTCTCCGTACGCCCGCCAGCTGCGGGAAATCGCCGACGCGCTCGACGCCCAGTGCCAGCCAACCGACGACGCCCTTGCGCCGCATCCGGACACCCTGGACATCATCAGAAACCGGCACACCAAGCGCGGACAACTCAACCATGCGGTCCCCGAAGTCCTTCAACTCCAGCGCCGGATCCGCCGCTACAACGCCGACACCGACCTCCCCCATGGCGACATCGTCGCCCTCGCCCTGGACACCTGGCTCCGTGCAAAGGGTTACCCGCCCGGCCCGGCGTCGACCGGGTTGGAAATGCCATGACCGGATAGCACAATCAACTGCGCTCGATTCGATCAGCCGGCAGTTCGGTGTGCTGTCCGGGACGTCTGATCAGCTCTCGTTACTTGATCGCTCCGCTCCCATCCGCCTGCCAGCAGGCCTCTGGGCGCATATTCGGTATCCCGGGGGGGGGCGTCGCTCAGGACTCCTGCGAGATGTCCGCAGGATCTCCGATTGTTTTGACGTTCGACAGACCCGGGTGGTGAATTGTCGCAACCGTCGGGCTATCGTAGTCGAAGTCGATCTCAGCGTAATGGCTTCGGTACTCGGCCGGCAGATTATTGTCCGCGATGATGAACTGAACCTTCCTCTGGTTTGCATCGGCCAGCGTTACCAGCCTCCGGTACAGCGCCGCCGCAAGAGCGTCATTTGGAGTGTTGAGAGCCAGCCTGGGTGTATCGATCAGCAGGAACGCCGGATAGGGAGTGTCCGGGTTTCTGAGGGCAACGGCCAGGAGCGAAGTCCAGTAGGCGAGTTGGGTTGCCGTCATCATGCCACCACCGGGAGGCATGAGGTCCGAGAAGATTTTCCCATTGAGGATTGGCAAATAATTGGTGGGGTGGATTGCCGCCGTCTGCACTCCTGGAATGCGAAGTGTCGTGGCTGCTGCCTGAAATTCTTCCGAGATCTCGTCCAGCATCTCGTCTCGCCGCTGCGCCAGCGTTTGTGTGGCCTGGTCGATCCGGGCCTGGAGTCGCTCCTGTTCAGTGCGTAGTTCCTGCACTGCGTTCTCCAGGTCGTTGACGCGGTCCCACTGGCGCAGCACTCCTTCGAGTTGTCCCTGCTGCGCCCGGGCTGTCGCCAGGCGTTGGGTGGCGTCGCTGTAGGCTTGAAGTCTGGGAGTGACGCGGTCAGCGGTGCGGCTGTCGAGTTCTGCGGTGAGTTTTTGGACCAGGTTCTCCCTGCCCGCTGCCGCGTCGTTCGCTTCGCTGATACCCAGGATCAGAGAGGCAAGTTGGTCGTCCATCTCTTCGAGTTGCTGGGTCAGCTGGCGCAGCTCGTACTGGTCCTGTTCGCCAGAGGTCTCCACGGGGTCCGGTTGTAGGCAGACGCGGCAGGTGTCTGCAGGCACCTCTCGTTCGGACAGTGACTGCATGCATCGCGGGCAGACAAGGAATTCGATATTGGCGAGTCTCTCGCCGGCGTCGCGCATTCTGTTGAGCCGATCCAGGTCCGACTGGACTCGCCGCTGCTCCTGGGCGCATTCGTTTTTCTGGCGCTGCAGCTCTTTCACTGTGGCGCGGGCGTCGGCGAGACTGCGTTCTGCCTCCGTGAGCAGGTCGCGCATGACTTGTGTGTGGCGATCGACTACGGGATCGATCTCATCGCGCAGTGCGGCCTGCTGGGATTCCGCTTCGTGTTCTGTGGCGATTGCCCTTTGAAGAGCTTCTTCGGCCTCGACTCTTTGCGTCGTCTCACTGTCACGCAGGAACTGGAGTACCGCCTTGTACTGCTCAGTCTCTGTTGCGATTTTCCCTTTGAGTAGATTCACCTGAGAGCGCATATCAAGAATGGACGAATCGGTGAGCCCGAACATGAGCTCAAAGACGATCTTCCTTTTGGGCTCCAGATAGCTCTGACGACTGTTGGCGATGTCGATGTTGATTTCGTACTGCGGTAGATACAGAACGGAGAGGACGTCGTTGAATGTGATGCGGCTGCCTGCTTTGGTGCTCTGCCCTGATGCCGCGGCCCTCATGTCGTCCGGGAACCCGAGGGCTGTGAGCAGGAGGGTGTTGAGGCTGGGCTGGGCCGTGCCGATGTGGTGGTCCGGGAGGCGCTCTTGCGCGGTGAGGTCGGTGACCCTGGCCTTCTTGCGCTTGGTGCTGTCGAGACTGCGCGCGATGCGCAGTCTCTGGGCGCCGATGGTGACGTCGAGGATGACGTCGTTGACGTGCTCTTGGGCGACGGTTGCCAGCCTGGCGTCGCCGCCGAAGCCGAACTTGATGAGTTCCAGCAGGGTGGTCTTGCCGACGCCAGTCGGTCCGGCAAGTACGGTCAGATCAGAAGGGAACTGGTAGTTGGCCTCGCCCTCCGTGGTGGCGAGAGTGACAGCGTTGATCCGGAACGGTGTGCTCATCGGATCACCTGCCGGTGGGGGCGGTTCATGAGCGGTGCGAGTCGCTGGTAGATGCGGTCCTTCAAGGCGTTCCCTGTGAGTCCGGAGGATGCTTCGGCGACTGCGTGGCACCGGTCGCTGATAGGCGCCCACTGGTTCGTGGCGGACATGTCTCGGCTGAGTTGCTTGCCGGCCGGTGTGGGGGCGAGGGCGACGCTTCCTTGTCGGCCGCGCCTGTAGGTGAGGAGCCCTCGTCCGACGAGGGCTCCGATCACGGAGTAGTAGCGATCGTCCCAGGGGCCGTACTTGTAGCGGGTCATGGGAGCTTCGACATCTGTGGGGTGCGCATCGTCGGCTGGGGTGAGGTGTAGCCGTGGATCTGCAGGTTGGAGTTCTTCGAGGATCTGCGGTGCGAGTGCCGGGTAGCGGACCAGGAAGTCGAGCTTCGCCAGTTTGGTAAGACCGTCGAGCTTGTTCTGGTGTCCGGGCGTGGCAGCAACAGCCGTCACGAGGAGCAGGATTCGGGCCTGGTGGTAGGCCAGGTCTTCGCGCAGCAGGGCCAGTTCGAAGGCATCGTGGCTCATGATGCCTCCTCTCGCTGAGCTCGACGGCGCGTGATTTCAGCGTCGATGTCGAAGCGCTCGCTGAACCACACCTTGCACTGGCTGGTGAGGTCGCAGATGCCGCCCAGGGCCAGGTCTCCGTCCATGCCTACGGGCAGCGCCTCCTCGGGAAGGTCATCGACGCGCCGCTGAATCTCTTGCCACAGCGCCTGGCCTTGAACAGTGGCATTCGATGTCGCGGCTGCCGCCTCGTCGCTCACGCGGTGCAGGCGTCGGCGAAGCCTGGCCTGCTCGGCGCGGGCAGCGGGATCCCCGTCGAGCCGGTGGCGCCAGTAGTCCCGGTACTCCCGTTGCAGTTCCTCTGCCCGTTCGATGCTGTTGTCGCCGCAGTGACCGGCGGCCATCTTGACTGCCAGGCGGCTCAGACGTGGCTGGGCAACGAGCGGCTGGAAGCCGCGCGGATGGGCAATCGCCGTTCTGATCGCGATGTCGATATCCGTCATGGAGACGATGCGACTGACGTCCGAGCGCTCCAAGTCCGCGGCACTCGGCAGCGGGGTACCTGGTTTGTAGGCGAGGACCGCTGGGAGTTTCCCCCGGGGCATGGGGCCAGCGGCTCTCATCCGGGCGCGCATGAGGTCGTGAACGGCCTGCCAGACCGGGTCTGGCGCTACATCTGCACGAAGTCTTTCCAGTGCGGATTTGGCGTACATGTTGGCCGCTGCGTAGGCGACGAAGCCCCGCGGCAGACGGGTGTGGTCGATGACGAGCATGGAGAGGAACCGGGCGACCTGGGCCTGCTCTTCCTCTGCTGGTTCCCTCGGGTTGCTGTTCTGATTCCACGCAGATGGGAGGCGCTCCGACTTGGTGTGCTGCCGTATGCACTTGCACAAGTCCTTGATGGACTTCTGATGCTCCTCGCCGGGGGCGAGCGGAAGGCTGGCCATGCGCAGCCTGCGGAGGTGCTCGATGGCGGCGGCCAGTTCTTGAGCGGCACCCGACAGTCCAGGAGTGGTCACCAGGCGGCAGGTAGGCTTCTCGCCCAGAGTGTGCCATCGGTTGAACAGGTGGGCGATCCCACCGTCGTCGGCAAGCTGGTTGACGGTGGTGTAGGCGCCGTAGGGGGCGTCTCGGTGTTTGGCTGAAACCAGTTCGACGTCATCGTCAACCGCGACTGCCCAGTCTTCGTGGCGCTCGCAGACGATACGGCATGTGTTGTCGGCTGCGAGGAGGCCATCATCGTCGAGCGCCATTTCGTACAGGGACAGACCATCGACGGTCGCCATCGCCGCTTGCCAATCGAACAGGTCAGCCGTCTGCGCGCCGGCATCGTCCGGCTGCGGCACCGTCCAGAACAGCTCAACAGCGGTCGGGCCCATTGCGTTCGCGTCCAACTACACCCCCCGGATCACAGGGGTAACTGTGTGTGCTCACCAGCTCACGGTCAAGTCCTGCTGCGCAACTGAAGGGAAGCGCTCACGACCAGCTCCCACAGCCGCAGGCCAGGTTGCACGGCTGTGTAACCTGGCCTGGGAGCCACGGCAGACTCCTTTCCACCATCGCGCTGCACGCCGCCGTCGCCCAGGTGTTCAACGAACGCGGCGACAGCGGCGCGTCGTCCGCGGCGGCACCGTAGAGGTCTCCAAGTCCGACCGCCAGCCCCACCTGACGCTCTCCGACGCCCGGCGTACACAAGACCTCGAACTTCACCACCGGGGAGATCGACGGCTTCCACGAGGCCGCCGACCTGCGCGACATCGACCATGTCGACCTGCTGTGGATCCAGCGGCGCGGCGCCCCGCGCCTGTACCGCACCGGGCAACTCCCGCCACTACGCGGCACCAGCGTCCCACTGAACGCCCGTTCTCTGCTCCTGTACACCCGCGGCTCCGTGCCGTACTTCCGGACCTACCCCGGCCTGTACGTCCCCCAGCCACTGCTGATCCGGCCCGCAACACACGGCACAGATCTACTGACGGCCAGCACCGACATCCTCGCCCTGACCAAGATGAACTGGAACAACGCCCAGCTCGACGAACACGACCCGCTCACCCTGCGCACCGCCTACCGAGTCGGTTCCATCCTCAAACACGTCCCGGCCGACGCCCGCATCGCCACCCGTTACGCCTACTACATGTAGCGCTCAGGACACCGCCCTCAGCCGTCTGCCAAGGAAAGGCGGCGCAGGGCTGGCCGCCCTGAACCGGCGATGCAACGCATCGGCATTGCCCACTGTGAGAACGGTCATCGGCAGCGCGGTCACCGCATCCCGGCAAAGGATTCGCCACCGTCCGGCCGATCCGGGACGTGATCGAACAGCGCGTGCGCGGCCTGCTCGTCGAACTGGGGACCTGTCCCCGGAGGCATGCAACGAGTGCGGCATCCGCATCACCGCCATCCCAAGCGGACGGAGCACACCGAACAGATACCGGTGTTCTACCCGCTGGGCAGAGGCCCGGTCGGCTGCCCCGACTGGATTGACCACTCGTTGCCGCCGTGTCTGTCCGACACGCCTGAGGGACCGGCATGACCGTAGGACGCCGCAGTCCAGGACATCCGCGGGAAGCACATCCCGCACTTTTGATCAGCGCGTCAGGCCGGGCGTGGTCTCCTCCGTCTGGTCCGCGTCGTCGGCGCCGCTGAGGCCGAGGCGCTGGTGCTCGATGTGGTAGACGGCCTGGTCGAGGAGTTCGGCGACGTGGTTGTCGTAGAGGGCATAGATCACCGAGCGGCCCTGGCGCCGGCCGAAGACCAGGCCGAGGTTGCGCAGCAGCCGTAGTTGGTGGGAGCAGGCGGACTGTTCCATGCCGACCTCGGTGGCGAGCTCGGTGGCGGCGCACGGGCCTTCCCGCAGGCGGGAGAGGATCAGCAGCCGGGAGGGGGTGGCCAGGGCCTGAAGGGTGGTGGCCACGCGGGCGGCGCTGTCCGCGTCCAGCCGGGTGTGCGGGACGGGGTTGTTCGCGGGGACTGGCTCATGGCCCATGGTAGCCATCATACAAGCAACACTTGAAGAGCTGTTCATATGTACCTGTATGGTGGATGGGTCGGTACGTCCTGCCCTGATGAAGGGTTCCTTTGCCATGCCCTCCTCCGCCCTGACCGAGCGGCCTGCGGCCGTCCCGACCGCGCATCCCGAGGCCGCCACGCTGCGGCGGCGGACCCGGGTCTTCGCGCTGCCCGAGGCCCGGTGGGCCGCGGCGGCCACGGTGCTGTTCCTGCTCGCGCTGCCCCTCCAACTCGCCGGTGCGCCCGCCTGGGTGTGGGGTTCGCTGTACGCCCTCGCCTATGCAGCCGGCGGCTGGGAGCCGGGCCGGGCCGGGCTGCAGGCGCTGCGGGAGAAGACCCTCGACGTCGACCTGCTGATGATCGTGGCCGCGCTGGGCGCTGCGGCGATCGGCCAGGTGATGGACGGCGCCCTGCTGATCGTCATCTTCGCGACCTCCGGCGCGCTGGAGGCGCTGGCCACCGCGCGCACCGCCGACTCGGTGCGAGGGCTGCTCGACCTGGCCCCGGCCACCGCGACCAGGATTGGTGCCGACGGCGCCGAAGAGACCGTGCCCACCGCCGACCTCGCCGTCGGCGACACCGTCCTGGTCCGGCCCGGCGAGCGGATCGGCACCGACGGCCGGGTGCTGGACGGCGCGAGCGAGGTGGACCAGGCCACTATCACGGGCGAGCCGTTTCCGGTGGCCAAGGAGTTGGGCGATGAGGTGTTCGCCGGCACCCTCAACGGCAACGGCGCCCTGCGCGTGCGTGTCGAGCGCGACGCCTCCGACTCGGTGATCGCCCGCATCGTGCAGATGGTCGAGGAGGCGTCCGAGACCAAGGCGCCGACCCAGCTGTTCATCGAGAAGGTCGAACAGCGTTATTCCATCGGCATGGTGGCCGCCACGCTCGCCGTGTTCGCGGTGCCGCTCGCCTTCGGTGCCGCGCTGACCGGGTCGCTGTTGCGGGCCATGACGTTCATGATCGTCGCTTCTCCGTGCGCGGTGGTGCTGGCGACGATGCCGCCGCTGCTGTCGGCGATCGCCAACGCCGGGCGGCACGGCGTGCTGGTGAAGTCCGCCGTGGTGATGGAGCGCCTCGGTCAGGTCGACGCCGTCGCGCTGGACAAGACCGGGACACTGACCGAGGGCACCCCGCGCGTGACCGACGTCCGACCGCTGCTCGGCTCAGGGCTCACCGAGGACGAGTTGCTGCGTCTTGCAGCGGCGGCCGAGCACCCCAGCGAGCATCCGCTGGCCCGAGCCGTCGTGGACGCCGCCCGCGCCCGCCGTCTCGCCCTGCCCGTCGCGGAGGACTTCACCTCGACCCCCGGCGTCGGGGTCACCGCCACCGTCGACGGCCGCAAGATCGCGGTCGGCGCCCCTGCCCGGCTGCTGTCCGGTGCTGAGGGCGCGCACACCACGGTCGCTGCCGAGTTGGAGGAAGGCGGACGCACCGCGGTCCTGGTGGTGGTCGACGGCGTCCCGGCCGGGGTTCTGGGCATCGCCGACCGGCTGCGCCCGGACGCCGCCGCTACCGTCGCCTCCCTGACCGCGCTCACCGGCGCCGCGCCGACGCTGGTCACCGGCGACAACTCCCGCGCCGCCGCCCGCATGGCGGCCGAGGTCGGCATCACCGATGTACGTGCCGGACTGCTCCCGCCGGACAAGGTCGCCGCGGTCCGGGAACTGGAGGGGGCCGGCCGCAAGGTGCTGGTCGTCGGCGACGGTGTCAACGACGCCCCCGCTCTGGCCGCCGCCCACACCGGCCTCGCCATGGGCCGCGCCGGATCCGACCTCGCCCTGGAGACCGCCGACGCGGTCATCGTGCGCGACGAACTGGGCACCGTGCCGACTGTCGTGGCGCTCTCCCGGCGGGCCCGTCGACTCGTCGTCCACAACCTGGTCATCGCCTCCGTGTTCATCTCCGGCCTGGTCGTCTGGGACCTGGCCGGCACCCTGCCGCTGCCGCTCGGCGTCCTCGGCCACGAGGGCTCGACCGTCATCGTCGGCCTCAACGGCCTGAGGCTGCTGCGCGAGTCCGCCTGGGTCCGGGCTCGCGCCGAGGGCCGCCGCTGACCCGTCCCGGCCCATCCACCCTCCAATGGTCCGCCGCACCCACCCCGGTGCGGCGGACCATTGCCATTCCAGCCGTTTCAATACATGACCCACGATTCATATGGACATGGATTTCATTTCTATCTACGGTAGGAGGTGCCGACCGACTCCACACGAGCCAAAGGGAGTGATGCGCCATGGGCGGCCGGATGACACGGCAGCGCACGGCGGTCACGCGTGCGCTGAGGGGCTGCCAGGACTTCCTGTCGGCCCAGGAGTTGCACGCCCTGCTGGTCGCCGACGACCACGCGATCGGCCTGACCACCGTCTACCGCGCCCTGCGCGGGCTGGAGGCGGACGGCGGCGTCGACGTCGTACGGGACGAGACGGGAGGGAGGCTCTACCGGCTGCGCCCCGCCGACGGCCACCGCCACTACCTGATGTGCCGAAACTGCGGCCGCAGCCGCCCGGTGGACTCCCAGGCCGTCGAGGAGTGGGCAGGCCGGATCGCCGCCGCCACCGGCTTCGCCGCCGTCGAGCACACCGTCGAACTCACCGGCATCTGCGCCGACTGTCTGCCCCGCACGGACGCACGCCGATCGTCCGGGGACGAAGGAGAACAACCGCCATGCCACTGGGATCGCGCCCCGGACCCGCGCAGCCGAGTCCGCAGCTGCGCGAGCTGAAGGAGACCGTGCGCACTCTGCTCGGCCTCGACGACGACACCGCCGTCATGGTCCGCCAGCTCACCTGCACCGAACCGGGCTGCCCACCGGTGGAGACGGTCATCGCCGTGCTCCCCATGGACGGCGATGCCCGCCGCTGGACGCTGCACCAGCCCGCCGAGCAGATCACCGCGGACGACCTGCGCGCCGCCCTGCTCACCGACCAACTGCACTGACAGGAGCCAGACTTGACCACCCCCGAACCCCGCGAGCCGCACGACGAGCGGGTCCCCGTCACCGTCCTGACCGGCTTCCTCGGCTCCGGCAAGACCACCCTCCTCAACCGCATCCTCACCGAGAACCACGGCATGCGGATCGCCGTCATCGAGAACGAGTTCGGCGAGGTCGGCATCGACGACGCCCTCGTCCTCGATGCCGAGGAAGAGATCTTCGAGATGAACAACGGCTGCATCTGCTGCACCGTGCGCGGCGATCTCATCCGCATCCTGATCGCGCTGATGCGCCGGCGCGAGAAGTTCGACCACATCCTCATCGAGACCACCGGCCTGGCCGACCCCGCCCCCGTCGCGCAGACCTTCTTCATGGACGACGAGATCGCCGCCCAGCTGCGCCTGGACGCCATCGTCACCCTCGTCGACGCCGCCCATGTGCTCCAGCACCTGGACGAGGTCAAGCCGGCTGGCGTGGAGAACGAGGCCGTGGAGCAGATCGCCTTCGCCGACCGGATCGTCCTCAACAAGACCGACCTGGCCGACGACGAGGCCATCGTGCAAGTCGTCAGCCGCATCCGCGCCATCAACGCCGCAGTCCGCATCATCCCCTCACAGCACGCCCGCATCGACCTGCACGAGGTGCTGGACGTGGGCGCGTTCGACCTGGAGCGGGTGCTCGCCGACGACCCGGCCTTCCTCACCGAGACCGAGCACCAGCACGACACCACCGTCACCTCGGTCGGCATCGAGCTGGACGGCGAACTCGACGAGAATCGGCTCAACGCCTGGCTTGGCACCCTGCTGCGCACAAAGGGTGTCGACCTCTTCCGCTCCAAAGGCATCCTCGCCATCGCCGGGGCACCGAAGCAGTACGTCTTCCAGGGCGTGCACATGCTGCTGGACGGCACCTTCGCGCGCGACTGGCGGGAGGACGAAGTACGCCGCAATCGGCTGGTGTTCATCGGCCGCAACCTCGACCGTGAGGCACTCGAAGGCGGCTTCGCCGACTGCCTGGCCACGGCGGGAGCGGTCGCGTGAATACGACTGTGGAGTCCCCGCTCACCTGGGACATCGGCGTAGACGACGCACCCGTCGCGCTCAGCGCCCGGGGTGACCTGGTGGCCGCCGCCGGAGCCGAGGGCACCGTCACGGTCCTCGACGCGGCGATGGGCGCCGAGATCGGATCCTTCAAGCTCCCCGGAGGCGCACTGAGCGTCGAACTCGCGCCGGATGAAGGGCACTTGGTGGCGACCGGTCCGATGGGGTACGCCCTGTGGCGGCGCGCCGACGGACGGACGACGGTCCGCGAGTCCGGCAGCTGGTCGTCGGCCGCCGCCTGGGCGGACGGCATGCGGGTCGCCGTCGCCTCCGGCCGACGCGCCCTCGTACTCGATGCGGACGGAGGGGAGTTGTGGCGTACGGAGCCCGCCGCGTCCACCGTCACCGACCTCGCCTGGATGCGGCAGGGGCGGCGCCTGGCGGTGGCCGCGTATGGCGCCGTGCGCTGCCACGAACGGCACACCGAAACGCCGGTCGCCACCTATCCGTACGTCGGCTCGCACCTCGCTCTCGCCGTCGCGCCCTCCGGGCAGTGGATCTGCAGCGGCAACCAGGACGCCTCCATCCACATCTGGCGCGCCCGGGACGGCGGCGAACTGACCATGTCCGGCTATCCGGAGAAGGTCTCCCGCCTCGCCTTCGACGACAGCGGCTTCTGGCTGGCCGCCGACGGCGCGCCCGACGTGACCGTCTGGGACTTCTCCGGCAAGGGCCCCGAGGGCACCGCCCCGCGCTCGCTGCGCTGCCACGAGACGATCACCGCGCTCGCCTGGCGGCCGGGCGCCCTCGGTCACCTCGCCAGTGGGGGCGTGGACGGGAGCGTAGCCCTGTGGTACGCCACCGCCGGACGGCCGCAGCAACGCCTGCGTCCGGCACGGGAGCTGGACGGGGACGGGACGGCGGTCGCCGCGCTGGCCTGGGCGGGCCCGCACCTGCTGGCCGTCGCCTGGCGGGACGGTCGGGTCCGCACGTACGGCGTTCCCTCCCGGACGGCACTGTGAACCGCTCCGTGATCCGGGCGGCGGCGCCCCGGCCCTGCACGCTCGTCGTGTGCCGGGGTTGCTGCTGCGGCAACCCCCGCAAGTCCCCCGGCACCGACCACGCCTGGCAGCTCGACCGGTTGCGCGCGGACGCGGCGGAAGGCGGCTTACAAGTCCGCACGACAGACTGCCTCGGCCCCTGCGACCAGGCCAACGTCATCGTCGTCCAGCCGTCGACCGCAGGACGGCGGCCGCGCCGTCTGGATCGGCTTCGCCATGGACGACGACTGCACCGACGACCTGCTTGACTGGGCGGCGGCGGGTGGCCCGGGCGTCGCCGAACCACCGGCCATGCTGGAGCTCCAGCGCATCCGTCCGCCACGCGAGGCCCGCACCCGTGCACGCCGATGACCTCGACGCCGCAGGCGGCCGTGACGTCCTCGCGGCCGCCCGGCTCGACGAGGCCACCGCCGCCTCCGTCGCCACCACGCTCCAGGCCCTGGCCACCCCGTCGCGCCTGCTGATCCTCACCGCCCTGCGGCAACGCCCGTACCCGGTCGGCGAACTCGCCGCTGCCGTCGGCATGGAACAGTCCGGCGCCTCCCACCAACTGCGCCTGCTGCGCGCTTGGCCTGGTCACCGGCCGCCGCGACGGCCGCAGCATCGTCTACAGCCTCTACGACGACCATGTCGCCCAGCTCCTCGGCCAGGCCGTCCACCACATCGAGCACCTGCGCCTCGGGGCACGCGACCCCGGCTGACCACGCGTCCCGACCGACGTGGGTGCCCCTCCCACCACACATGCATGGATTGCTATATATTAACTTCGCCATATGCGTCCTGCGGCAGCACCACCGGCAGGGCCCCGAACAGCACACCCAGGAGCGCGACATGACCACCGCCACCGAACACCGCACGCACGACGGCCACACCCACGCCCACGGCGAGGGCTGCGGCCACGTCGCCATCCCGCACGGCGACCACACGGACTACGCGCACGACGGCCACCTCCACAAGGCCCACCACGGCCACGTAGACGAGTGCGCGAGCAGTGGCCATGCCACCCACGAGGGACACGACCACCAGCACGGCGAGGGCTGCGGCCACGTGTCCGTCCCGCACCAGGACCACGTCGACTACGTGCACGACGGCCACCGCCACGCCGCCCATGCGGGACACTGGGACGACCACTGACCAGGACCTCGTTCCACGGCTTCACAAACCGAAAACCATTGTCACATGCTAATCTGCGCATGTGACAATCCCACCTTCTCCGGCAGCCTCGACGGACGAACCGATACGCGCACTGCAGGCGGCCAGCGATCTCCTGCGGGCGCTGGCCTCGCCCGTCCGCATCGGTATCGTCCGTGAGCTGTCGGAGGGCGGGAAGTACGTCCACGAACTCGTGGCGGCCCTGGGAGTGAGCCAGCCGCTGGTCTCCCAGCACCTGCGCGTGCTGCGCACCTCCCGCATCGTGACGGCGCACCGTCAGGCCCGCGAGATCCACTACGCCCTGGCCGACGACCACGTCGCCCACATCGTGCTGGACGCCATCCGGCACGCCCCGGAGTAGCCCCATCAGTTGAGGCGGGCGACCCGCCACGGAGCGGGGGCCGCACGGAGCCCGTCGGGCAGCGATCCGTCGTCGGGCATGCCGGCCCGCAGCCAGCTGCCGATCGCCTCGGCGTCGGCCTCGCCCACGAGCGGGCCCAGGCGCACGACGGCCCCGGCGGGCCGGCGGTCGACCCGCACGGCTGCACGGCGGCGTACAGCCCACGGCCGCGTCGGCAGTGCAGCACCTTCTCCAGGCAGCCGGTGGAGACCATGACTGCGTGTGGGCAGTCCCGGACTGCGCGGCGCAACACGTCTCTCGCCCGTCCGGTCACGGCAGCACGGCAGGTGCCGCAGACGACGAGGGTGAAAGGGCGGAGACGCGGACTGCCGGCGGCATCGCTCACGTCCATACCTCCTTGGTGATGGTCAAAGAGAGCTCCCGTTTGCACCATGGGCGCCCCAATTCACCTGGCAGGCGAGTGAGTTGGGGCGCGGGTGATTTGACTCCCGTTCCGCGCACCACCAGCCTATGCTCATGAAACCCATTTCCAATAGGGGGGCCTAGTCATGCGCGTTGCCTTCGTGGGCAAGGGCGGCAGTGGCAAGACGACCCTGTCCGCTCTCTTCGCCCGTCACCTGGTGCGCTCCGGCGCCCCGCTCCTCGCCATTGACGGCGACATCAACCAGCACCTGGCCTACGCCCTCGGCCTCGGCGAGGACGAGCTCTTCACTACCCCGCCGCTCAGCGCGCGGACCGGCGAGATCAAGGACTACCTGCGCGGCACCAATCCGCGGATCCCCTCCCGCGACGCCATGGTCAAGACGACGCCGCCCGGCCGCGGCTCCCGTCTGCTGCGGCTGCTGGGCGACGACGACATCCACACCCCGCACGTCCAGGAGGTCGCCGGCGTCCCGCTGATGGTCACCGGCGCCTTCGAGGAGAGCGATCTGGGCGTGGCCTGCTACCACTCCAAGCTCGGCGCGGTCGAGCTCTACCTCAACCACCTCGTGGACGGCCCCGGCGAGTACGTCGTCGTCGACATGACCGCCGGCGCCGACGCCTTCGCCTCCGGCCTGTTCACCCGCTTCGACATGACCTTCCTGGTGGTCGAGCCGACCCGCAAGAGCGTCTCGGTCTACCGCCAGTACCGCGACCACGCCGCCGAGTTCGGCATCCCCGTCGCCGTGGTCGGCAACAAGGTCACCGGCGAGAACGACCTCGACTTCCTGCGCGCCCACGTGGGTGAGGACCTGCTCGCCCACTGCGAGCAGTCCTCCTACGTCCGCGCCCAGGAACAGGGCCGCGACCACGGCGAGCTGGAGCCGCACAACACCCGCACCCTGGACCGGTTGCGGGCGGCCGTGGACGCCCGGCCCAAGGACTGGGCAGCCTTCCAGCAGCACGCCGTCGACTTCCATCTGCGCAACGCCGCCGCCTGGGCCAACGCAGCCACCGGCCAGGACCTCGCCGCCCAGGTCGACCCGGACTTCCGGCACGGCCCCGCGGCGCTGGCCGCCCTCGTCTGACCCTCACCCCCCAGACACCCGCCTCAAGAACAGCACTACAGAACAGGACACCCCCTTTATGTCGCTCGACGTCTCCCCGCAGCTGCTCGCCGAAGCCGAGAACGGCCAGGTGCGGGAGCAGGACTTCGTGGAAACCGTCCGCACCTCCCTCCCCTACGCCTACAACCTCATCGCCCGCCTGGCCGGCGAACTACGCGGCAGCACCGCCGAGTTCGCCGACAACCAGACCCCGCCGCCCTCCGAGAAGGAGCGCGGGCAGCTGCTGCGCGCCCTGTCCAGCGACGCGATCCGCGGCAGCCTGGAGCGCCACTTCGGCATCGCCCTCGCCTTCCAGAACTGCCACCGCGTCGCCGCCTTCCACCCCGAGGCGCGCGGCGGCGAGACCCACACGCGCTTCACCTCCCAGCGCGCGCAGATCCTCAACCAGTCGCCGGAGCTCCGCGACTGCTGAGACGAGGCGCCGCACGCGGTCATCTCGTCGGGCGCCGCCACCGCAGCGGCGCCCTCTCGGGACTCAGACGCCAGTAGTCATGGAATTCATATTCAATTAGCCTGTGCGGCGAATCGGTCCCCAACGGGGCGGGAGGCAGGCGTCATGCACGGGGTGTCGACCGGCGAACGTGCGCCGGCCTGGCGGTCGACCCGGCAGCGGGCCGCCGTTCTCCGGGGGCTGCACGGCCGCCAAGGCTTCGTCTCCGCGCGGGAGTTGCACGCGGCACTGACCACCGAGGGTGCTGTCGTGGGACTGACCACCGTGTACCGGACCCTGCGGATGCTGGAGCGGGAAGGACACGTCGACGTCGTACGGGAAAAGACCGGGGAGCGCCTCTACCCGCCCCGGCCCGCGGACGGGCACCGGCACTATCTCGTCTGCCGCGACTTCGGCATCAGCCTGGCCGTGGAGGCGGAGGCGGTCGAACGCTGGGCCGACGGCGTGGCCGCGGCCACCGGCTTCGCCGAGGTTGAGCACACCGTCGAGCTCACGGGGATCTGCAACCGCTGCGGGCGCCGACCGGAGGGGCAGGCGTCGCACCCGTAGCCGGGACGTCAAGTCTTGGCAACGATTTTCATATCGATCAGATCTGGCATGCTGATGACATTCGTTTTCATCTAGCGTGAGGGGCAAGCACCCCGTTCTCATCTGTCGTGGAGGAATACATGCCCTCGTCCCCGTCCCGGCGCCTGGCGCTGATCACCGGCGCTTCCCTGGCTCTCCTGGCGGGCTGCGGCAGTTCGTCGGACTCCGGCAGCGACAAAAGCACCGCGCAGGGCGCCGCCTCCTCGTCGAAGGTCAAGGTGGTCGCCTCCACGAACGTCTACGGCGACATCGCCGAGCAGATAGGCGGCGACAAGGTCGACGTCACCTCGGTCATGAGCAACCCCGACCAGGATCCGCACTCCTACGAGGCCAACACCCAGAACCAGCTGTCCCTGTCGAAGGCGAAGGTCGTCATCGAGAACGGCGGCGGCTACGACGACTTCGTCGACCGCATGCTGGGCAGCGGCAACAACTCCTCCGCCGAGGTCATCAACGCCGTCAAGGTCTCCGGCCGCACCGCTCCCAAGGGCGGCGAGCTCAACGAGCACGTCTGGTACGACTTCCCCACCGTCGCCAAGATCGCCGACCGGATCGCCGCCGCTCTCGGCAAGGCCGACCCCGCGAACGCCGCCACCTTCACCAAGAACGCCGAGACCTTCAAGGGCAAGCTCGCCGGACTGGAGGCGAAGGAAGCGGACATCAAGAAGAAGCACGGCGGCGAGGCCATCGGCATCACCGAACCTGTGCCGCTGTACCTGACCGAGGCGAGCGGCCTGGTGAACAAGACCCCTGCGGAGTTCAGCGAGGCCATCGAGGAAGGCGACGACGTCTCCCCCAAGATCCTGCAGGAGACCGTCGCCCTGTACAGCGCCAAGCAGGTCAAGGCCCTGGTCTACAACGCGCAGACCTCCGGCCCGCAGACCGAGAAGATCGAGAACGCGGCCAAGGCGGGCGGCATCCCCGTCGTCCCCGTCACCGAGACCCTGCCCAACGGCAAGGACTACCTGGGCTGGATGACCGCCAACGTCGACGCGCTCGCCAGCGCGCTGGACAAGTGAGCCGGCCGGTCATGGCCTCCGTACCCCAGGCCCGCCAGGAAAAGACCGATCACCACGGCACCGGCCCCGCCGCGGTGATCGGCCTGCGCGGCGCCGCCCTGTCCTACGGCGCGCGCACGGTGTGGCAGAACCTCGAACTCGACGTACGGCCGGGCGAGTTCTGGGCCCTGCTCGGACCGAACGGATCGGGGAAAAGCAGCCTGGTGCGGGCCCTGCTGGGCCGACAGCCCCTCTCCGCCGGAACGGTGACCGTCCTGGGCCGCGCCCCGCGCGAGGCCGCCCGGCACATCGGCTACATCCCCCAGCAGGCGGAGGTGTCCGCGCAGGCGCTGCTGCGCGCCCGCGACCTGGTCCGCTTCGGCATCGACGGCCACCGCTTCGGACCACAGCTGCGCACGGCCGGCGTCCGCCGCCGGGTGGACGAGATCCTGGAGGCGGTCGGCGCCACGCCCTATGCCGACGTCCCGCTCGGCATGCTGTCCGGCGGCGAACGTCAACGCGTGCGCATAGGCCAGGCGTTGGCCACCGACCCCAGCATCCTGCTCTGCGACGAACCGCTGGTCTCCCTCGACCTGCACCACCAGCGGGCCGTCACCGAACTGATCGACGCCCGCCGCCGCTCCCACGACACGGCGGTCGTCTTCGTCACCCACGAGATCAACCCTGTGCTCGACCTCGTCGACCGCGTGCTGTACCTGGCCCCGGGCGGCCACCGCGTCGGCACCCCGGACGAAGTACTCAATTCCGAGTCGCTGTCCCGGCTCTACGGCACCCAGGTCGACGTCGTCCGCGTGCGCGGCCGGGTCGTGGTCGTCGGCGTGCCCGACGAGCCGGCCACCCCACCGCACCACACGGAGAGGGAAGGAGTACGCCCATGACACTCGCCGACGGCATATGGCAGCAGATCTTCGCCTTCGACAACTACGGCGAACTCCTCGCCCTGGTCCGCAACTCCCTCATCGCCGGCGCCGCCCTCGGCCTGATCGGCGGCCTGGCCGGGGTCTTCGTCATCATGCGCGACCTGCCCTTCGCGGTGCACGGCATCAGCGAGCTGTCCTTCGCCGGCGCCTCGGCCGCCCTGCTGCTGGGAACCAACATCGTCGCGGGCTCGATCGTCGGCTCGCTGCTCGCGGCCGGCGCGATCGGCGTCCTGGGCACGCGGGCCCGGGACCGCAACTCCGCCATCGGTATCCTCATGCCGTTCGGCCTGGGCCTCGGCGTCCTCTTCCTCGCCCTCTACAAAGGCCGCGCCGCCAACAAGTTCGGCCTGCTCACCGGTCAGATCGTCGCCGTCGACACCCCGCAGATGGCCTGGCTCCTCGGCACCTCCGCCGTGGTCCTCGCCGCCCTGGTGGTGATGTGGCGGCCACTGACCTTCGCCAGCGCCGACCCGGACGTCGCCGCCGCCCGCGGGGTGCCGGTACGGGGGCTGTCGTTCGCCTTCATGCTCGTGCTCGGGCTCGCGGTGGCCCTGTCGGTACAGGTCGTCGGCGCGCTCCTGGTCCTCACCCTCGTCGTCACCCCCGCCGCAGCCGCCGCCCGCGTCACCGCCTCACCGGTCCTGCTGCCGTTGCTCAGCGTGGTCTTCGCGGTGGCCTCGATCGAGGGCGGCATCCTGCTCGCGCTGGGCAGCTCCATCCCCATCAGCCCCTACGTCACGACCATCTCGTTCGGCATCTACGCCGTCTGCCGACTGGCCGGCACCTACCGTGCCCGGCGCTGGGGAGCCCGAACAGCGGCTCCCCAGCCCGCCTGAGAGCCGGCCCTTCGCGTCCCTGGCCGGGCAGCACCTCCCCAGCTTCCCGGCCAGGGACGGCGGTTCGAGGACCGGTCACCGCAGAGCGGTCTCCGTCACGGGCAGCAGCCGCCCCCGGCGGCGCAACCGCAGGCATCCTCCTCCCGCCGGTCCTCGCCCGGCGCGACGGCTGCCGGTGCCGCGCAGCATCCCTCCCCGCGCCACGCGTCCCGCCCTTCCTTCACCGCGATCGCGGCGATGACCAGGCCCGCCAGTAGATCGGCCCGCGACCAGCCGAGCACGGCGTTGGCGACCAGGCTCAGCAGGACCGCCGACAGATAGGTGCACAGCGGGGTCTGCTTGGAGTCGGCCACGGCGGAGGCGGAGCCGAGTTGCCGTCCGGCGCGGCGCTGGGCCGCCGACAGGAACGGCATGACCTCGAGCGA
The DNA here is from genome assembly GCF_044767585.1 of Streptomyces sp. NPDC101225. Taxonomy (NCBI): domain Bacteria; kingdom Bacillati; phylum Actinomycetota; class Actinomycetes; order Kitasatosporales; family Streptomycetaceae; genus Streptomyces; species Streptomyces sp. NPDC101225. Next base: position 28,916 of record NZ_JBIWOE010000061.1, read on the forward strand.
GAGTGCGGCCAGCGCGATGCCTGGCAGGGAGCGCGTGGCCTCGCCCGTGCCGGTCAGGGCCCGTACGGGCGTCCACGGCGACGTAGGCGGCGAGCGCGAAGAACGACGGCGCGATGATCCGCAACGCTGTCCTCTCCCTGGCCTCGCGCACCGCATGCTCGCGGGCGGAGAACTGCCAGGCGACGGCCGTGGCGGAGGACACCTCGATCACGGAGTCCAGGCCAAAGCCGATCAGCGCCGTGGACGATGCCAGGGCCCCGGCCGTGAGGGCGGCGATCGCCTCGATCACGTTGTAGGTGATGGTCGCCGCGACCAGCAGCCGTATCCGCCTGGCCAGGGCGCCGCGCCTGGCCGGACCAGGGCCGAGAACCACGGATGTCGCTGCGCTCATGGTCAGCAGCACCCCTTGTCGTCTGCCTCGGTGCACGTCCGGTCGCCCTCGACGGCGACCACGGCGGTGCGCAGGTCGTCGAGTGCGTGACCGAGGCGTTCGTCGGCGAGTTCGTAGCGGCTGCGGCGGCCGTCAGGGACGGTGACGACCAGGCCGCAGTCACGCAGGCAGGCCAGGTGGTTCGACAGCCTGGTGCGGGAGACGTCCAGCGCGTCGGCGAGGTCGGCGGGGTAGGCGGGCGCTTCCCGGAGGGCGAGCAGGATGCGGCAGCGGATCGGATCGGCGAGCGCCCGGCCGAACCGGACCAGCACGTCGATGTCGGAGGCGCCAGTCAGCACAGATCAACGGTACACAGATTCCTGAATTCAGGAAAGCGTGAACCGGAAGGAAGCCAGTCCGTAATGGTGTTCATTTTCATGTATCCTCTACTCGCTACCCGATCCAGGAGGACCCCTATGGCCGTTCCCAAGCGGAAGATGTCTCGCAGCAACACCCGCCACCGCCGCGCTCAGTGGAAGGCGACGACGCCGGTGCTCGTGCCGGTCACCGTCGACGGAGTGCCATACCTGGTGCCCCAGCGGCTGGTGAAGGCGTACGAGCGCGGGCTGCTGCGCCCCGAGGGCTGAGGGTTGATGCCGTCCGATCCCTCCGGCCGACTGCCCGTCACCGTCCTGTCCGGGTTCCTCGGCTCGGGCAAGACCACCCTCCTCAACCACGTCCTCGGCAACCGCGAGGGACTGCACGTCGCGGTCATCGTCAACGACATGAGCGAGGTCAACATCGACGCCGCCCTGGTGCGCGGCGGCGAGGCGGCCCTGTCGCGTAGCGAGGAACGCCTGGTCGAGATGACCAACGGCTGCATCTGCTGCACCCTGCGCGACGACCTGCTTCAGGAGGTCGACCGGCTTGCTCGCGAGGGCCGCTTCGACTACCTGCTCATCGAGTCGTCCGGCATCTCCGAACCCATGCCGGAGGCCGCGACCTTCGCCTTCGCCCGCGACGACGGAGCCACCCTCGGCGACATCGTGCGCCTGGACACCATGGTCACGGTCGTCGACGCCGCTGGCTTCCTGCCCGAACTGGCAAGCGGCGACGAACTCGCAAAGCGCGGCCTGGACCAGTACGAGGACGACGAACGCACCGTCAGCGACCTGCTGATGGACCAGATCGAGTTCGCCGACGTCATCGTCCTCAACAAGCTCGACCTCGTCGACGAGGAGTCCGCCGACCGGCTGCGTGCGACGCTCACCCGCCTCAACCCGGCCGCATCGGTCATCCCGGCCGTCCACGGCCGCGTGAAGGTGAGCGACGTACTGGGCATCAGGCTGTTCGACCTGGAACGAGCCCAGCAGGCTCCCGGCTGGGTGAGGGAGCTCAACGGTGACCACGTCCCCGAGACGGAGGAGTACGGGATCTCCTCTACCGTCTTCCGCTCCGAACTGCCTTTCCATCCCGGCCAGCTGTGGACGTTCGTGACGGCAGAACTCGACAGCGGCGCGTACGGACAGATCCTGCGCTCCAAGGGCTTCTTCACCCTCGCCAGCCGCCCGCACGTGACGGGCCTGTGGTCACAGGCCGGCTCCGTCGCACGCTTCGAGCCCTCAGCCGCACGCGACGCCGACAGCCCGGACGCCCAGGAACTTGTCTTCATCGGCACGCACCTGCGTCCGGACGCCCTGCACGCGGCACTGACCGACTGCCTCATGGCCGACGGAGAGAGCCTGCCGCCCGCCGACCCATTCCCCGCCTGGGACACCTACGGCATCGACGACACCTGCGAGCACGAGCACCCCGAACTCGTAGCAGGCGCCTGAAGACCCCGGGCCGGGCGGCGAACGCAGCCACGGCGCCGCCCGGCCCGGCATGCACACCGATCCGGCCGAACGTCTTGGAACAGATCCAGTCCGCCCGGCGCCCCGACATCGCCGTTTGGACACCGGCCAGCCACCCGGGTTCGCTGCCGGTGACACCGCGAGGTGCCCTGGTCCGGGGTCTGCGCAGCCGTTACCTTGACAACTTCCCGCGAGGCGAAGCCCGGTCGGCGCACAGCCGGTGTCGCTAGAGTCGGCGCGTTCGTGGTGTCGTAGGGCGAAGCGAGTGGTGTGAGCGAGCAGGAGTACACAGAGGTCCCGCGCGGGCTCGGCGACGTCGTACGCCTGGTCGTACGGGCACTCGTGTACGTCGTCCTCGGCGGTCTCGCGCTCATCGCGATCGTCACGGTTGGCGGTGTTCTCGGGCCGGAGGTCGCGTTCGACCTGTACACCCCGCCCGTCGCCGCCTGGTGGACGGTCTTCACCGCTGTCGTCGTCCAGGGCGTCCCGTTCCTGCTGCTGGGCACGGTCGTCTCCGCCGCCATCGGCGCCCTGGTACCCGAGCGCGTCTTCAGCCGCCTGCTGCCGCGCAACCCGGCGCTCGCCGTCCCCGTCGCGGGCGCGGCCGGTGCCGTCCTGCCCGGGTGCGAGTGCGCGTCCGTGCCGGTGGCCGGCAGCCTGATGCGGCGCGGGGTGGCCCCGGCCGCCGCGCTCGCCTTCCTGCTCTCCGCGCCCGCGATCAACCCGGTCGTCCTGGTGGCCACGTCGATCGCGTTTCCCGGGCAGCCGCTGATGGTGGTGGCCCGGCTGGTGGCCTCCTTGGCCACGGCCGTCGTGATGGGCTGGCTGTGGGCGCGCTTCGGGCGGGAGGAGTGGCTGCGGCTGCCGGCGGCGCGTACGACCGGATCCGATACCTCCCGCGCGGGTGCCTTCGCGGCCGGGCTGCAGCATGACTTCCTGCACGCCGGCGGGTTCCTCGTGCTCGGTTCGGCGGCCGCGGCGACCTTCAACATCGCGGTGCCGCGCACGGTCCTCGACGTCTTCACCGGATCGGCGTGGCTGTCCGTGCCGCTGCTGGCGCTGCTCGCCGTGGTGTTGTGCGTGTGCAGCGAGGCCGACGCGTTCGTGGCCGCCTCGCTCAGCGGGTTCGCGCCCACCGCCCGGCTGGCGTTCATGGTGGTCGGGCCGATGGTCGACCTGAAACTGATCGCGCTGCAGGCGGGCACCTTCGGCCGGGCCTTCGCCGTCCGCTTCTCCTCGGTGACCTGGGCGGTCGCGCTTTTGGGCAGTGTGCTCGTTGGGTGGTGGCTGCTGTGAGACGGTACGGGCCGGCCGTGCTGTTGCTGCTGGTGGGCGCCGCGGTGCTGCGCATCTCACTGTTCAGTGCTCTGTATCTGCGGTACGTGCAGTCCGGACTGAGGCCGTATCTGATCGCGTCCGCGGCGCTGCTGGTGCTGCTGGGCGTGGCTGCGGGAGTGAGGGCCGCGCGGGAGGTGCCGGACGAGGACGAAGACCCGCACGACCACGGGCACGCCCATACGACCGGCCCGCGCCTTGCCTGGCTGCTCGTGCTGCCCGCCGCCGCGCTGCTGCTCTTCCCGCCGCCCGCACTCGGTTCCTACAGTGCGGCGCGGGAGGACGCGCAGCGCGCGGCGCAGGGCGTCGGCACGTTCCCGGCATTGCCCACGGGTGATCCGGTGGACCTCAGCGTGGCCCAGTTCAGCTCCCGCGCTGTCTACGACAGCGGTCACTCGCTGAAGGGCCGTACCGTCCGGCTGACCGGCTTCGTCACCCACGCCGACGGCGACACCTGGTACGTGACCCGGCTGCTGGTCTCGTGCTGCGCGGCCGACGCGACCACCAGCAAGGTACAGGTGCGCGGCGCGGACGCCCCGCCGACGGACACCTGGGTCACGGTCACCGGCACCTGGCACCCCAAGGGCCGGCTGGGCATGTCGGCGGCCTGGCCCCCAGTGCTGGACGCGAAGACGGTCAGGCAGGTCAAGCAGCCGTCGGACCCGTACGAAAAGCGGTGACTCTTCTCCGTACGGTCGTCTCGGCTATCGGGAGCTGTGGGGCATGAGCGCCATCTCGCGGGCGTACTTGATGGCCTGCGCTATCGGCCGCTGCTGCTGACGCGTCACACGGGTCACCCGACGGCTGCGGATCTTCCCGCGATCAGAGATGAACTTCCGCAGCAGATCGGTGTCCTTGTAGTCGACGTACGTGATACCGGCGGCCTCCAGCGGATTGACGCGCTGACGCTTGGCGGGCTGCCGCCCGGTGCTTGTGCGTCGAGGCATGGTGAGGTCGTTCCTCTCTCCCAGGGCGCCGCTCTCCACGCGTAGCTTGCGTGCGCCCGGCGTGAGCTGGGCGAGCAGCGCATGGTCGGTGTCGTCGGCGACCTCGCCGCCCGCACCGCACGCATACCCTTCGACGACGGCGATCACCGCGGGGTACTCCAACTGCCGCGCGAAGGTGTCGGAGACAGTGCGCTGGTCGGTCGGGGCGGCGGCGAGGCCGACATCGGCCAGGTCGTCGCCGTTCGGCAGGTACGGCAGAACGAGTGCGGGGTCGACCACGGTGGCGACCCCGGTCAGCGCCAGCGGTGCGCCCGCGGCGGCGATGACCGCGGCCATGGCCTGGGGCTCGACGGAGTCCCACAGTTCCACGACGGCCAGCCGGTACCGTCCCTCCTCCGCGAGCCGCAGCAGTTCCGGGACCAGGTCCGCACGCAGCACGCAGCACGCACAGTCGTTCACCAGGGGCGCGTCGCCCCTGCCCAGCTGACCGCCAACATCGCGCACCGTGCGGTGCACCGAGCCGTCGCATCTGTCAGGTCGTGGTGCAGCACCACCGCGCCGGGCACCGTACGCAGGATCTTCTCGACGGCGGTCCGGCGGGCGTCGGCGTGCAACCCGGCGAAGATCGCCACCGGCAGCCGCCCCGGGTCCGCGCTCACTGATCGCTCCGTGAGCGTCCGTAGCGCCGCTCGAAGCGCTCGACCCGCCCTGCGGTGTCCAGGACTCGCTGGGTGCCGGTGTAGAAGGGGTGGCTCGCCGAGGAGATCTCGACGTCGATGACCGTGTAGGTGTTGCCGTCCTCCCACTCGACGGTCTTGTCGCTGGTGGCCGTCGACCGGGTGAGGAAGGCGAAGTCGGCGGCCCGGTCACGGAAGACGACCGGGCGGTAGGCGGGGTGGATTCCGGGTTTCACGGCTCTCAGCGCTCCTCACGGAAGTCGACGTGGCGGGCGACGACCGGGTCGTACTTGCGGAGTGTCAGTCGGTCGGGGTCGTTACGGCGGTTCTTGCGGGTGACGTAGGTGTAGCCGGTGCCAGCGGTGGACCTCAGCTTGATGATCGGGCGCAGTTCGTTGCGGGCCATGGACAGCACCATACAGTGAACTGGTTTTCATTTTCATCAAGAGATAGGGTCCTGCGGTATCCACCACCGAGGAGGAACCATGTCCGCCCACTGCCAACTCACCGGCCGACAGCCGGGCTTCGGCCATCGCATCTCCCACTCGCACCGGCGCAGCAAGCGCCGCTTCGACCCCAACGTCCAGAGCAAGCGCTACTGGCTGCCGAGCGAAGGACGCCACGTCCGGCTCACTCTCTCCGCCAAGGCCATCAAGACGGTCGACACGATCGGCATCGAGGCCGCGGTGGCTCGCATCCGCGCCCGGGGAGGGAAGGTCTGATGGCGAAGAAGAGCAAGATCGCGAAGAATGACCAGCGGCGCCTCGTCGTGGCCCCCCATGCCGCACGCCGCGCCGAGCTGAAGGCGATCATCTCGTCTCCCCAGACATCCGACGAGGACCGCGCGACCGCGCAGAGGGAACTGCGTCGGCAGCTCCGCGACGCGAGCGCCGCCCGCCTGCGCAACCGCGACGCCGTGGACGGGCGCCCCCGCGGCCACCTGCGCGCCTTCGGCCTGTCCCGCATCCGCGTACGTGAGATGGCCCACGCGGGCGAGCTCCCTGGCGTGACCAACAGCAGTTGGTGACCCGGCACGCCAGGGGCTCACGACGGGCGCGCCAGCGACGCAGCCCGCATCCGTGCCCGGTTTCGAGCGCGCCTCCCGCCCCTTTGAACGGCGGGCGGGCGGCGGCACCGGCTCGTGGCGTTCTGCGGCAAGCCGGTGGGTACGGCGTACCCGGCACGCGGGCGGCTTCCGCGTGCGGGACCCGGGGGCCGTATCGGAAGATCAGCTGGTCGTCAGGGCTGTGTCGTCCACGACGAAGCTGGTCTGCAGCGAGAAGTCCTCCACGCCGTTGAACTTCAGGGTGACCGTCTGCCCCGCGAGGGAGGACAGGTCGAAGGTCTTCTGGCTGTAGCCGGAGGCTTTGTTGAGGTTCGAGTAGGTCGCGAGGGTCTTCGAACCGGCGGTGACCGTCAGCTTGTCGTACGGGGTGCTGGTGGTGGTCTCCGAGCTGTCGATGTGCAGGTAGAAGGTCAGGGTCGCCTGGCAGCCGGCCGGGATGGTCACCGACTGGGAGAGCGTGTCGGTGTGAGTGGTGCCGTAGCCGTCGAGCCAGGCCTTGTAGGAGCCGCTGTGGGCGGCCTCACCGGAGTCGGTGGTGATGACGCCGCTGGTCGCGCTCCAGCCTGTGCTGCCGGACTCGAAGCCCGGGTTGGCCAGCAGCTGGGACGAGGTGCAGCCGCCGCCGGAGCCAACGGTCCAGGTGAAGGAGGTCGAGCCGGAGGCGCCGGTGGAGTCCTTGGCGGTGACCGTGACCTGGTAGGTGCCCGCGGTGGAGGCCGTACCGGAGATCAGGCCGGTGGAGCTGTTGATGGACAGCCCGGTCGGCAGGCCGGAGGCACTGTAGGTGAGCGAGGCGCCGCCGCTGTCGGAGGCCGAGATCTGCAGGCTGACCGAGCCACCGGTGGTGGACGACTGGCTGCCCGGGTTGGTGACGGTCACCGTGTTGCCACCGGTGCCGCCGCCGGACGTGAAGGCTGCGGTGCCGTTGGGTGTGCCCCAGCCGGTCGGGCCGTCGTAGCCGGTGCCGGCGGTGCAGAAGTACGACGGGGAGCAGCTTCCGTTGTTGCCGCTGGTGACGTCGTACAGGTTGCCGGTGTGGGAGTACGGGTACTTCGCCGGGTAGTCGCTCGCGCCCGGAGTGCCCGCGAGGGCGTAGACCGAAGCGAGGATCGGGGAGGAGGCGCTGGTGCCGCCGTAGACGGCCCAGCCGGAGCCGCCGTAGGTGTCGTAGACGGCCACGCCGGTGGCGGGGTCGGCGACCGCGGAGACGTCGGCCTCCATGCGCCTGGAGCAGCCGGTGTCGGTCTGCCAGCTCGGCTTCGGGTCGTAGGCGGAGCAGCCGGAGCCGGTGCCCTCGGAGGAGTTGGTCTTCCAGACGGACTCGCTCCAGCCGCGCGAGTTGGAGGAAGTGGTGAGAGCGGTGCCGCCGACGGCGGTCACGTACTGGGAGGTTGCCGGGTACTCGGCGCCGTAGGCGGAGTCGCCCGAGGAGACGGTGATCGCAACGCCCGGGTGCTTGAAGTAGGCGGCGTCGTCGCTGGTCTGGGAAGAGGACTCGCCGCCGCCCCAGCTGTTGGAGACGAACTTGGCGCCGAGCGAGACGGCCTCGTTCTCGGCGGTTCCGAGGTCGGCCATGGTGGGCGCGTTGGCCTCGACCAGGATGATGTTGCAGTTCGGGCAGACCGCGCTGACCATGTCGATGTCGAGCATCTCTTCACCGGCCCAGCCGCTGTCGTTCGTCGGCAGGGAGGTGGTGGAGCCGGTCTGGCTGACCTGCTTGAAGCAGCCGTTGGCCTTGGTGCAGGACGACAGGCCGTACGTGGAACGGTAGGTGGCCAGGTCCGACTCGGCGTTGGGGTCGTTGTAGGCGTCCACGATGGCGACCGTCATACCGGACCCGGCCGAGGTGGGCAGGTTGTAGGCGCTGTGCAGGTTGGCCGGGGAGAGGCCGGAGGGCGCGGCGGCCAGCGCCGAGGCCAGGCGCTGCTTGATGTCGGTGCGGCGCTGGGCGAAGCAGGACGCCTGACCGGGCGTGGCGGTGGCACACAAGTGCTGGGTCGGCACCTTCTGGCCGGCCTTGCCGGTCGAGTGGTAGGTCTGCCGCTCGGGGGCGGTCAGTGCCTTGTTGTTCTGCGTGACCTTGGAGGTCTGAGGGTGGGTCGCGGCAGGCTGGGCGCCGGCCGTCGGTGCGGCGGTGAATCCGGCGACGGTCAGAGCGAGGGCGGGAAAGGCGACACCGACGAGTCTTCGCAGACTCCGTCTCCGCCCGCTCGGGTGTGACTCACGCATGGGGTACTGCCTCCGGTTGACGTGGGGATTCGCACTGGATGGGCAGGCCTGTGATTGCGCGTAGCAGCGGCGGAAACCGCGCAGTCATGAGCATGACAAACGACGTTCATCCCACATGCCGAATGAACGCGACATGACAGGACGTGGAGGAACATACGCCCGAAGGGCGTGAACCGGGAGCGCCACAGGGATTTCTTTGCCTCTCCATAGGATGGGGATGGTCACTCCGTTGGAGAGAGGCGAGCCGGACTTGAGCGGTCACGGGAAGATCCGCAAGCGCTCTTTCCACCGAGGCACCAGTGCTTGCGGCAGTCTCGGCGGGCCGGATGACGTGCGCCGGTCCTGATCTTCTGGCGATGCTCGGGCTGAGTCCATGACGCAGCCGCTCCCGTACTCTTCCTCAGAGCCGCCGCGCAGGACCGGCTTCAGAGGGGGCACGGACAACCGCGAGGGAGACGGCATGGGAGCCGCTGACCGGCAGAGTGCCGGAGACTGGAACCGGGTCGGCGACCCGCCCCGTCTCAGTGGTGATCGCGCGAGCGAATACGGCCACGACTACGAGTTCGGGAGTCCTCCCGGCCCCGGCTACAGACCCGATGTCGGCACGGGTCACATCCCCTCGCCGGCCATAGGCCACGGGCACACCACCGCCATGGGCGACGGGCGCGCCACAGTGACCGGCATCGGACATGGTCCCGATCACGGCCCCGGAGCGGGCGCGGGCGGTCACGGACGCCCGCACCCCGGCGGCCACAGCCACAGCCACGGGCCCGCCGCGCCGGTCTCCAAGCACCTGCGCAAGGTCATCGCGGCGGTCCTCATCCCGTTCACCGGGGCCGTGCTGGTCGGGCTGGTGGTGCTGTGGCCCGGCGGTGCCCCGGCCCACCAGCGCAGCGGCGTGGGCTTCGACCGGCAGACGCAGCAGGCGACGGTCACCAAGGTGGTGGATTTGAGCTGCAAGTCGGCGAACGCCTCCAGCCAGGCACCGGCCGGCAGCGCCGGCTCCTCCGCCTCGCAGCAGGCGAAGGGCACCTGCAAGAAGGCGACGATCCGGGTCGACTCCGGCAAGGACAAGGGCCGTACGTTCACCGAGATCGTGCAGCCGGACCAGTCGCGGCAGTTGCACCAGGGCGAGAAGGTCGTGGCCGCCTACGAGCCTTCCGCCCCCAAGGACCTGCAGTACTCGGTCACCGATGTCAACCGCCGGTTCCCCATGGCGCTGCTCGCCGGCATTTTCGCGCTCGCCGTCGTGGTGGTGGGCCGGATGCGCGGTCTCATGGCGCTGATCGCGCTGGCCGTGAGCTTCATGGTGCTGACCTTCTTCATCCTGCCCGCGATCCTCCAGGGCTCGAACCCGCTGCTCGTGGCGGTGATCGGGTCGAGCGCCATCATGCTGCTCGCCCTCTACATGTGCCACGGCCTGTCCGCCCGTACGTCCGTCGCGGTGCTCGGCACGCTGCTCTCGCTCGTGCTGATCGGTGTGCTCGGCTCGGGGTTCATCGGCTGGGCCGCGCTGACCGGCAACACGGACGACAGCACCGGCCTGATCCACGGCCTGTATCCGTCGATCGACATGAGCGGCCTGCTGCTCGCGGGCGTCATCATCGGCTCGCTCGGTGTCCTGGACGACGTGACGGTCACCCAGACATCGGCGGTCTGGGAGCTGCACGAGGCGAACCCCTCGATGGGCTGGCGAGGGCTGTACCGGGCCGGTATCCGTATCGGCCGGGACCACATCGCGTCCGTCGTCAACACCCTCGTCCTCGCCTACGCGGGCGCCGCACTGCCGTTGCTGCTGCTCTTCTCCATCGCGCAGAGCGGCGTGGGGACGGTCGCCAACAGCGAACTGGTGGCGGAGGAGATCGTGCGCACACTGGTGGGCTCGATCGGCCTGGTCGCCTCGGTCCCGGTCACGACGCTGCTCGCGGCACTGGTGGTCGCCGCCGATCGTCCAGGTGCGCAAACAGAAACGGCGGCAGCGGGCATGGTGGTGGCCGGGCCAGCAGCTGCGGGCCGGGGCGGGCGTCGACGGAAGCATTGAGAGCGATCACTTCAAGGGTGGGCCCGAGCCGCGCAGTCCGTTGCCTGGCCGCCCCGGCATCAGGCTTGCCGCAAGGGTTTCAGCCAGTCAGTTTCAGCTTTGCTCGACGTGGCTTGCTCTGCCGCCGCGCAGTATCAGACGCCCCAGCTCGGCGGCTCTGGCTCAGGGCACGAGAGTCCATTTGCCGTTCCCGCGGCGCAGAGCCGCGGAGTGCCACGGTGTGGTCCAGACATCGGGTGCGCCGAGGAGACGGATACCGAGGTTGGGCGTGCCGACGGGATGGGGGATGTCTAAGCGTACGGAGTGGGGATGGTGGTCGGCGACGAGGTCGCCCCAGGCGCGGCTGCGCTGGATGACGCCGTAGGCGTGTTGTCGACATTTGCGCTGGGGGGTGACCGGGTGCCGACGTAGTCGGCGGCGTCCTTGAGGAGGAAGCGGGTGACGCCGCAGTAGGGAGCCAGAACGTGGTCATCGGCGCGGATCTCGGCCCGCAGCGCCTCGACGGAGGGGGCGCGCCGACCGTGGACGTGAGCTCGTTTCGGCTCGTGCGGGAGGTCGCCGAGGACGTCACGCAGGTCGAAGACGGACAGCCTCTCCAGGCCCAGTTGGCTTATGGGAGGATGCGCAGTTCGTCGGCGTAGGCGTCGATGTGCTCGTCAGGGACGCCGATGAGGTCGCCGAAGACGTGGCCGTCGGAGCAGATGGTCACGCGGGCGCCTGGTGGGTAGATGCGCTCCATCTCCGGGCACAGGGCGTTGAGGAACGTGAGAGAGACGCTCACCCATGCCGGGGCGATGACCGAGGACCTGCCGGGATCGGGGATTTGCAGGGGAAGCCGGGCAGGGTGAAGGCAACTGGAGCACCGTCGCACACGAAGTCGGTGATCCGGCGCCGTTGCTGAGGGAACGCCGCGGCGGATGCGCGGTCCCGGTCGGTTGTGCGGTGGTGGGGCAGGAGCAGGTTCATGATCGCGACGCCAGTGCTCGTGGGGAGAGTATCCGGTGCGGTCGTCAGCGACATGTCGTTCCTCCGGGAGACGTGCGGGCATGGCGCCGTGGCGTAATGCGGCCAGGCGCCGATGGTCGAGCGAGACGATCACCGAGTCACCGGCCGGGACGTTCGTGCCATGCAGGTCGTCGTCCTGGTCGAGGAAGCGCTTACACCCCACCCACCGGCAGCGGCTACTTCGTCGCCCTACCCGACGTGCGCGACGACAAGGACTGGTTCGGCCGCGGACTACTCACCATGTGAGCGGCCCGCCGCTGCGTACCAGTGCCCGCGTGCCCGCGCATCTTCGATGCCCCCGGACTCGGACGCAGACCATTCGCTGGGACACGACCCGGTCGGCCCCGTGCGGTGCGGCCGAAGAGCGGCGTCAGCACTCCAGTCGGCAATCATGCCCCCGCACGGTGGTGAACCGGGCAACCCGGCATGGGAACAGGTGAGTCGTCACTGTTTCGGCTCCGACATCATCAGTCCGGTCCGGGGGATCGGTGACCACTGGCCCAGCGCGATGTGTTGGCCGTCAGGTTTCCGACAGCCGTCAACCGCGAGCGCTGACGTTGCGCCAGGCCGCCGGGGCTCTGCGTCAATCGGTTCGTTGGTCGCCAGTACCCCGGCCTGCCGCGTTTCCCCGGCCGCCCATGGTCGAGCAAGCTCACGGATGGCCGAGCACCGCAGGAGCCCACCACCCGGTGCCGCGGCTCCTGTGCGCGGGCCCTGCCCCCGCGCGCCCGGTTACGCCCCGCCGCGCGGAGGAAGGAGGAGAGCGGGGGTGGGTTCCATGGGAGAACCACCGTTGGTGGGATGGCTGTTGACAGCCCTCGGCACAACCACGGGCGTGCTGTGTCTGCTGAGGTCCAGAGCAGGGGCGGCGGCCGACCCGTACAAGCGCCGTACCACACGGGCCGAGGGGGCGATGGGCATCGGGATGGCCCTCATGGCGGCTCCCGCCCTCGCGCACAGAACAGGTGCCTGGGGCCCAATGGCGTTGGGCGTGCTGTTCACCGCCCTCGCCGTACGGGTGGTGCTGTTCGCCCACGGCGAGTCGCACCGCCTCCACCACACTGTCGATGCGGCAGCCATGGCCTACATGGCGGTCCTGATGGCGCTCGCGGCCGGTGGCTCGACCAGGGGAACGATGGCGGGCATGCACGACGGCGGCCACGCCACGATGGGTCCGTCCCTGGTGAACCTGACGCTGCTGGGCTACTACATCATCTATGTGCTGTGGTCCGGGGTTCGGCTGGTCCCCGCAGCGACCGTCGGATGCGCCACGGCGCCGACTGTACCGGGGCGGCCGGTCCGCGCACGGTCGAGTGTGTGGCAAGCGTCGGAGGTGGGCAGGGCATGCCGTCTGTCGCTGGCCATCGGCATGCTCGCGATGGTGCTGGGGATGTGAGCAGCTCGTCCGGACCGGCGGACCGCCCTCCTGTCCCGAGGAAGGATGGTGATCCGGGCCTGGGTCAGGTCGGCGTGTCGCGGGCGGCGAGGCGGGCGAGGTAGGCGTTGTAGGCGGTGAGTTCGGCGTCGTGGTCCCGGTCGGCCTGGCGGTCGGTGCGGGCCGCGGCGCGGCGGTCGCTGCCGGC
>NZ_JBIWOE010000062.1:0-40469 GCF_044767585.1 Streptomyces sp. NPDC101225
CCCCAATGATCACGAAGCCCGTGCCTGCTCTGGTATGCACCCCAACCGGTCACGGCCCGACCAACCGCCCGACCCCGGAACTCGCCCAAGCCCTGGGTGTTGTCGGTGTCGGCAATGCGCGAAAGTGCCTCGCCGGGTTTACGAATCATCCACCGGTTGCCAATGCGCGTGCCGATCTCCATGGCTTGCGCATAGTGTTCGCGTGCCTGTGCGGGATCGCCGGAGTGCTCTGCGCATTTGGCGAGGTGATACAGGCTCCAGCCCGTGAGGCTGTCGTCGTCGGAGGCACGGCCGATCCGTAGAGCAGCTGTGTAGTGCTCCCGCTCCTGGGCACTGTCTTCTTGGTCATGTGCCAGCTCGGCCAGCAGATGGTGGGTCCAGCCTGCTGGTGAGTGGTACTGGTGCCGGTCTGCCACCGAAAGGGCCTGCTGCAGGAATTCTTTGGCTGGTGCCGCAGCTTTGCGGTGTACGTAATGGTATGCGCCAAAGTTGTACAGGGTCCAGGCTTTCAGGCGGGCGTCCGCTGTCTCGTCCGCGACGCGATCGGCCCGAGTGAAAAACTTGAATGCCATCTCGCGGTCTTCGCTTCGCCAGCGACAGGAGCCCAGGCCGTCCCAGGCCCAGCCTTCCTTGTGCCTGACGCGATGCTGTATGGCGAGGTCCAGAGCGGACCAGAAATGCTCCTCGGCTCGGTCGAGCAAGCCCTGTTCACGCTCGTCACGCGCCCGTTTCAGCAAGCTGTCGATCTCTGCCGGCGCTGAGTCAGCCGGAGGAGGGCCTTCAGTACCTTCCACTTCGGAGGCTGCTGCGGCGGACACGCTGCGACTGTCGTCTGCGGTGAGCAGCCGGAGCTGTTCAGCCGCGCGGGCCCGAACCGTCTCGTTCCCGACACGGTAGAGGCGGGCGAGTTGCTGCACGCCGCCGAGTCGGTCCGTGGCGATCGGGCTGCGTAGGGCGTGCTGCAGATACGGGGGAAGGGACCAGTTGGCGTTGCGGGCGATGACGATGCGGCCCTCTACGTTCTCCTGCTTCTTGGGCCGCTGCTGCGGCATCTCGGTGACGACCTTGTCGTGGACATAGGAGTACAGCTCATCGAGGGTGATATCGCCGTCGCCGTCGAGATCGGCGCTCCCGTCGCGCAGCCCCTGCACCAAATGCCCGGTAAAGACCGACCGTGCGGCACTGCCATGCAGCCGGTCGCCCTCGAAGGAGTACTGGGTGGCGTCGGAGGCGGTCAGCACAGTACGGCCGCGGCCCTTGAGCTGCTCCAGCGTGTGTACGTCGGTGCCGCCCTTGGCGATCTGGCCGGCTGGGAAGGCGCCGCTGTAGCAGCAGTCGAGGATCAGTACCTGCCGCCGCGACACGCAGGTGCTCATGGCCTGATCGATCCGGTCCGCGGCAAGGGAGGTGAACGTGAGGTTGGCCCGGAGGGTGTCGGTTGTGGCCAGGTGCAGCCGGCCCTCGTCGTCCTTGAGGCCATGCCCGGTGAAATACAGCAGGGCGAGGTCGTCATGGCCGCAGTCGTGGAAGAACTCACCGAGAGCCGCCCCGACCCGGTGGTGCGGTTCGTTCACGAGGATCCTCACCTTGAATCCGGCAATGTCCGGGGCGCTCAAGACTTCCGCCAGTGCCTCGGCGTCGTGACCTGGCGCGGTCAGCTGCCGCAGTCCCTCGTCCTGGTATGCGTAGGTGGCGATCAGCAAAGCCAGCCGGCGTCCCACGGCTACTCCTGGGCGCCTGCGCCATGGCGGCGCACGAACGCGGTGATCAGCTGTTGGCGTTCCTCGGCAGTCGCCCGCTCCAGCTCGAGCGTGTCCCCGTCGATGGTGACCGATATGCGATACCGGGCGGACTGCCGCCCGAGCCAGTCCTGCAACAGTCCAACCAGCGAGGGGAGTACTCCGCCCGAGGCGCTCGCGGCCAGGACGACGGCGCCCATGGTGACCGCGTCGCCCGTGCCCGCCTTTGCCCGTTCCGGTACTGCGCCCTCGGCAAGCATCCGCAACGAGTCGAGGTCGAGCCCGCGCATCTCGGCACGCAGTCGCCTCGCCAGCCGCTCACTGACCTCTGCGTCCGCGACGCCGTCCGGCGTCAGCCCCACCACCACGTCCACAGTTGCCGCCCCCGTCCTGCCATGCATCCACTGGTTCCACAGCACTGCTGCCAGTGTGGTGAGTTGAACCGCCGCGTGGGGATGTTTTCCGGAAGCCGGAAAGGCGGCCCGGACGGCAAAGGCTCCTGCACCTACCTCGAACTCGACCGCCGCGGCGCGGAGGTGCTCTTCCAGGTTCTGCCGGAGCGGGAGGAGAAGAACAGCGTCGCGATCGCCTCCAACGAGGCGTTCACCAAAGCGTACTTGTTCCGGTCGTGCGAGGTGCTGCCGAAATTTCGCGGTTCAACCGGCGGGCGCCGCTGTCACGGTTACGGCGTCGGGGATCAACGCGATCAGCTGTTGAGACCAGCAGTCCGACTGCTGGGTGGCGACCTCGGCTCCACACGCAGAACAGACAAGGTTGGGGCCATCCAGGCCATCAAGGCCGCAGCATCCGTTGAGGAGTCTGCGGTCAGGGTGCCTGACCACCCCTGAGAGGTCGTCGGGATTGAGGATGAACACGCCGGTGTGAGGGCTGATCGCGTACGACCCGTGCGGCATGAGGGATCGCAGAAACCTGTGGCCCGGGGAGTCCTCAGTGACAGGCGGCGGCATCGGCACTTCCCGGAGGCCGGGGCTGATTTGCTGCTGGCAGGTAACGCAGGATACGACCGTCATGGCCGCAATTCTGCGTGAGCCGCTGCTGGCTCCCATCGTTTCCGGCTCGGCTCCGCAACCGGGAGGCCCTCTCGTCGATGCGGTCGGCGAGGTAATTCAAGGTGGCTTGTGGGTCCATGCCGAAGGCTGCGGCGATGAGCTTGGCGTCCATGGTGTTCACGAGGTCGAGGCGGCGGGTGCTGCGGATCATCCGGGGCGGGTATCCGCAGTCGTCAAGGACGGGGGAGAGGAAGGCAGTTGAGGCCGGGCTTCGTTTCTTTGGCGACTTTCACGTGCGAGTCGGCCGTCGGCCATGCCTCGCGGTGAGCGAGGCAGCGTTGCAGCACCGTCCAGGGAGACGGGATGGGGTCGCTTGCCGAGCCGGGCCGCCGCGTCGACGTCGGTGATCTGCAACATACGGGCCTCGGTGCTGGAGGCACCGTGCAGCAGAGCGAGCATGCCGAGTAGGGCCTCGTGCGGGTGGACATGCTCGGCTGGTGGTCCAGCGGCGCAAGAACTCGCGCTGCTGGTCGAGGGCGAGAGTCCGGTCACGGAAGCCGTTGCGTTCCTTCACGACCAGAGTGCGGGTCGGGTCAATCAGCACGATGCGCTGAGAGCGGGCAAAGCGGATGAACTGTGCGTGCGCTTGGATGTTGGTGGCAGTCCCCTTCCTGGAATCCGGAGACGGTCTTGAGTTGTGGAGCGTCGCGGTCAGGCGCCTTGCGGGTGGAGGTCGAGTGCGATGTGCGGGGCGAGTGCGTGCAGGAAGTCCGGTGCGTCGAAGATCTCGCCGGCGGAGGCGACGCCGACGGTCTTGGTGCGGCCGGTCAGGACGCGTTCAAGGGCTTCGGCGACCAGGGGCGCGGTGACGGCGTAGATGTCCTGGCCGCTCGCCGTGGCCCGGCGTTCGGCTCCGCCGCGGCGTACGACGGCGTCGACGAGGAAGGTCTGGTTGGAGCGCCCGCTGTGGTCGGCGGCGGCCGGGGCCGGTGTGTCGGGGGCGGCGACGTCATGGACCGCCTCGGCGGTCATGTAGGTGGTCACGTCGGGGATGGACAGGTGCTGGGCAACGGTGACGACGTCCGCCATCGTGAACTCCCCGATCACCTCCCGCACTCCCACCGGATCCGGGAAGGTCCACCGAAGGGTGGGCGTCTCGTCGGTGCGTCGCTCCCACCGCCCGCCGCGGTAGCGCAGGCGGACGTCGCCGCGGCGCTCGCGGGAGACGGCACCGGACAGGCGGGTGCCGGCGGTGGGGTGCCAGCTGCTGAGCGCGTAGGCGATGTGGGCCTCGTCGGCTGCGGTCCAGTCGCCCACCGCTGCGGTGGCCAGCAGATCGCCGAGGCCGCCGAAGAAGGCCATGGCCGGGACGATCACCGCGCCCGCTTCCCGGGCCCGCTCGCGGTAGTGGGCGAAGGTGTCGAGGTTGGCTTCGAGCTCGGCGGCCACGTCCAGGTACGGGATCTTCGCACGGAGCGCGGCCTCGATCACGGGAGCGGTGGTCGTCGCGAACGGGCCCGCGCAGTTGATGACCGCCACCGTGCCCGCCAGAGCCCGGTCCAGCGACGCCGCATCCTCGGCCGTCGCCACCCGGGCCTCAAGGCCGTGCTCGGCGGCCAGTTTCTGCAGCGCCTGCGCGTTGCGCCCGGAGGCCACCGGGACGTATCCGCGCGCGGCCAGTTCCGCGACCACGAACCGCCCGGTGTGACCGTACGCGCCGAACACCGTCACCAGCTGACCCGACCCCATGAAACAGCTCCCGTGCCTGTGGACACCCGCCGCGGTGTCGATCCGCCGCAGCCTGACACCCACATCCTGTCCTCGCGGCAGCACCCTCCACGAGCGTCGGAAACGACATGGTACGTACAGTTTCGGACATGCCCTCTGTCGCGCTGGCCGTCGCCGACGGCATGCTCCACTACGAACTGTCCATGCCCGTAGAGATCTTCGGCTCCGACCTGACCCACATCGTGGACCCCTGGTACGACTTCTCCGTCTGCGGACCCGCCCCGGTGCGCTTCGACCGCTTCCTCCTGGAGCCCGACCACGGACTCGACCACCTCACGCACGCCGACACGGTGATCGTCCCCGGCTGGGCCGACACCGACCGCGAACCGCCCGCCGACCTCGTCGAGGCGGTACGTTCCGCCCACGAGGCCGGCGCCCGCGTGGCCTCCCTGTGCACGGGCGCCTTCATCCTGGGCGCGGCAGGACTCCTCGACGGCAGGCGCGCCACCACCCACTGGGCCCACACCCGGGAACTGGCCCGGCGCCACCCGGCGGCCACCGTCGACCCGGACGTCCTCTACGTCGACAACGGCGACGTCCTCACCTCCGCGGGCAAGGCCGCCGCCATGGACCTGTGCCTGCACCTGGTCCGCCTCGACCACGGCGCGGCCAACGCCAACAAGATCGCCCGCCGCCTGGTCGTCCCGCCCCACCGCGACGGCGGTCAGGCCCAGTTCATCGCCACCCCCGTCCCCGACCCGGGCAACCACCCCCTCCGCGAACTCTTTCCCTGGGCCCTGGAGCGACTGGACCAACCACTCACCGTGGAGGACCTGGCCCGCCAGGCCCGCATGAGCTCACGCCACCTCGCCCGACACTTCAAACACCTCACCGGCACCACACCGCTGCAGTGGCTCCACGCCCAGCGCATCCGCCACGCCCAGGAGCTCCTGGAAACCACCAACGCCACCGTCGACACCATCGCCACGATCACCGGCATGGGAACCGCCACCACCCTGCGCCGGCACTTCCACCGCAGCGTCGGCGTCCCGCCCGACACCTACCGCCGCACCTTCCGCCCTCAAGAACCAGTCCCCAGCCCGCGTCAGGGAAGCTGACACCCCACGGCCAGTAGCCATCGGCGGCCAGTTGGCTCCCCACCTGCCGGCCGCCGACGCACGATCTTGTCGGGGTGCGGCGGTCGGGCGTGGACAGCGGACCGATTCCGCCGTGCGTGGGATGTGGGGGACCGGCCGCGATCGTGGCTGAGGAACTGTGCGCACTGATCGAGCCATTGCCGCCACCTTGGCCGCAGAAAGCTCCCAGCCCCAAGCCGGTGGACGACCGGTTGTTCCTGCAGGGCATCCTGCACGTGCTCTACAGCGAGCCGGCCGCTGCTTCCGCTGCAACTGGGTTTCGGCTCCGGGCAGTTCTGCTGGCGTCGGCCGGGCCGGTGGCACGAGGCCGGCGTCTTCGAGGAGTTGCACCGTCTCCTGCTCGTCGAGTTGGACGCGGCCGACGCACGCGACTGGGCCCGGGCCTGTGTGGATGCCCCCTCGCCACATCCGCGCGAAGGGGGGGGCGAGGCCACCGGACCGTCGCCGGTCGAGCGCGGGAAGACGGGTGATCAGCACCGGCTGATCTGCGACGGCCATGGCACCTCGTTCAAGGTGATCACCGTCGCGGTCAACGTCAACGACGTCACCCAGCCTCTGGCTCTGGTCGACGGCGTCCTGCCGGTCGCCGGGAGACCCGGTCGACCCCGCCGCCGGCCCCGACGTCTTGCCCGGCGACAAGGGATAGGACGGCAGCCCCAACCGGCGCGAGCGGCGCAGGCGCCGGATCCTGGCAGTGATCTCCCGCAAGGGTGCCCCGAACATCGAGGGCCTGGGCAAGGTTCGCTACGTGGTCGAGCAGGCCTTCTCACTCCTGCACCACTTCGAACGCCTGGCCGTGCGCTCGCAACGACGCCTTGGCCTGGATGATCAAGCAGCGCCGGCAGGCCTCAACCCCGCTGCCGGTGCCGCCTGGTGGGCATGATGGACCGAGTGGCAATCGGCAGGTCTGTGGGAAGGTCTCGTCATGATCCACTGTCTGCGGTTCTTCTTCGAGGCCGGCGTGGACACCCCGCTGTGGCCGGAGGACATGGACAGCCCGTACGGCTACCCCTGTGATCTGGCGCGCCTGCCGATCAGTCCGGAGACACGGGCCGAACTGGCCAGGCTGAGCGAGTGGTATCAGTCGTCGATCGACTGGGACTATCCGCCGGATCCGTCACCGTGGTCCGATGAGGAACTCCACCAGTTCAAGCAGCGGGCGCATGCCGCATTGCAGGTCCTGCGCCGCGAGTTGGGCGCGGGGTGGATCGTCCGGGACGAGAGCCTGCTGTGAGAGGCGGTACGGTCCCGTGGACCTTGTGGGGGTATAGCCGAGGTGAGCCCGGAAGGGGACATGGGGTGATCCCGAAGTCGAACGGTCAGCGGTCGGGCTCGGTGAGCGGGGATCTGGCCGAAGTCCCGCGTTCGGGCGTAGGCGTCAGCGGTGCTGGCCAGCATGATTGTCGTCTGCCTGCCGTACGGCGGGGGGACTGCTGGTGCCCGAGCTGGGAACGGGAGTTCGCCGGTGATCCGGGAAGGGGCCGTTCGTGAGGAGCGGGTCCGTGAAGCGGCCTGAACGTGTTGCTGTCGTCGGAGTGGGGGTCATCGGGGCGAGTGTGGGCTGGAACCTGTCCCGGCACGGCGCCGAGGTGGTCTTCATCGACGCAGGCCGGCCGGGCGAAGGCGTCACCAGTTGGTCTTTCTCGTGGGTCAACGCGAGCAACAAGACCGCGCGCAAGTCCTACTTCGACCTGAACGTCGCGGGCATGGCAGCTCATCGTGAGCTTGCCGGGACCATCGGGCCGGACTCGTGGTGGTATCCCAGCGGCCACCTGCGGTGGGCAGACGATCCCGCAGCGGAGGCGAAGTTCCTGGAGACAGCCGAACTGCTGACCAGCTGGGACTACCGGGTCGAGACGTACACGGGGGCCGAGGTCCGCAGCCGCTTCGAACCTGCTCTCACGATGCCCGACGATGTACCGGTCCTGTTCTACCCCGACGAAGCCTGGGTGCACGGACGCCATCTTGTCGGTCGCCTGGTCGGCCAGGCCGCCGCATCCGCTGCCGAGCTCCGGTCGGGCAGCACGGTATGCGACATCGGCACCGGTGCCGATGGAAGCATCCGGTCGGTTGCTCTGTCCGATGGGAGCCGTCTCGACGTCGACATCGTCGTGAACGCGGCGGGCCCCGGCGCATCCCACGTCGCCGGGCTCGTCGCACGGCGCCTGCCGATGCGCCGGGAACCGGGCGTCGTCACCAGGATCGACTGTGCCCAGGTCCCCGTTCACCGGGCCATGCACGCGCCTCACATCGAGATCCGTCCTGCCGGAGACACCTCGGTCGTCCTCCACAGCCGCGAGATCGACGCACTCATCGACGCAGGCGAAGAACCAGGCCAACTCGCACGGCTGCTCCACGAATCGGCGCGCCACGTCGTCCCCGAGCTCGGCAACTCCCGCATCGCAGAGACACGAATCGTCGACCGGCCCGTCCCTGCCGACGGATGGCCCTCGGTGGGAGCGGTGCCGTCCGTGCCGGGCTACTACGAGGCCGTTTCCCACAGTGGGATCACGCTTGGACCGGTGATCGGCCGACTGCTGGCTTGGGAGATCCTCAGCGGGAAGAGAGACGAGCTGCTCGCGGACTTCCGCCCCGAGCGGTTCTCCTCGTGACAGCCCGGGCCGGCGCCACACGGCCGCAACCGGGCGGGTGCGGCCCGCGCGGTCCCGGGCACCGTCGGCGTGACGACGATGAGATGGAGAGTGGTCGGGCAGCCGCCGCCATCACGGTCGCGGTGGTCGATGCCCGTGTCGGCCGGCGTGTCGGCTTTCGGGTGAGACGGCGCGTGAAGCTTCCCCTTGAGTGTGGACGCCTCGACGCCGTGCTGGACGCTGGGAAGTTCCCGGCCGGCTCCGCGGTCGCTGCCCCGGAGACGGTCGAGGCCCAGTCTGCGGCGCTCCTGCTGCACGGGCCCGTGCCCCGGCTCTGCCGCCCCGGCCCAGCAGGCACTGGCTGAGGACTCCTCCCTGTTGCCCGCCGAGGCCGGCCGCGACCGCGGTGCCCGGTCCCGGGTCAGGGCCGGACCGTGTCCACGCCCAGGCCGTCAAGGAGTGCCAGGGCCGCTCGGTGGGCCTGCTCGTCGCGGGAGGCCGACGAGGTGCGGGCGGGCCGGCCCCGCGTGTCGAGGTAGAGCCCGGTCCGGCCCTCCAACTCGGCCGACGCCGCCGCCGTGAGCGTGGAGAGGGCTGCCGTGTCCGCGCTGCGCCGGGCCGGACCGAGCCGGTAGTACAGCGCCCAGCCGGCACGCATCGCGGGCGGCAGGAAGGTACGGTCCATCGAACGGGTCATGCTCGTGTCCGCGGGCCCCGGGTCGACGGCGGTCACCGTCACCGGGCTGTTTCTCAGCTCCCGGGCGAGTGCGAAGCCCGCCATCAGGGCGATCAGCTTGCTGCGGGCGTACGCGGTCATCGCGACGTACGGCGCCGCCTCCGCCTGGGGGTCACCGAGCGCGTCGGCGGCCCGCCGGATCATCTTGTGGGCGGAGGAGCTGACCAGTACGACCCGGGAGGAACGGCCCGCCTCCGCGCTCTCGGCCAGGCGGCCGTGGAGCAGCCGGGTCAGCAGGACCGGCGCGACCGCGTTGACGGCGAGGTTCTCCTCCAGACCGTCCGGGGTCGTCCGCCGTGTGCCGTTGTTGACACCGGCGTTGTTGACCAGCATGTGCAGTCGGGGGGCGTCGGCAAGGACCTCGTCGGCGAGGCGCCGGACGTCGTCGAGTACACCGAGGTCGGCGATCCGCAGCCGGACGGTGCCGGGCGCGACGCCGGCAGCCTCGGCGATCCTCCGTACCGCCTCCCGTCCGCGCTCCGGGTCCCGGCCCGTGACGGTGACCTCGGCCCCGCGACGGGCCATGCCGACGGCGGTGCTCATGCCGATGCCGCCGGTACCGCCGGTGATCAGGGCGACCCGTCCGGCCAGTGAACGGTCGGGAACTCTCGTGTCCACGGCCGCCCCCTTTCCGTGTGTTGGTTGGGATGCATCAGGTACAGGAAGCACATTCGATGCACTGACTGCATTCGATGCATCGAGTGCACTGCGTGGATGCTAGGCCCCAACCCGCACGGAGTGCAATGTCTGTATGATCTGCATCAACCGCATCCAGTGCAGTCGATGCATCAAAGGGGCTAGGGTGGGGGCATGGACCAGCGACCCACGCTCCGCGAACGCGAGCGACAGCGACGGCACCTGCTCATCGCCGACACCGCACTCCAGCTGTTCGCCGAACGCGGCTACGAGAACACGACCGTGCACGACATCGCCGCCGCCGTCGGCATGGCGCCCCGGACGTTCTTCCTGCACTTCCCCGGCAAGGACGACGTGCTGTTCGACCTGGACGTCCGGCGCTGCGCCGATCTCGCCGCCCGGCTGGCCGGCCGCCCCGCGGGAACCGGTGCGCTCGACACCGCGGAACAGGTCGTCCACGGCTGGATCACCGAACGCGGGCCGGAGACCGAGCAGTTGCTCGCCCGGATCATCAGCGGCTCACCCTCGCTCGCCGCCCGGGCCTGCCTCCAGAAGTCTCGCTACCAGGAACTGCTGACCGCCGCCCTCCACACCGACCTCGGCTCCGGCCCGGAGGACCCGCGCCCCGCCATGGCCTCCGCAGCCGCCTTCGCAGGCTGGGAACACGCAGGCCGCCTCCACGCCCGCGGCGAGGCGGTGGCAGCCGACCTGCCCGGACTGCTCACCCGCGCAACTGCCACGGCTTCTGCCGTGCTCGCCCGCACGGCCTGACCGGCGCACCGTCACCCTGCGGGCGCCGACAACCACCTCGCGGACGACCGGACCTCGGCCACGGCCGCCACCGATCTCTCTCCGGGCAGGCACCGCACCCCCGGCGGACCCGGCAGGGTGGGGCGGGCGGGTCCGCACGGTCAACGGTCCTGTCTCACCTTCGGTGGTGACGGAGCGTCGGCTGTCCGAGGAGGACGCGGCGGCGAAGCAGGGTGAAGCCTGCTCGTCCGTGCGTCCGGCACGCGATCCGCGTCGGGCGTGCCGCGGATGCGGGGGAAGGGGCCGGTTGGCGTGTCAGCCGGCCAGTGCCTCGGCGAAGGCGCCGTTCTTCTGCTCCACACCGCTGCAGTCGGTCTGTGCGGTCGTCGTCGAGGTGCCGTCAGCGCACTGCCGATCGCGGTAGGTGGCCCACATCGACACCCAGGCCAGGCCCTTGTCCTCGGCGAAGGTACGTACGTCGGCCGCGTCGGAGAGTGTGAACGTCTCGCCCGCGACGTCATTGACACCGATCATCGACGTGAGGGCGAGGGCGTGCCAGGCGTTTGAGGGGGAGAGGGCGAACACGTCCTTGAGCTGGTCGTGGGTGGCCTTGGCCGCGGAGATCGCGTAGTCGCTCATGTCTCCGGTGTACGAGGTGCCGTAGTCCATCGCCATGATGTTGACGGTGGAGACCGTGACGGCTTTGGTGTGCGCCGAGTCGAGCACGGCGAGGCCGCCGTCACCGATTCCGTCGGGCGTGACGGCGAGCGTGAAGGACACCTTCAGATCGGTGCGCTTCTTCTGGAGGATCGCTATCGCCTGGGAGCGCAGGTCGATCGAGGCGGAGTCGGTCAGTGCGCCACCTTCTAGGTCGAAGTCGGCCTGCGTCGCGCCCGCCGCGTCCAGTGCCTTCGCGTATGCCTCGGCCAGCGTGGCGGCGCTGTGGCAGGTCTGGGCCAGTTCCGTCCCGTTCGCTCCGCCGAAGGAGACGCGGACCTCGGCGCCGGACTTCTTGAGTGAGGCGATCCTCGACCGCACGGCCGAGTTGCTGATCGGGTAGGTGCCGCTCCACTTCGGGGCGCAGCTGCTGCCGTTCGACAGCACGAATGCCAGGTTGTACGTCGACGGTGAGCCGGCCGCATCGGTGTCCGAGGCGGTGGTGGCGCTGACGTACGGCTCGAGCGGGGTCGAGGATGTGCTCGACGAAGGCAGGGAGGGGGCGGCCTTTGCCGCTTCGTCCGTGGCGGTGGTGGAGTCGTCCCCGCCGGAGGAGCAGCCCGCGCACGCCAGTGCCATCGCGCAGATGAGTCCGACAGCCGGCTTCAGGGAACGCCTCATGCTCGTGCACTCGCTCTCGTCAGGTCTGTCCCGGGGCCTGTGGGCGGCTCGGGATGACCATGAATTCATATTTGTCTGTGGCAGGAGGATAGCGATCACACAGCGCAGTCGAATGCGCAGAGGCCGGTGCGGGGCGTTGGCCGGCCATTCCAGCCGGAGTTCGTAGCCCCCGCCGGCTGTCGGTTCGGGGGTGGCGGTTCCGCCGTGCAGTTTCGCCCGCCGGCGCAGACCGACGAGGCTGTGGCGGGCTCCGGGCAGCGGGAACGCGTGCCGGTCGCCGACGTGTGCGCACAGCCGCTTGACCGCTGCGGCTGCATCGGTCGTACTCAGGTCGAGATGGACCCGGTTCTTGGCCCGCTTGTCCTCGGCCACCAGCTGAAAGAAGATGCGGGGCGACCTGCCGTCCGGGCCAACGAGCAGGACGGTGGGGTCGTCCTCCGGGTCGTTGATACCCGAGGAACGCAGCCGGGTCAGCTCCTCCTCGTCGTACGGAGCGATGTCGTAGTCGTCCAGGGCCTGCGCCCAGAAGCGGGCGGATGACGCCGGATGAGGGCTGTCGAAGACGATGTCCTTGATGGATGCCACAGGACTCCCTTCAGGAACGGATGACCTCAGCGGAGTGAATCGAGCGTCTCTGGTGAGTAACTGGCAGGAAGAGCAGATCAGTTGACCTTGCTCTGGCCGCGCTGAGCTTGAGGCGTTCGACGAGCTGGCCGCGTTCGAAACGGGCCCCGGCGCGGGCTGAGAGACGCGCGCTGAAGCAACGTCGGGGGCCGGCGGAACGGTCTCGAACGAGCGCCGGCTGATCATCTGGCTGACACGGCGTCAACTGCGTGGCAGGGTCGGCGGTGATCGATTCGGCAGGCGGAGGGGGCTTTCGTGGAGGCAGGGCTGTGGGACGCACTGGTCGGTGTGGTGAAGGAGGCGTACACCGCCGGGCTGGGCGAGGGCACGGTGCCGCGTCCGCTCATCATGCCGCTGGTGCGCGGTGAGCTGGTGGGGATGATCTGGGTCCGCCCTCTCAAGGCCGGTGAGGACGCGCTGGTCGGGATCGCGCAACTCGCGAACATCGCCGCTGCCGCCCGCGCGGACGAGGTCGTCCTCGCGTGGGAGACCCACGACGTCGCCACCGCCTGCGAGTTGCCCATTGTCGGTCCGGCCCCGTGCCTGAACATGGTTCTCGCCGCCCCGGGCGAGCACGTGCTGCACCAATTCCCCTACACCGAGCAGGTCCTGTCCCGCAGTTCTGGGGGCTGGGGGTCGGTCGCCCCCGACTGGAGGCCGGCCCCCGCGCCGCAGCCCGGCGGCGAGCTCGTGCCGCCCATTCAGGCCGCGGTGAACTACGCCTTCACTCCCCTCGAGCTGAACCACCCCGACCCGTTCGGCGTCACCGTCGTGCTGATGGAAGAGGACGGCTACCGCGTGAGCCTCACGGAAGCCTTCGACCGCTGAGGCCGGCATGTCACCGCGCGATCTTGACAGATGACGGCGTGTCACCCGCTTGTCCGTCAACCGATCGGGGCGGGTGCTGTACCGGCTGCGTCCCGCAGCGGCGTTCGGTCCGGTCAGGCCAGGCCGAGGCTGCCGAGCGCGGTGGTCCAGTCGGTGACGATGGCTCGCTGTGCTTCGGCGAGCGACACCTTGCCGGCGCAGACTGCGGTGTGCAGCTTGGTCTCCATCGGGTCCTTCTTGTTGTTCACCCCGGCGCCCTTCTTGTGACCGGGGTCGGCAGGTTCCACCCACAGGTTGCGGTAGTCGTTGGGGGTCTCCACCCAGCTGCAGGCTGATCAAGTGGTTGTACTCAGCATCCGACATGCGGCCGGTGAAGCCTTACGAGGCGGCGTTGAGCCGCTTCTCCTTGCCTGTCACGTACGTGGAGGGGCGCACACCGGAGGTGTAGCCGCCCTTGCGGCAGATCGTCGACTGCAGATTCGCCTGGGTCACCGCCGGGGAGATCGCGCCCGGTGTGCATTTCGGGTCCTCCAGAGGCTCCCCACGCTCGTAGCGGAAGTGGCAGCTGCCCGCGGCCGGCTGCTGCTGCACCGTGTAGTGCTTCTGCGGACCCGCCCCCACCGCGATCGCCCGCCCCGCACCGGCCGGCGCCGCCGTGCCCGATGCACCCGCCACCGGGCTGCGGCTCTCGGACGACGTCGACGTACCGAGCGAGACGGACCTACAGCCCGCCAGTAGCAGGCAGGCGAGCACCACGGTGGATGCGCCGCGGCGGGTGGAATGCATGATGACCCCTCACGGGCAGGCGACGGCTGAGCAGATGCTGCCCTACCGGGCCTGCTCGACACCGCGCGGGGTGCCGCGGGAAGGGGCACGCGGCTGGCCCGGCGCGGGATTGGCGTCAACGGTCTGAACTGGGGGCTGGCACAAATTCCGTGAAGCGTGCACGGTGAGTAATCGATCAGGGGTGGCAGTCCCCGACTGGCTGGGTTCCGACGCCATGAGCGGACCGGTATTGGTGATCGAGTTGGCGCCCTGCGGATGGCGTCCCTCGTCGTGGTGTACGGGATCAGCGGCCGGGAGTGCGCGGGCGTATGCCCGGGGCGCACTTCCACGGGTGACTACAGCTCCCTGAACAGGAGGCGGGCCACCGAGTAACTCTCCTTGGTGAACGCCCAGTTCAACCACGAGGAGTGCCCGATGGCCCTGTCCCAGTCCGACCTGATACGGCTCGTTGAGTCACTACGCTCGACCGACGGAATCGAGCTCATCCGCGCCATCGCCGAGCGGATGGTGCAGGAGCTGATCGAGGCCGAGGCAAGTGCCCACATCGGCGCGGAGTGGAACGAGCACACGCCGACCCGGACCAACGTCCGCAACGGACACCGCGACAAGGTGCTCACCACGCCGGCCGGCGATCTGGACCTGGAGATCCCCAAGGTCCGCACCGGCAGCTTCTTCCCGTCGCTGCTGGAACGGCGGCGCCGGATCGACCAGGCCCTCTACGCCGTCATCATGGAGGCATACGTGCACGGCGTGTCCACCCGCAGCGTCGATGACCTGGTCAAAGCCCTCGGCGGGGACAGCGGCATCTCCAAGTCCGAGGTCTCCCGGATCTGCGCGGCCCTGGACGAACCCCTGACCGCGTTCCACCGTTCGCTACACAGACCCAGGACTGGGAGGAACTGCGCGAGACGGCCGCCGCGGTCAAACGCCACACCCTCCGCCACCTCGAGCATCATCTCCTCCGCCTCGAGAAGGCCGTGACCGCCGCAGGCGGAGTCGTCCACTGGGCGGCGGACGCCGCCGAGGCCAACCGCATCGTGACCGACCTCGTGAAGGCGACCGGCGAGGACGAGGTCGTCAAGGTCAAGTCGATGGCGACCCAGGAGATCGGTCTCAACGAGGCGCTCGCGGACGCGGGCATCCGCGCCTATGAGACCGATCTCGCCGAACTCATCGTGCAGTTGGGCGGTGACCGCCCCTCGCACATCCTGGTACCGGCCATCCACCGCGGCCGCTCCGAGATCCGGGAGATCTTCCGGCGGGAGATGAGGGAGTGGGGCAGACCGGCTCCCGACGGACTCACCGACGAGCCCCGCGATCTGGCCGAGGCGGCCCGGCTGCATCTGAGGGACAAGTTCCTGCGGGCCAAGGTCGCCGTCTCCGGGGCCAACTTCGCGGCAGCCGACACCGGAACGGTCGTGGTCGTGGAGTCGGAGGGCAACGGGCGGATGTGCCTGACCCTGCCCGAGACGCTGATCACCGTCATGGGCATCGAGAAGGTGCTGCCGTCCTTCGCCGACCTGGACGTCTTCCTCCAACTGCTGCCGCGCTCGTCCACCGGAGAGCGGATGAACCCGTACACCTCGCTGTGGACGGGCGTCACGGAGGACGACGGACCCCGCGCCTTCCATCTGGTCCTCCTCGACAACGGCCGCACCGCGACCCTGGCCGACGAGGTCGGGCGCCAGGCCCTGTCGTGCATCCGCTGCTCCGCCTGCCTGAACGTCTGCCCGGTCTACGAGCGCACCGGCGGTCACGCCTACGGCTCGGTGTATCCCGGCCCGATCGGCGCCGTCCTCACCCCACAACTCGTCGGCGTCGAGAACGCGGCCTCGCTGCCCTTCGCCTCGACCCTGTGCGGCGCCTGCCCGGTGAAAATCAACATTCCCGAGGTGCTGGTCCACCTGAGGGCCCAGGCGGTGGAGACCAAACGCCGCGACCGGCTGCTGCCCACCGCCGAGGCGCTCGCCATGAAAGCTGCGGGCGCCGTCCTGTCCTCCCCCAGGCGGCTGGCGGCAGCCCAGAAGCTCGCCGCCCTCGGCGCCCGGCTGCTGGCCCGCAACGGCCGGATCGGCGCCCTGCCGGGCCCGCTCGCCCGCTGGTCCGGCAGCCGTGACACGCCCGCCCCGCCCCCGGAGTCGCTGCGCGCCTGGTGGCGCCGTACGAGAACACCCACGAGTGAAGACAGCCCTGCTGCGGCGGGACGGAAGGGACGACGGTGAACGGCCGCGAGAGCGTCCTGCGCGCGATCCGGGGAGCGCTGTCCGGTGTTCCCGGATCCGAGCGTCCCGATGACCCGCCACCTGCGCACGGCCGCCGCGCCGAGCACACGGGAGAGGACATCGTGGGGCTGTTCGCCGAACGGGCCGCCGAGTACCGCGCCACGACGGTCCGCGTTCGGACGTCCGGTGCCGCGGCGGCCGTCGCCCGCGCCCTTGCCCGTACCGGAGCACGGTCCCTGGTGGTGCCGCCCGGGCTTCCCGACGACTTGGTACCCAAGGGACCCTGGTCGCCGCTGGCGGACGTCCCGCCGCTGACCGTCGGACAGCTCGACGCGGCCGACGCCGTCATCACCACGGTCACCGCGGCCATCGCCGTCACCGGCACGGTGATCCTCGACCATGGTGCGGGCCAGGGACGGCGGGCCCTGACCCTTCTCCCTGACCAGCACATCTGCCTGGTCAGGGCCGATCAGATCACACCCGATGTGCCCGAGGCGCTTCGCCGCCTCGACCCGTCCCGGCCGCTGACACTGATCTCGGGCCCGTCGGCGACCAGCGACATTGAACTGGACCGGGTGGAGGGCGTGCACGGGCCCAGGACCCTCGACATCGTCGTAGTGGATGACAGGTAACCGCAGCGCGAGGATCCCAGGGGTGCAGCACGGTCGGACGGCTGTGCTGCACCCCTTCCCTGGTCGTGGACATCCCCGGAAGGCGAGGCCGGGGAGATGGAACGGACGGCCGGCGCACGTCGACCCAGCCCCTGGCCGAAAGGGCGCCGGACGGAACACACGGTTCCACGATGATGTGCCAGAGACGGTCGAGCCCGATGCGGATGCCGCGAGGGCCGTTGCTGCAGGCATATCCGCAGGGACTCAGCCCCATTATTCACCCGATCTATTTTCTGATCCCGCCTTATGGATAGGCGACCTGGCCTCGCGATTTGAGTGAACTTGCAGATTTGATCTGGTGCTTTCGTCGAACCCCTAGACAGATCATGGCTTGGTGCCCGTTAATACATCCGATGTCACTGAGGCGAACGCACACGGTGAGTCGGTGCCGCAGGTTCCAGCGGAGCACTGTTCAACAGCCCGACTGACATCCATGCCCCGGTACCCAGGCAGAGCTCTTGTGCCGTTGGGGACGTCGTCACCCGCAATCAGTCCACAGGAGTGAGCATGGCCCCAGGAAGAATCACTCGCCGTACGTTCCTCGGCGCGGTCGGTGCGGCGACCGCCGCGACCGCCCTCCCGCTCGTCCCCGGCTTCTCAGGTTTGCTGTCGCAGGCCGCCGCCGCGGACACGCAGACCAACCTGAGCAAGATGGTCGACATGCGGTTCGGCATGTTCAACCACTTCAGTATGGGCACGTTCACGGACCAGGAGTGGGCCGAACCCAACCAGAGCCCCACCCTCTTCGCTCCGCCGAGCGTCAACTGCGGGCAGTGGGCCGACGCGGCGGCTGCCGCGAAGATGAACTACGGCATCCTGACCACCAAGCACCACGACGGCTTCGCCCTGTGGCCGAGCGCCTTCGGCACCCAGAACGTCGCGAACAGCTCCTACAAGCAGGACGTCGTGAAGGCGTACTGCGACGCCTTCCGGGCGAAAGGGCTGAAGGTCGGGTTCTACTACTCGATCTGGGACCGCACCTTCGGCGTCGAGGCGTGGGAGAGCCGGCACAAGGTGACCGGGCTCGAAATCACCGATGCCATCCAGCCCGGCGACATGACGTTCATCCTGGGGCAGATCACCGAGCTGCTCACCAACTACGGCACCATCGATATGTTCATGACTGACGGTTACGCATGGCAGATGGGCCAGCAGGCCGTCTCCTACCAGCGGATCCGTTCGCTGGTGAAGCAGTTGCAGCCGGACTGCGTCATGATCGACATCGGCGGGATGTCGGAGCCCTTCCTGAGCGACGCGATCTTCTTCGAGGAGCCGCTCGGTGTCACGGCGCCGACGGGCAACACCTACGCCGGAATGCAGGGCCAGACCATCAGCAACGGCTGGTTCTGGCACCCCTCCACGCCGACCGAGAGCCTCATGAGCAAGGACGCGATCCTGTCGCATCTGGCCGACCTGGAACCGAAGTACACCTCGTTCATCCTGAACTGCCCGCCCAATCGCAACGGGCTGCTGGACACCAACGTCGTCAACCGGCTGGCCGAGGTCGGCGCGGTGTGGAGCCCCGACGCCTCCCGGCCGGCCCTGCCCACCCAACTGCTGCGCGCCGAGCATCCCGTCACCCCGGTCAGCGCGTACGCGACCGCCTTCCGCACCGGCGAGGGACCGCTCAACGCCATCGACGGACTGAGCGACGTCCGCTACGAGACCTGCTGGTCGACCTGGGGACTGTCCCCGGCTCTGCCCCACTCGCTCACCATCGACCTGGGCGGTGTGTGGAGCAACGTCTCCACCCTGGAGTACCTGCCCAAGCAGTGGAACCGCACCGACTCCACCGACGGCGACATCACCTCGTACACCATCCTGACCAGCACCGACGGCACGAACTTCACCCAGGTCGCCACCGGTACCTGGGCCGGCAACCGCAAGACCAAGGTGGTCGAGTGGCCCGCCAGGAACGTGGGCTTCGTACGAATCCAGGTGAACGCGGCCACCGGCGGCTACGCCAATGTCGGCGGCGTCCGGATCGGAGGCCGAACGGCCAAGCCTGCCCTTGTCTCGAGCGTCCTGCCGGGCGACGGCACCGTGTACCGGCTGGTCAACCGCAACAGCGGCGAGGTCGCTGACGTGAGCGGGAACGGAACAGCCAACGGCACCAACATCCTCCAGTGGCCCTGGCTGAACCGGAACAACCAGAAGTGGACCTTCGCCTCCACCGGCGACGGCTACTACGAGATCAAGGGCGTCAGCAGCGGCAAGCTCATGGAAGTGGCCGGGCTCTCCCGCGACGACGGCGGCAATGTGGCCATCTACGCGGACTCCGACGTCCCCCAGCAGCACTGGGCCGTCACGCCCACCGGTGACGGGTACTACTTCCTCATCAACCGCTACAGCGGACTCTGCCTCGCCGTCGACGAGGGCAGCACCGCCGACGGAGCCAACATCGAGCAGCAGCCGTACGCGTCGCTGACGCGGCAGCAGTGGCAGATCATCACCTCCTGACTCTGCCATCCGCGGGGCGGGGCGCTTGGCTCCCCGCCCCCTGACACGCGCGATGATTCGTCCCACCAGATCGTGACTTGCTGGGGGCGACGAGAACGGGGCGGGGGAAGCTGTGGGACGACGGCGTCGCCGGGGCACAGGACTTCGATCCAGTCTTCGCAACGGGAGGGGCTGATCAGGCCGGATAGTCCGTGTAGCCGGTTTCGCCGCCCACGTATATCAGGTACTTGTCGCGGACTGCGTTGAGCGGAGCTCCGGTGCGCAAGCGGTGCACGAGGCCAGGGTTGGCCAGGAAGGGGCGGCCCACTGCGACGAGGTCGGCGCCCGCGGCGAGCATCGCCTCGGCGGCGGCCCTGCCGCCGTCAGCAGGAAACTGGCCGGCGGGCAGGAACGGGTTGCCGATGAGGGTGCCGGTCCACAGCTTGCGGAGGTCCTGCCAGACAGCGGAAGCGGAGTCGGCGAAGCCGACGTGCAGGTAGGCCAGTCCGCGGTCGGCGAGGACCGAGGCGAGTTCGCGGTAGAGCACGCCGGTTTCCTCGCCCTCGTCGATGCCGTTGACGGTGTTGCCGGGCGAGATCCGCAGCCCGGTCCGCTCGGCCCCGATCTCAGCGGCGACCGCTTCGACGACCTCGACGGTGAATCGGATGCGGTTCTCGATGTCGCCGCCGTAGGCGTCGGTCCGGTGGTTGGTGTTGGGGGCGAGGAACTGGTGGAGGAGGTAGCCGTTGGCGCTGTGTACCTCGACGCCGGCGAAGCCCGCCTCGATCGCCTTGCGCGCGGCGGCGGCGAAGTCGGCGATCGTGGCCCGGATGTCGTCGCCGGTCATCTGGCGCGGGGTGACGGCCCCCTGCTTACCGGCGGCGGTGTGGATCGGCTCGGGCAGGGCGATCGGGGACGGCGCCAGGGGGGTCCGGCCGCTGGTGTCGGGGTGGCCGATCCGGCCGCCGTGCTGGATCTGCAGGAACATCGGCCCGCCGCCGGCTTCGCGCACGGCCTCGGTGATCCGGCGCCAGCTGGTCACGTGGCGCCGCGGTGGATCGCGGTGATGTTCGGGTAGGTCTGGCCTACCACGTTCGGGGTGGCGGCCTCGGCGACGATAAGGCCGGCGTCGGCACGCTGGGCGTAGATACGTCGCCATCAGCTCGGTCGGAACACCGTCGGCGGTAGCCCTGTTGCGTGTCATGGGCGCCATGACCAGGCGATTCGCCAGGTCCAGGGAGCCGAGGCGAACGGGAGCGAAGAGGCCCGGGATGTCCGTGGTGTCCATGCTGTTCGTCATGCCGCTACGCTAAAACGTGACACTATGTCAGATTCAAGCCGGGAGAGTGTGAGGCGCGTCATGCGGATCGGGGAACTGGCCCGTCGCGCCGGGGTGAGCGTGCGCTCGCTGCGCTACTACGAGCAGCAGGGCCTGCTGAGCGCGGAGCGCACCCCCGGTGGCCATCGCGAGTACGCCGAGTACGCCGTCGACCGCGTCGCCCGGATCCAGGCCCTGTACGCGGCGGGCCTGTGCAGCTCGAAGATCGCCCAGTTCCTGCCCTGTATCCGGGACACAGACGGAACCCCCGCCCCGGCGACAGACGGGAAACTGGTCGCCGACCTCCTGGCCGAGCGCGAACGCCTCGACCGCACCATCGAGGACCTGCACTGCTCCCGCACCGCCCTCGACAATGTCATTGCCGCCGCCTAGGCATCGACAGGAACGGGCCCCTCACCCCGCTAAACCGGTCGCACAGTTGGAGCGGGAGAGTCTTCCGGGAATGTCGCCGGCCCGGGCCTGGCTCAGGCGGGTGGCGGCGGCATGGACGGCCTTGGTGCCAGCCATCGCCGACCGCACACGTCAGCCCCGCCGCCCTTCGCCTCGCCATACGGAAGGCAAGAGCCCGACCGGCGAGCCTTGCGGGCTGAAGCCTTGAGTGCGTCGGTTGCCGTGACGGAGGTCAGGCTCTGGTGTCGGCGATCTTGTCCCCGTTGAGGTCGGCGCTGCGGATCCCGGGCGAGTTCGGCATTCCCTCACGGCACCCCTGACCGGGGACCGCAGGCGGGAGAGGGCTGGCTCCTGCGGGGGACAGGGCGTCCAGGACGAGTACGACATAGCGTCGCCAGCCCTGGTCTGCAGGGTCGGTGCTCCACAGCACGCTGATGAGCATCCCCATGATCCGGTGCATGTCGTCGGGGACGATGTCGGCTCGGATGAGACCGGCCTGTTGTCCCCTTCGGGTGAGCAGGATCAGTGAGTCGAGAAACGGGGCGGTGACCTCGGCGGTGAGTGCGCCGGAGTTGTCCGCGGCGGTCAGGGTGTTGTGCTCGCGGGCGGCCATGGCCAGGGTGGCCTCCAGCAGGGAGGTCAGACCGCGCCTGGGGTCGTCGTCGCTCATCGCCTGTTCGATGGCCGGGGTGAGCTGTTCGGCGACGGCCTGTTCAAGGGCGGCCCGGACCAGCTGTTCCTTGTTGGGGAAATGGCGGTAGAGCGTCGCGATGCCCACGCCTGCGGCGCGCGCGATGTCCTCCAGCATCGCGTCGGGGCCGCGTTCGGCATACACCTCCCGCGCGGCTCGCCGGATCCTTTCGGAGTTGCGCGCGGCGACGGCCTGGCTGCGTCGTGGAGCACCGGTGGTCATGAGGGAAGAGTAGCGGCGATAGTTGACTATTGCCACGGCATGGGGTTCCCTGTGACACGTCGCCGAGAGTCAGCTATCACCGACTCCGGTGTGCTGTGACGTGCTCCTCGCTGGCGACGTCACGCCTGTCCTGCCGCCGTCCGACAAGTCCCAAGGAGCCCTGCGGCCGCGCATCGCCCAGGGAGGAGAGCCCGATGCAAGTGGAAGCCGAGGAGACCACATGCGTCGCCTCGGCGTAGCCGCCCTTGATGTCTTCGACCAGCGCGACGAGGACGGCATGGTGCTGCTCGCCGCGGCGCCGGCACCGGATCTGCACGACGCCGTCCGCGAGTCGGCCGTGATCTGCCGGCCGCTGCCCGGCGATCGCACTCAACTCTCACTCGCATCCGTCGACTTGGAGACCTGACCCCGTGACGAAGACTCTCGGAATCATCGGTGCCGGCATGATCGGCGGCACGCTCGCTCGACTCGGCGTCGCCGCCGGCCTGCACGTGATCCTGAGCAACTCCCGCGGCCCCGAGAGCCTCACCGACCTAGGGCGTGTATCGAAAGCGGATCGCGGGACTTGGTGCCTCGAGACGGGTCAGGTGGTTTCGTCGTGTCGTCGGGCGCCTGCAGCCAGAAGCATGGCGATCGTTTCGGGGTAGGGCCCGGTCATCGCCCATTCGAGCGGGGACCGGCCCGTGCCGTGGTCTTCGCGGAGATTGGGGTCGGCGCCGTGGGTAAGGAGTGCACGGACCGTCTCTGTATGGCCCCAGCATGCGGCCGCGCACAGGGGCGTGCCTTCCGCGCCACGTCCGCTCTCGGTGTCGGGCAAGGCTCCGGCTGCCAGCAGACACAGGACGTTGTCGGCGGCTCCGGTGACTGATGCCGCGTAGAGAGGCGTGGTGCCCTCGGTATTGCTGGCCTCCGGGCAGGCCCCGGCTCGCAGCAGAGCGTTGATCTGGGTGCTGTCGCCGAATGTCGCCGCCTCGACGAGGCGCTTGGACAGTTTCTTCTGCCGTCGTCTGTTCACGAACGCTCAGGCTAGCCTCGAGGTGAGCGAGGGGCTCGGTCACAGCCACTCGTTGATGGCTGCAACCAGGACGGTCGCCTCGTAGCGGACCGCGAGTTTGTCGTACCGCGTGGCCACGGCGCGGTGTCTTTTGAGGCGATTGATGCCACACTCGACCGCGTGCCGGGCCTTGTAGTCCTCGGGATCGAATTTCGGCGGACGACCGCCGCGCGAGCCGCGGTTCTTGCGGTTGCGGGCCTGATCGGCCTTGTCCGGGATCGTGCAGAAGATGCCGCGCCGCCGCAGGTAGGCGCGGTTCTTGCGGGAGGCGTACGCCCTGTCGGCGCGCACCCGCCGCGGCCTGGTGCGCGGCCTACCCGGCCCCAGTCGGGGCACCCGGACCCGACGCAAAACGGCTTCGAACTGCGGGGAGTCCCCGCGCTGCCCGGCGGTGACCACGATGGACATAGGCTTTAGGCTCCGGTGACCTGGCGAGATGTATCCATCACGGCCTTTTGGATCACAGCGTCCGTGCGGATGGCGTACCTGTCTTCGAAGATGCCGGGCTTGTTCCACATGAAGGCCGAAGGCCCTTCGCCGGCACGGAGCGCCTGCACGACGTTCTGTGCGGCCTTTTCAAGGCTATTGGCCAGCAATGGCGCGGTCAGCGCGACATAGGCCCTGATGAACCAGGGGGCCTGGTCGAAGATGCCGGTGCGGACGAGCCCGGGGGTTACGCAGCCGGCGAAGATCTTCGGATGGGTCTTGGTGAGATGGTCCGCGTAGTACATGCACGCGCCGTTGACCTGAGAGACCGCCGTCCGGAAATTGAACCGTTCGAAATACGGGAACAGTTCCGGGCTGAGTTTGGGAACCTTGCTCAGATTTGCCGTGAGCATGACGACCTTGGGGTGCTCTGCCAGGAGCAGCTTCGGGACGAGCAGCTGTGTCAGGTGGTAGCGGCTGAGGTAGCTCAGGGCGAAGAAGAGCGGGAGGCCATCGACGGTCCTGGTGTCGCTCGTGTCGAACACGGCTGCCGAGTGCAGCAGCCCGTCGATGCGATCGGTCAGTTCATCTACCCGGCGCGCCGCGTCCCGGACGCCGTCGTGGGTCGAAAGGTCCACGGGGAGGAAACTCGCCCGGTCGCGAGCCGGACCGAATGATTTCAGAGCCGTCTCACCCTTCAGCTCGTCTCGCCCCAGGAGGACGACGCGATGGCCTGCGGCCAGAAGTTCACGAGCCGCTTGGAGCCCTATGCCGCTGTTTCCGCCGGCAATGACAAATGTCTTCATGATCCAGTGACCTCCGCGGCGCGCATGGGGACGGCGACACCCGAGTTGAGTTGACGTCAGAGTCTGACGCCTTAAGTGTCAGACTCTGACGTTACCCTGTGTTAGGGGCTGGCGCAAGCTGTTAGGATCCACCCATGCCTAGAAGTGGGGAAGACGCACGTCGGCGCCTTCAGGAAGCCGCAGTTGAACTGTTCCTGGCGAACGGCTTCGACCAGACGCCCGTGGAAGCGATCGCTGCACATGCTGGTGTCACCGAGCGCACCTTCTACCGCCACTTCGCCGACAAGCGCGAGATGCTCTTCGACGGAGAGAGCGAACTACGCGACCGGCTCGTTCAGGCCGTTGCGGCCGTTCCGCACGGCATGAAACCGCTGCCCACCCTGCGCGCCGCCTTTCATGAAACGGTGCCTCTGTTCGAACGCAACCGCCCACTCACCGAGCCCGGCGCCCGGCTCATCGCCCAAACCCCGGCTCTCCAGGAACGCTCTCTGGCCAAGCGGGCCCTTTTGGTCGAAGCCTTGACCGATGCCCTCAAGGCCCGAGGCATCGATGCCCGCACGGCTCCCTTGTGCGCGCAGGTCGCCATGGACACCTTCGCCGTGGCCACTCACCGGTGGATGCAGGAACCGTCCGTTCCCCTCCACGACCAACTCGACCAAGCCTTCCGAGAACTACGCCTGGCCTGCGCCGCTCTCAAATAGCCTCCCGGGCCCTGCGGTCCGTGTGGCACGGTGCGCCGTCGGCCGACGGGGCCGGGCGAGTGCGGGGCCGATATGGAACCGGGATCGTCATCGCGTGCGGCTTCGGGCACGCCGGGCCTCCGGACAGTCGTACGAACGAGGCGCCGATGATCCTGAGCGGGCCGGAATGCCGCGACCGGGCCACCGACCGCTATCCGACCGAACGCGGGGTCAGCATTCGCCCGCGGTTCACCGGCCCGCCAAGCAGCGCCGTGATCCGCGTAGGGGTATCGGTCGTCGTCCGGTGAGGAGGGGTGGTGGTGGACCTGTCCGTCGTCCGCCACCTCGTACAGATCAATCCGGTGAGTCGGTCGGGCTTGTAGAAGTGCGGTACTGGCGGGTTGTGCCGGATCTCCCGGTACTGGGCCACTGGGCGCGGGGCCGGCTGGTGGAGGTCCGGTTGATCCGGCTGCCGTGGCAGCCGTTGAGCAGCACTGCCTCTCAGGTACCCCATGTCCTGGCGTGCTCGCACAGGTAGTCGACGAGTTCGGGCGGTTGGAGTTCGAGCGCTGTCACGGCAGAGGCGTGCCGCGCGACCCGGACCGGCGAGAAGTCGCCGGTATCGGGGTCGTCCGGCTCCGGACCACCACGACGGCTCAGGTCCATGTCCAGCAGCTCGGCACGGAAGTAGTGCCGCACGACGGTGACCTGTCCGCCCGGCTCGGTCAGGGTCAGGAACTCGGTGGCAGGGCCGATCGTGGCGCCGAGCTCTTCCATGACTTCGCGGCGCAGGGCCGATTCGAGGTCGGCGTCGTAGGGTTCGACGCCTCCTCCGACTGTCGTGCAGTAGGGCAGGCAGCCCGGCCATTGTCGGCGCAGGAAGACCAGTTGATCGTCATCCAGCAGGACCGCGCGAACATTGTGACGGACCCTCATGCCCACGACGATAGTGCGCTCGGCCGGCCAGGAGGTCCGAACCGGGCCCAATGGACTCCGAACCCGTCATCGCGGCCGGTGATCGCCGGTCTGCTCGGATCGACGACGGAACTCGACGGCCGGCTGAGACCGGAGGGGGTGCGGTCGTGTCCCTCGTCGTGGTGTTGGGGATCAATTGGTGGGCGTGTTCGGGGTGTTGGGTAGTGCGGGGGCGCTTTCGGGGAGTTCGCGGTAGATCTCGCTCATGCTGCCTTCGGGGAGGTAGCGGCGGGGGAAGGCGATCCACTCGTCGTGCATCTCGAAGAGCACGGCGGTGACCAGCCGGATGAGCGCGTCGGCGTTGGGAAAGACCTGGACGACGTCGATCCGGCGCTTGATCTCCCGGTTCACCCGAACGCATGGTGCCGTGAACTGCGTGCACCCGAGCTCTTCTGTATCCTCGCCTCCCCTGCAGACGAGTTGGTCCTCAGTAGGTGTTTTTCTTCTTGGAGCTGACCAGTCCGGACTGTTGCCGGAGATCCGGATGCCGGAGTGTCATGACCGACCGCACAGGCATTCCGCTCCTGCGTCACCGCGTCGTCCTCATGGCCCACCTCCGACGCCGCTACCCGTGACGGAGCGTCACCGGCGCACGGTGGCACAGCCCCGCTTCACGAAAATCTTGCCAGGGCCCGTTCGTGTACGCCGACAGCCCCGTAGTCGGCAGGCACAAACAGGCAGGTGGCGGCCCGTTCACCCAGCCGATCGGCTAGCGTCGCCTCAGGCAGTGGGGACAGGACCGGCAGCGAGGGGACGGCACATGGCCCGCAGTGGCACGACGCGCGGAAACGACCGGACCGGGGCCCCCGGGCCCCCGAAGGCGACCGTGAGCGACGTGGCCAGGCAGGCCGGGGTCTCTCCCGCCACCGTCTCCCGGGTCCTCAGCGGCAACCACCCCGTCGCACCCGCCACGCGCACCAAGGTCATGCGGGCCATCCGCGAACTCGACTACGTGGTCAACGCGCACGCCCGCGCGCTGGCCGGAAGCCACACCAAGACGGTCGCGATCATCCTCAGCGACGTCACCGCGCCCTTCTTCAACACCATCGCGGGTGGTATCCAGCGCCAGGCCACGCTGGAGGGACGGCTGTGCCTGATCTGCGCCAGCGACGGCGACCCGGACCAGGAGCTCGCCATCGTCTCGATGCTGCGCGAGCAGAGCACCGATGCAGTGTTCCTCATCGGAGGGATCACGGACACCCCCGAATACCGGCGCCGCATGGCCCGATTGGCGCACGCGCTCAACGACGCAGGGTCGCGACTGGTGCTGTGCGGCCGGCCCTCGCCGGGCGACGACCTGCCGGTCACCGTGGTGGAGTACGACAACGAGGGCGGCGCCTTCTCGGCGGCCAGCCATCTGCTGTCGGCCGGTCACGAACGCATCGTGTTCCTGGGCGGCACGCAGGGCAACACCACCACCGAGGCGCGCACCGACGGGCTGCGCCGCGCCATGGCTTCCTACGGACTCCAACTCGACCCCGACCTGGTCGCCCCGGGACGGCTCGACCGCGGCTTCGGATACCGGGCGACCAGACAACTCCTCGCGGACGGAGCCGAGTTCACCGCGATCTTCGCCTGTGACGACCCGGTGGCCGCGGGCGCCGTGGCCGCCCTGCGGGAGGCGGGGCGCGACGTGCCCGGTGAGGTGTCCGTCATCGGCTACGACGACCTCAGCCCCGCCGAGGACGTCTTTCCCGCACTGACCACCGTGCACATCCCGCACGAAGAACTCGGCCGTACGGCGGTACGGCTCGCGCTGCACCGCGACGACCTCGACCGGCCGACCCAGCACGTGGTGCTGGGCACCCACGTCGTGGTGCGCGGCTCGGTCGCGCCGCGCCCGCGCCACTGAGAAACCACCAGACCGATCCCTTGTAATCGCTTTCCGCCAAGCCGCACGCTGACGAGCGACTTCAACATGCCCAAAAGCACTGCTCATACTGAAAGTTGGGCGGCGCGGGCGATTCAAGCACCCGCCGTGCATGAACTATTGACACACACGATGGAAATCGCTTTCCTTCTCTCGCGAGCCGGACCATGCGGCAAGGAGGCGTCCCATGAGCACGCACAGACATGAGCCCGAACCGGTCCCTCTGTGGGGGGCAGGGCTGTCCCGGCGCAAACTGCTCCAACTCGGCACGGCGGCAGCCCTCGCCGCGGCCGGGAGCCTGACGCTCCCGGCCACACCGGCCGCGGCGGCCGAAGACGACTTCGACACCTTGCGCGGCCGATGGCAACAGCTCCTCACCGGAGGGGACTTCGACGCGACCGC
This sequence comes from Streptomyces sp. NPDC101225, assembly GCF_044767585.1. Taxonomy (NCBI): domain Bacteria; kingdom Bacillati; phylum Actinomycetota; class Actinomycetes; order Kitasatosporales; family Streptomycetaceae; genus Streptomyces; species Streptomyces sp. NPDC101225. Next base: position 28,111 of record NZ_JBIWOE010000062.1, read on the forward strand.
GGCCCCCTACGTCGACGTCCTCGCCCGCCTCGGCACCCAGGCCGGCCAGTTCGCCAGCACCATGACCCCGGGTGCCGCCGCCCTGTGGCCCGACCTGCCGCTCGGCCACGTCTCCAACAACATCACCCAGAGCTACGTCCGGCTCAAGACGATGGCGCTGGCCTACGCCCAGCCAGGCACCGGAGTTAGCTCGGATGCAGCGCTCGCCTCGCAGGTCGCCGCCGGCCTCGATCACCTGAGCGCTCACGCCTACACGGCGACCAACGCGACCTACGACAACTGGTGGGACTGGCAGATCGGCGCCCCCAAGTCCCTGCTTGACGCCTGCATCCTGGTGTACCCCACGCTCGGTGCGGAGCAGGTGGCGGCCTACTGTGCGGCGATCGACCATTTCGTGCCCGACTCGGTGGTGGCCTCCTACAGCGGCACCAGCACCGGAGCCAACCGCGCCGACCTGTGCAAGGTCATCGCCCTGCGCGGCGTGGTCGGCAAAAACGCGGCGAAGATCGCCCTGGCGTCCAGCGCACTGTCCCCGATCTTCCCCTACGTCACCACCGGCGACGGACTGTACGCCGACGGCTCGTTCATCCAGCACACCGACATCCCCTACACCGGCACCTACGGCGAGGTCATGCTGGGCGACTTCAGCTGGCTGTTCGCCCTGCTGGCCGACTCGCCCTGGGCGGTCACCGACCCCCAGGCCGCCAACATCCTGGACTCGGTCACCCGCGCCTACACACCGTTCGTCTACAACGGCATCGCCCTGGACGGCGTCTCGGGCCGGGCCATCAGCCGCGGCCTGCAGGGCAGCAACCCGGTGGCGCAAAGCGACCACACACGCGGGCACGCGCTGATCTCCGACATCCTGCGCCTGGCCGCCTCCGGCACGGCCAGCCCAGCGCAGTCGGCCGCCTGGAAAGCGACGGTGAAGGGCTGGATCACCCGCGAGGCGCCCCTGACCTCGCTTCCCTACCTGTCCGACCCCGGCGTCGCCATCCCCGAACTCGCCCGCGCCCAGGCCCTCCTGACCGACAGCACGATCCCGGCGGCCGCCGAGCCGATCGGCCACCGGCTGTTCGCCATGGACCGGGCCGTGCACCGGCGCCCCGACTGGGCCGCCGCCGTCAGCATGTGCTCGGCCCGCACCACGTACTACGAGAACGGCAACGGCGAGAACCTGCGCGGCTGGCACACCAGCAACGGCATGACCTACTGGTGGGGCACCGACCACAACAACGACCAGTACTCCGACGGCTTCTGGCCCACCGTCGACCCCTACCGGCTGCCCGGCACGACCGTGTCCACCAAGCCGCTGGCCGACGGCGAGGGCGGCGCCTGGGGCGCGCCGCGGCCCGCAGCGACCTGGGCGGGCGGCGCCACCGACGGCACCTACGCCTCGCTGGGCCAGGACGTCCGCGGCCTGTCCAGCACCCTCACGGCGAAGAAGTCGTGGTTCTGCCTGAGCGATTCGATCGTCTGCCTCGGCGCTGGCATCGAAGCCGCCGACGGGGTGCCGATCGAGACCATCGTCGACAACCGCAACCTGGGAGTGCGTGGCACCCAACCGCTTGTCGTGGACGGCCGGCACCAGCCCACCACGCCCGGCTGGAGACAGGAACTCCGCCGGGCACGGTCCGTCACGATCGGCGGCGCCGGCTCCTACCTGTTCCCCGAGGGCGCTACCATCCACGCCCTGCGCGAAGCCCGCACCGGCACCTGGCACGACATCAACACCAGCAGCAGCACCCAGGAGGTGACCCGCTCCTATCTCACCCTCTGGTTCGACCACGGCACCGACCCCGAAGGGGCCCACTACAGCTACGTCCTGCTGCCGGACACCGACCCCGACGTGGCCCAACGCCACCGGGCGCCCCGGATCCTGGCCAACACCGCGCAGGTCCAGGCAGTCGTGGACGTGCCCGAACGCGTCCTCGCCGCGAACTTCTTCAGCGCCGGAAGCGCCGGGCCCCTCCACGTGGATGCACCCTGCTCGATCCTGGTGCGCGCCCGGCACAACACACTGACCATCGCCGTCAGCGACCCCACCCAGACAGGCACCTCCGTCACCGTGACGCTCGACGCCACGGCGGTCCGCGCGCTCGACGCCGACCCGGCGATCGACCTCACCGACCGGCACCCCATCACCCTGCGGGCCGACGTGTCCGGCGCCCACGGTGCGAGCCGGGTCGTCCACCTCGCCACCCGCACCCCAGCCCTCCACGGCTGCTGGTGACCCACGGCGAACCGAACCCCTCCGTCCTCGTCTCCCCACCCCCACCCACGGGAGTCAAACCCACATGATCACCATCCACCGCAGACGCGGCCTATCCCGTCTCTTGCTCCTACTTGTCTGCCTGCTGTTACTCGTCGCCCTCGGCGCCGACCGCGACGCCTTCGGTGCGCAGCCGACGGAACGCAATGCGGCCGTCACCACCTACTACGTCGACCCGGCGACGGGCTCGTCCAGCAACCCCGGTACGGCGTCGCAGCCCTGGCGCACCCTCCAGGAGGTGTTCGCCTCCGGCAAGACCTTCGCCGCAGGCGACACGATCATCCTGCGCAGTGGGGACCACGGAAGTCCGGTGATCACCGGCAGCGCCTCCGGCGTGCGCACCATCAAAGCCGCATCCGGCCAGACGCCCCGCATGCGAAGCCTGCGCTTCGCCTCGGGCGCGACCCGCTGGACGGTCGACGGCGTCCTGGTCTCGCCGCAGGAAGCAAACGGCACCTTCACCACCGCGAACCTGGTTCAAATCGATGCCGGAGCTACGCACAACGTGCTCCAGAACTCCCAGATCCGGGCGGCGAGCGACGCCACCGCCAGCACCTGGAGCAACAACGACTGGGTCAACCGCAGCGGAACCGGCATCTCCGTCGTCGGTGCCGACAACCAGGTGCTGAACAACGAGATCCGCAACGTACGCAACGGCGTGACACTCGAGCGCACCTCCACGGCCGGCGCCGGGGCCACCGGCGGTGTCGTCCGCGGCAACAGCGTCGAACACTTCTGGGAAGACGGCTACCGCTGCAAGGTCAGCGGATGCCTCGTCGAGTACAACTCCGCGGTCAATAGCTACGCCGTGGTTCCCCCGGGGATGGAGGCCGATCCACCGCACCGGGACATGTTCCAGAGTTTCCGCGGCGACGGCAGCTTCACGCCGGTGACCGGCGTGACCCTGCGAGGCAACGTCTTTATCAGCCGCAAGGGCGCCCGCTACACGAAGATCCCTTTCCAGTACAACGGCAAGTACACGATCCAGGGACTCAGCGCCTTCGACGGCCCCTACAGCGGCTGGACCATCGAAAACAACGTTGTGCAGGTCGAGGTCGGGCTGGCCATGGGCCTGTACGGGATGAACAACAGCAAGATCGTCAACAACACGGTCGTGCCCCGCTATCCGGCGACCGACAGCGAGATACGCCTGACCAATCAGAAGGACGGCACGCCTCCCACCGGCGATGTCGTGCGCAACAATCTTGCGCACCGCTTCAACACCGCCGCGGCGACCGATGCCCAGCACAGCAACAACATCACGGTCGACACCTCGTACGCGGCCTACTTCACCGGCTACGTCTCCGCAGACCTGCACCTGAAGCCCGAGAGCCCGGCCATAGGCGCGGCCACCACCCGGGACGCCCCCACAACCGACGCCGACCAGAAGCAACGCTCGTCCCCCTACGACGCAGGCGCCTACGAATACTGACCCGGCCTGCCGTCCGGGCACATCACCGCACGACAGCCAGCAGCCGGGTTGGCGCGGGGGAGACGTCGCTGCCGACCTTGTTTCTGCGTGGCCTCCCTCGCTGCCCGCGGCCCCGGCTCTATCCCTTGAGCACAACAGCAACAAGCTGACCCCCCTCCGTGCAAGGTTCGCCGGGACCGCCTGAAGGGCTGCTCAAGTACACGGTCCGCCTCGTCGAGCGCAGCCCCTACCGGCTCGGCCTCCTCGCGCGACCCGCGATCTCTTCCCGGACCTTCGTCTCCCGGGCCTGCAGCAGACCAAGCACTGACGGCACCAGCCACCTCCACGGGCCAGACAGGCAGACGAACCATGCCCGTCTCGCCCGCCGCCCACCGAAGTTCATTCCCACCCACCTCGAACCAAACGATCACGTTCGGAAAGCGGATGGTCCAAGGGGTTGTTCAGCCCAGACCGTCTTCCCTCGCCGGCCGTAACGGCTGCCCCAGCGACTGCTGAGTTGGGCGACCAGGAACAGGCCCCGGCCGCCCTCGTCCGTGGTGCGTGCCCGCCTCAGACGCGGCTGCGTGTTGCTTGGGTCGGTGACTTCACAGATGAGCGACGCGTCACGAATCAGACGCAGCCCGACAGGTCCGCCGGCGTAGCGGATGGCATTAGTGACTAGTTCACTGACGATCAGTTCGGTGGCGAACGCCGCCTCCTCAAGGCCCCACAAAGACAGTTGACGGGTGACGGTCGTGCGGGTGCGTGCCACGACGGCGGGATCCGCCGGGAACTCCCACGAGACCGTGGCGTCCTCAGGCAGCGCGCGGGTACGGGCGAGCAACAAAGTGACGTCGTCGCCCGGCGGAGCGGACTCGGCATCGCCGAGCAGGGCGCGGCCCACGGTGTTGAGCGAGCGGTGCCGACCCGACAGCGCAACGAGGCGTTCGGCCAGGTGGTCGATCCCCGCATCCGGGTCATGATGGCGGCGGTGGATGAGGCCGTCGGTATAGAGGGCCAGAACACTGCCGGGCTGCAGGTCGAGCGTCACCGGCTCGAACGGCATGCCCCCCACCCCCAGAGGCGGCCCGGGAGAAAGATCGACACGGTTCACATCACCGCCCAGACCGAGGACGAGAGGCGGCGGATGACCGGCGCTGGCCAGCGTGCACCGCAAGGTCACTGGGTCGTAGACCGCATAGAGGCAAGTGGCGCCCACCGGATCTGGATGCGCCGGGTCGGCTTCCGCAGCCAGCCGTAGGACGAGGTCATCCACGTGGGTGAGGAGTTCGTCGGGCTCCAGCTCCAGATCGGCCAGCGTCTGCACGGCGGTGCGCAGCCGTCCCATGGTGGCGGTGGCGGCCAGGCCGTGACCGATGACATCGCCGACCACGAACGCGACGCGCAGCGACGGCAGCGGAATGACGTCGAACCAGTCGCCGCCGATTTCGACCCCGCCGGCGGCGGGGAGGTAGAACCCGGCGGTCTCGGCCGACGGCATGTCGTTGATGGCGCGGGGCAGCAGTCGTTGCTGCAGGGCAACGGCGGCGCGGTGCTCGCGCGTGTAGCGGCGGGCATTGTCCACGCTCAGCGCGGCTCTGGAGGCGATCTCACCGAGAAGTTCCGCATCTTCCTGGTCGAACGGCTCGGGCCTACTGGTGCGCCACAGGGCGACCGAGCCGAGCATCAGGCCGCGCGCGAACAGGGGAGCAGCAGCGATCGAATGCGCGTGGTCGGGAACGAAGAGCCGGGACATCTCCTGGCCGCCCACCTGGCCCACTTTGGCGGGGTCGGAGAGAGTGAACACCTTGCCCTGCTGCAGACTGCGCACCATGGGCAGGTCAGGCAGGGGCGGCAGCGCAGCGTCCGGCTGAAGCAGCTTGGCCGGCCAGCGCCCATCGGCACTGGCTACCGCTGCCCGACGCAGATGCAGCTCCCCGCCGCCGAGGACCTTGGGCGGCTCGTCGCCGTCGACCACGGCTTCCGCCAGCTCCACCCAGGCCATGTCTCCCAGCGCGGGAACGAGGATGTCAGCGAGGTGCTGGGCCGTGCGCTTGACGTCGAGCGAGGTGCCGATGAGGGCTGAGGCCCGGTGGCGCAGTTCGAGATTGCGACGGGCCCGCCACTGCTCCGTGTCGTCCGTGAGGAGCGCTGCAGCCCCGATGGGGCGGCCTTTCGTATCCTCGAGGGGAGCGGCAAGGACGAGCCGGTCCGAGCCCCCTTCCAGGTCCAGCACCTGCAGGATCACCTCGATCGTCCGACCGGAACTGTGACGCAACCGCGCCCGGCCGGACGTCGGCATCTTCCCCGTCCCGGCTTCTGGCCCGCAGGCGGATCCTGAGTCGCCAGCGAACAGAGTCGAGAGCTGTTGTCCGCACATTTCCGCGGCGGACCGGCCCACGAGCTCGGCAGCCGCCACGGACCAGCCGAACACCCTGCCCTGGGCGTCGAGCAGAGCTGCCGCAGTGTTTTCCAGGGCGGACTGCGATGCGGGGGAGTGCTGAACCAGGGCTGCCATCGCTGCCCTCCCGTTCAGGGAGTCATGACACGCTCATTATGGGTTATCCGGTCCTGTTCGTGCTGAATGGGAAGTCGTCTTTCGGCGCGCGGGGTGGGCACTCACCGCTCGGCGTCCCCTTCGATGAGCCGCTTCAGGGATGGCAGCTGGGCATCGAGATCCTTCCCGGCCCGGAAAGCGACGACGTAGTGCCCTCGCCGCCGCTGTCGTGGGCGGCAGGACCGGGAAGAGAACGAATCTCGCTCATCGTGCTGCCGACCTCCGTCACGGGGTCCGTGGATTCACCTCGCAGTCACCGGCGCAGCACATGGTTGTGGTTGTGGGCCCCGGCCGACGGGCGCCGCCATGAGTTCGGCCTGCAGGGAGGCCGACTCGGCGGGAGCGCCCATCCAGTTCGCGATGAACTCGCGAAACCCTTGCTCTGAACTGGCCGGATCGCTTCGGTGGTCACATGCGCGGTGGCATTCTCTACGCGGTCTCGCCGGTGGAGTACTTGTAGAAACCGACGCCGCTCTTGCGGCCGAGATAGCCCGCCTGCACCATCCGTGACAACAGCGCCGGCGGAGCCAGGTGGGGCTCGCGGAACTCTGCATAGAGGGATTCGGCCACGGCCAGGGTGGTATCGAGGCCGATGTGGTCAGCCAGCCGTAGCGGGCCCATTGGGTGGGCGCAGCCCTGGATCATGCCCTCGTCGATGTCCTCGGCGGTCGCAAAGCCCGATTCGTACATACGGATCGCTGCGACAACGTAGGGGATCAGTAGGGAGTTGACGATGAAACCAGCCCGGTCCCGAGAAACGATCACATGCCGGTCCAGGGTTTCTGCGACGAAGGCACGCAGGCGTTCCGAAGCGATGTCACTGGTCATCAGAGAGGGGACCAGTTCCACCAGATCGAGGACGGGAACGGGATTGAAGAAGTGCAGGCCCGCCACTTGGCCGGGGCGGTTGGTGGCAGCGGCGAGCTTCATGATGGGGATGGAGGACGTGTTCGATGCGAGCAGCGCGTCGGGGCGGGCCAGGGCCTTATCGAGTTCGGCGAATACACGTAGCTTGAGCTTCTCGTCTTCGGGCACTGCCTCAATCGCCAAATCGAGGTCGGCGAAATCCGCAAAGTCCGTGGTGAACGACATCCGCTGCAGCGTTGCCTGGCCGTCCTCTGCGGTCAGCTTGTCCCGTGCGACCGCGCGCGCCAGTGAGCTTTCGATCCTGCTTTTTCCAGCCGCGACGGCTTGGTCGTTGACCTCGTAGACCAGGGTGTCGACGCCTTTCCGGGCGCACAGCTCGGCAATTCCCGAACCCATGAGTCCACAACCCACTACACCTACCGTGCGTACATCAGTTACCCGTATTGCCATGATCAGACTCCTCCGACGGCGGGCAGGTTGCGCGCCATGACGATGCGCTGGACCTGGTTGGTGCCCTCGTAGATCTGGGTGATCTTGGCGTCGCGCATCATGCGCTCGACCGGGTAGTCACGGGTGTAGCCGTAGCCGCCGAGGAGCTGCACGGCGTCCGTGGTGACCTCCATCGCCACGTCCGAGGCGAAGCACTTGGCGGCCGCGCCCTGGAAGGTGAGGTCCTTGTCGCCGCGCTCGGAGGCGGCCGCGGCCTGGTAGGTCAGGGCGCGGGCCGCCGCGATCTTCATGGCCATGTCGGCGAGCATGAACTGGATGCCCTGGAAGTCGGCGATCGGCTTGCCGAACTGCTTGCGCTCCTGGACGTAGCCCTTGGCGTAGTCCAGGGCGCCCTGGGCGACGCCGAGGGCCTGGGCGGCGATGGTGATGCGGGTGTGGTCCAGCGTCTTCATCGCCGTGGCGAAGCCCGTGCCCTCCTCGCCGATCATGCGGTCGGCCGGGATGCGGACGTTGTCGAAGTAGACCTCGCGGGTCGGGGAGCCCTTGATGCCGAGCTTCTTCTCCGGGGCACCGAAGGAGACGCCCTCGTCGGACTTCTCGACGACGAAGGCCGAGATGCCCCTGGAGCGCTTGGTGGGGTCGGTGACCGCCATGACCGTGTAGTAGTCGCTGACGCCGGCGTTGGTGATCCAGCGCTTGACGCCGTTGAGGATCCAGTGGTCGCCGTCGCGTACGGCCTTGGTCTTCATGCCGGCCGCGTCCGAGCCGGCGTCCGGCTCGGAGAGGCAGTAGGAGAACATGCCCTCGCCCTTGGCGAGCGGGGTCATGTAGCGCTTCTTCAGGTCCTCGGAGCCGGAGAGGATGACCGGCAGCGAGCCCAGCTTGTTCACGGCCGGGATCAGGGACGAGGAGACGCACACGCGCGCCACCTCCTCGATCACGATCACGGTGGCGAGCGCGTCGGCGCCCGCGCCGCCGTACTCCTCGGGCACGTGCACGGCGTGCAGGTCGCTTGCGACGAGGGCGTCGAGCGCCTCCTGCGGGAAGCGGGCCTCCTCGTCCACCGCGGCCGCGAACGGCGCGATCTTCGCCTCGGCCAGTGAACGGATCGCGTCGCGGAGCATGTCGTGCTCCTCGGACGGGCGGTACAGGTCGAAGTCAGCCACCACTACTCACTCCCCAAGGTATGGCACTCAGTACCCCCATTATGCACACTGAGTGCCATGCGTAAGTCTGCATGTACGTTCATGTCATGACCGATGGGCCAGACAAACCGATGCAGGACGACCCCGCCGCCACGGAAGACCAAGGGAAGGCCTCGATCAGAGACCTGCTGGTCTCGGCCGCGTTCGAACTCTTCACGGAGCGCGGCTACGACAGCACGACCATCGACGACATCGTGCGCCGCGCCGGCGTAGGTCGAAGGTCCTTCTTCAGGTACTTCCCCACCAAGGAAGAAGTGGTATTCCCCGACCACGAACGGGCTCTGGCGGACATGGTCGACTACTTGGAGCAGGGCGCCCAGGACCTCGACCCCGTGGGCCGTGCCTGCGGAGCCGCCCGGCTGGTCATGCGCATGTACGCAGAGCGTGCAGAGTTCTCGGTCAAGAGGTATGCACTCACCCGTAAGGTCCCTGCCCTCAAGGCGCACGAAACGTCAGTGGTGTGGCGTTACGAACGCGCCCTCATCTCCTACCTCGAGCGCCGTTTCGCCACCCTGCCAGACGGTGGAGCCCGCGCCTACGCCATCGCCGCCAGCGTCGTTGCCGGGCATAACTACGGCCTTCGCGCTTGGCTGCGCTCTGGCGCCCGCGGTGACGTCGCCGTCGGTGTCGACCAGGCCCTGGGACTCGTCCACCGCACCTGGGGTGATGCGGGGGAGACGGTCGTCCTGGTCGCCAAACGCAGTACGCCGATGTGGCAGATCGTGCAACGCCTCGAAGATGTCTGACTGGAAGCACCGACCAGCTAGAATATGAGGGAACTGAGTTCCCTCATATTAGACACTCAGTACCCTCATAGATGGGATGCGCTCCTTGCTCTCCGACCTATGTCCGCCGGGTGTACGTTCTGGTGACGGGGCGGTCGGGTGCTCGGGGGCCGGTGCCGAAGGGTGGCGTTACGCGGACGGCCGGGCCGTGGCAAGAATGAGCAGCGGGTCGTGCATCGGTTGGCGCAAGCGCACAAGGCGCCGCGTGATCTGACGCTGCGGGCTCGGACGATGGAGCTGAACTGGTCCGGACGGCGAGTACCTGCCATCGCGGAGGCATTGAGATGCGGCCCCGAAACGGTTCGCCGCCGGCTGCACCGCTGTAACTGCTTGCGTCTGGACGATTTGGGCGGGCAGGGCCGCCAGCATCGGAATGTCCAAGCAGAACGCTCCCGGGCATCGGCCCGGTCAAACAGCCGCCACCGGGTCGGCTGACGATGCAGGCAGACGGCGAGTTGACCGCGGCGGACGACTCCAGGCCACCGGAATGGGCCCCGACGCGCTGCCCGAGGCACAGCGGCGGGGCATCGAGATTAGCCGCAGCCAGGTCCGCCGCATCCTGCTGGCCGAGGGGGTGCGCTGGCGCCGCACCCGGTCCTGGACCCGATCGAAGAATCCGGACTTCGAAGGACCAGGATTACCCCTAGGCCGTGACGTGTTCTTGCCGCGCATCAGACGGAGCCGGGCGTGACGTGGCCAGGTGCGAGGCCCGTTCGCTCCCTTCGGTTGATGCCTGTCACCTCCGGGTGCGGAACGTCCCGGCGGCCAGCTCGGTGTCCTCAAAACCAGCCGTGAGCCAACGGCCTGTCAGCTTCCGCAGATGGGGTCAAACGCGCAGAGCTCTGTTGCCCAGACGCACATGACGTGTCGCTGGCCTTGGCTGGCCCCCATGTCCTGCCTAATGTCACTTCACCGGCTTTGGCCCCATCGGCGTTCAGTTGGCTTCCACCTGGTTTGCCGAAGACAAGATCCTGCAGCGAGGCAAGCTACTTGAACCGCACAGCGCCCTGCACGACCGCAGGCCGCCGCTGCGCCCCTACGCCCCGTCGCGGATCCCATCCCGGACTCTGGGAGAAAAACCTTGGACACGCTCGATACCCGGTGGTCTGTTCTGGACGAGTCGAAGGCATCCGTATGCGATGTCATCAACCAGCGGTACAGTTGCCGTGCCTTCCAGCCTGACGAACTGCCGAGAGAACAGATCGAACGGATCCTGGGCGTCGCCCAGCAGACTCCGTCCTGGTGCAACTCACAGGGCTGGAAAATTCGCGTGACCAGCAGAGAAGGCATCGAACGCCTGCGGACAGCCATGCTGCGTGCGGCGGAATCTGACGAACAGTCTGCTGATTTCACTCCGCCCCGCGAGTACACAGGCCCTCGGCTCGAGCGGCGGCGCGCTGCAGGGTTCGCTCTGTACCAGGCCCTCGACATCACACGGGAGGACCGGTTGGGCCGTGATCGTCAAATGCTCGAGAACTACAGGTTCTTCGGAGCACCGCACGTCGCAGTACTCACAATCCACGAGGAATTGGGCGCCTACGCCCTGGTCGATGTCGGAGCGTATATCGCTACGTTCTGCTATGTCGCACAGGCCGCCGGGGCCGCGACGATCGTCCAGGCCGCGCCTGCCATGTACTCCGACGCGCTGCGCGAAGTGCTCCAGATCCCTGCCGAGCAGCGGATCGTCTGCACCATCTCCCTCGGATACGCCGACAAACAGCATCCGGCCAACGGATTCAGGACGGGGCGAGCCGACCTGAAGCACGTGGTCGAGTGGATTGATTCGTAACCGCCAGAAACGAGGGGCGTCGCATGACCATACGTATCGAGGATCGGTCTCGCGTCCGGACACTGATCCTTGACAGGCCCGCTCAACTCAACGCGTTCAACGAGGAGCAGTACGACGCTCTGACGGATGCACTGCTGTACGCGGCAGAAGACCCGCAGGTTGCGGTGGTGGTGCTCACTGGCAAGGGCCGGGCCTTCTCAGCTGGCCAAGACCTCGTCGAGATGGCTGAACGCGCCAACCCGAACTTCCGGCACGGCCGGCACGGCTTCCCCGGTCTCGTCGAGGCACTCGCGGATTTCCCCAAGCCACTACTGATCGCAGTCAACGGCCTGAGCGTAGGTATCGGCGTCACCCTACTAGGCTTCGCCGACCTCGTCCTCATGTCTGACAAGGCGCGGCTGCGTTGCCCTTTCACGAGCCTCGGCGTAGCCGCCGAAGCAGCATCCAGCTACCTTTTTCCGCAGCTGATCGGCCGTCAAAATGCCTCGTGGCTGCTTATGTCTTCGGATTGGATCGACGCAGCCGAAGCCAGAGAAATGGGGTTGGCATGGAGGCTTTGCTCTTCAGTAAACCTTAGATCCACGGCTCAACACTATGCCGAGGCCCTCGCGAAGCAGCCTGCACCTAGCCTAAGGGCTGTGAAAAGTACAATCATTACCTCGTTCCGCGATGAGGTTCGTGCCGCCCGCAAGCGCGAGGACGAGGTGTACGCAGCTCTCCTTGCGGGACCCGCGCATAAGGAAGCGTTGGCTGCTTTCGCTGAGAAACGCGAGGTCGACTTCACCAAACTTCCCGAAATCTACTAGCGTGCCGACAGTCTGCAACGAGGTGTCAAGGATTTCGCTGGCGGCCTTGGTCGCCAGGGCTTGATCAAGTTCCCTGAGGGTCGTGGTTGTTGGTGATGCCCAGGAGTGGGAGGGCTCGTTCGGGCTGGTCGCGGATTGCCCGGGTGGTCTTGGCGATATTGGCGGCTCCGAGGGTTTTGAGCAGTCCGATGGCGAGGTTGCGGAAGGTGGCCATGGC
>NZ_JBIWOE010000063.1:0-40101 GCF_044767585.1 Streptomyces sp. NPDC101225
CCGTCCGCTGCCTGCCCCTACACCTCCGCGATCATGCCCCGCACACGAAGAAGTCCCTGTTCATCGAACAGGGACTCCCTTTGCCACAACGCACTGACACCGGGCCAAACCCGTATCCCACTGCCCCGTCCATGCCCGGCGCCAGTCTTCCCAGCGGTGCCTTGCCCGACACCGCGCCGGGCAAGGCGGCGGCATGTCGGAGCGCTGCCGCTCCGGCGGTCTTGGCGCACACCTGGCCAAGGCCGCCGGAGCGGCAAGACGTCAGGTGAAACCCTTGACACCCGAAGTGACGGATCACGCGCGCGGTAGTTCTTGAAGAGAACGACGGGCCGCTGACGGTGCAGGAGTTGGAGACACCGGTCACCGGTCCCGGACAGGTGTTGGTGCGGATCAAGGCGAGCAGCGTCAATCCGCTGGACACAAGAATCCGCACCGGAACGGCCCCGCACGCCCAGCGTGGGTTCCCCGCGGTGCCGGGCCTGGATCTGTCGGCACCGTCGAGCAGATCGGCCCCGCAGTGACCGAGTTCGCCCTTGGCGACGAGGTGTACGGGATGCCCGAAGGCGCCGGAGCCCTGCAGGGCTCCCTCACTCAGTACGCCGCAGCCGCTCACCTGCTGGTCCGCGAGCCTGCCACCCTCACCATGCGCGAGACCGCGCCCTGCCGCTGGTGGTGTCCTCACCGCATGGGAGGGCCTGGTCTGCCGCGCATTGGTACGCGCCGGCCACACGGTGCTCGTCCACGGTGGCGCCAGCGGTGTTGGGCACTTGGCCGTCCAGATCGCCCATGCACGGGTGCCGAAGTCTTCGCCACCGCCTCAGCACACTGCTTCGACACCGTCGAACACCTCCGCGCCACCCCGATCGACTACGCCACCAACCCGTTGGGGAGTACCTCGCTCAGTACTCTAGCGGCGAGGACGCCGACATCGACACCGTCGGCAGCCCCACCTTGGACGCCTCGTTCGAAGCGGTCCGCACGCACCGGCCACGGCGTCAGTGCCCGCTGGGGCAGCCACAGCATTTCCCCCGCTGGCATTCCGCAGCGCCGCCTACTCTGGGGTCTTCGCTCTGGCCCCCCATGCTCTCCGGCCACGGCCGACAATAGGATCGCCAGATCCTCCGAAAAGTGCAGAACTTGCCGAAACGGGAAGCATCAAGCCCCTGCTCGCTCCTCGCCGTCTCCCTGGCCGACGCTGCCGCGGCGTACACCGTGGTCGAAAACGGAACAGTCACCGGCAAGGCAGTCATCGACATCGAGTAACAACCTTCCACCCGAGGGGGTTCATCGGCTTCGGGGAGGAGCGGGGGCGCCCGGAGACTGCGAGCGCCTACGTCCGGCCCAACCCACCGCGTGACAGGGCATCAAGGCCCGCAATCAGCCTCATGCAAAGTTGTGCTGCTCCGAGCGGTCAGCTATCCGGCCCGGCGTGCCTGCATAGCCGGCGGCCAAATCGACAGGATCGTGCAAGGACGCGCGCGGATCGTTCTACCGATGAGCCGGCCGTCGGTATTTCATTGGGAGGGATCGGCCCATCGGAGAGGTCGGCCCGAAACGAGCGGAGACCATCCATGCCGCTGGACAGCTACGTCACCCTGGGCAGATCAGGACTGCGCGTCAGTCCGTTTGCGCTGGGCGCCATGACCTTCGGTGAAGACCCGCCGGGCGCGGGATCGAGCGTGGAGGAGTCAGAGAAGATCCTTGCCTCGTATCTGGACCTGGGCGGGAACTTCATCGACACGGCGAACTTCTACACCAACGGGCACTCCGAGCAGATCATCGGGGAGTTCTTCGCGCGGCACCCCGGCCGACGCCAGCACACGGTGCTGGCGTCCAAGTTCTTCTTCAACCTCTTCCCCGGCAATCCGAACGGCGGCGGCGCCGGACGGTCGTCCATCATTGCCCAGCTCGATGAGACCCTCCGGCGGCTTCAAACCGACTACCTGGACCTGTACTGGCTCCACAACTGGGACCGCAACACTCCCGTCGAAGAGACCATGCGGACGCTGGACGACCTGGTTCGGACCGGAAAGATCCGCTACATCGGCTTCTCCAACACCCCGGCGTGGGTCACCGCGCAGGCGCAGACTATGGCGATGCTGCGCGGCTGGGCCCCGCTGATCGCGCTCCAGGTCGAATACTCGCTGTTGGCCCGCACCGTCGAGGGCGAACTCGCCCCGCTCGCAGCGGACCAGAAGATGGCGCTGGTGCCCTACCGGCCGCTCAAGGGCGGCTTCCTGTCCGGCAAGTACCGGCGCAACACCGAAGTCACCGACTCTGCCCGCAGGACGCTGATCGGCGGTCCGGACGAGAGCGAGTTCACGGTGATCGAGGCGGTCGCCTCGCTGGCCTCCGAACTGGGCGCCACCCCCGCAGCGGTATCGCTGGCGTGGTTGCTTGCCCGGGCGGGCACCGTAGTACCGATCATCGGCGCCCGCCGACTGGAACATCTGCAGGACAACCTTGCCGGACTGGAAGTGTCCCTCAGCCCCGGGCAGGTGCAGATGCTCGACGAGGTCTCGGCCCCGGTGCTGAACTACCCGGCCCCCATGCACGGGGACTTGCGGGCAATGCTGCAGTTCGCGGGCACGACCGTCGACGGCGAAGCATCCACCGTCTACCCGCCGCTGCTGCAGAGCGATGTCCGCTACTGATCCCGCCAGCCCCGCACACCGGTCATCTCGCCGTCGGGCAGGAACAGGCCAACCGGCGCCCTGTGAGCTGCGCCGTAGACGGAATCGTCGCCCCGATGGCAGGGGGACTGCGCGCAAGAAGGGCGGTCAGTCAAGACGGACCGCGACAAGCACCGGGCCGCCCGGAACGGTGGGAAACCGCCGCGCGTCCCCCAGCCCGCAAGCGGCGAGAATCTCCACTATCCGGTCCGTGTCGTAGGAGTTCCCACCGTTGCGTACGGCAGTCCACCCGGCGATGGCCCGGCTCAGGGGGTCGGCGACCGCAGGATTGGTGCCCACGACCATCCAGCCGCCCGGCCGGAGCGCGTCGACCAGCCGTGGTACGGCGGCATCCAGCACCGCCTCGGTCAGGAAGGGTGCAGGCAGCCAGACGAGGTCATACGCGTCCCGCTCCGTCAGTTCCGCGACATCCAGATGGCGTAGCAAGACCCGGTCGGCGACCTCCGGTTCGGTGTCAGTCAACTCCTTGCGGGCCAGATCCAGAACGCGCTCCATGATGTCGATGCCCACGACCTCGGCGTGCGGAAACGCACGCGCGACGGCACACGCCAGCGCCGCCACACCCGTACCGACATCCAGGACGCGACTTCCCTTGTCCGCCAGCCGCTGCTCCAGGCCGGGCAAGGCCGGAACCACCCGGGTGGCCAGTGCGCGACCGGTATTCGCCGACGCCCGCCCCTGATTCAGCAAGACCGCGTCATCCTGCCCCGCCCAGGCACCCTCGGCGGCACCGGCCGGATTCTGCGCCGCAGCCGTCACGGCCTGGCGCAGCGAACTCAGACGCGCCGCCGCCGCGCTGCGGGCCGTCGGCCCGTCGGGATACACCCAGGACGGGTGCGCGATGAACCCGTCCCCGTCCCTGCGCACCAGCCCAGCAGCTTCCAGAACGGCCGTCCGCGGCCGATCGGCCGCCAGCACCTGCTCCAGGGGGAGCGTGGCCGCGTCACTGAGCGTGCCGATCAGCGCGGCCAGTGCCCACGATGCGGCTTCCAGCACGGCTGACGGGTCGTCTTCCAGGTTCAAAACAGGGCCGGGATCAGTGGAGGAAGCAGATGTGGACATCGAAAACCCCTCATCGGAACGGAAGTTGAGATCAGAACCATCATGCTCATTGAAGCAGTTGCCGCACTGAGGAACGCCTGCACTCACTGAGCGTTTGGTCCTGTCTCGGTCGAGTTGGTGTTGTGGTCAGCGCTGCGGACTGGGCTTGGCCCTGACGAGTTCGACCGAACTACCTGACACGGGGCGGTTCAACGTACCGCGCCGCCGGGCAGCGGGCTGTGACCGCGCGGGCAATGGTACGGGCAATCACGTCGGGCGTGACGCTCATCCTCTCGGCCCGCACGAGCATGCTGCCGGCGTGCTCGTAGGTGTCGGTCCAGGGCGAATCGGCGGAGTGGTAACGAGCGAGGCCCTTCATGCTGGTCCCGGCGAAGTTGGTACGCGCACCTCCGGGTTCAACGAGGATGACGCGGACACCGAAGGGGGCCAGTTCCATCCGAAGCGCGTCGGAGAGCGATGCCACTGCGTACTTGGTGCCGTTGTATCCGCCGAGGAGTGGGGTGGTCATGCGACCACCCACGGAGGAGAGGTTCACCACCCGGCCTGCGCCGCGGGCGATCATCTTGCCGACGAAGGCCCGTGTTGCCGCCATGAGGCCAAAAACGTTGGTGTCGAACATCGCCCGGAGGTCCTCGTCGCTCATCTCCGCCGCGGAAACCGCAAAGGCGAAGCCAGCGTTGTTGATCAGTACGTCGAGTCCGCGGCTCTCCGTGATGCGGTCAACCTCGGCCACGGCCGCCTCGATCGAGTCACTGGAGGTTACATCGAGTGCCAGGGTGTCAAGTGTGTCGTCCGCCTCGCGAGCGAGGTCGGCGAGCGCCGTCTCAGTGCGCCCCGTCGCGATCACGTGGAAGCCTTTGCGCGCGAGGTGGAGCGCAGTGGCCCGCCCGATGCCTGAGGTCGCCCCCCGTGATGAGGACCGCGGTCCGTCGTGTGGTGGTCATGTCTCGATCTCTTGTTTGGGAACGCCTTTGAGGCGAACCGTGCGGGGTCATCGTCCAGAGCGGCCGCTTGACTCCGGACGGCAAAGATCCGCTCGACGTTGTCAGTCCCAGGCTGGCACCAGGTGGTCGGGGAGATCGTCTGGGAAGCGGGCGCCGTAGCCGCCACGCGGAAGGATCTCGGCGATCCGCCCCAGGTCGCCCTCGGTGAGGTCGAGCGATGCGGCCGCGACGTTCTCGCTGACGCGGGCGGCGCTGCGGGTGCCGGGGATCGGCACGATGTCCTCGCCCTGGGACAGCACCCAGGCCAGCGCCAGCTGGGAGACCGTCGCACCCTTGTCGGCGGCCAGGCGGGCGAGCCGGGCCGTCGCGTCGGTGTTGCGCTCGAAGTTGCCCGGCTGCCAGCGCGGGTCCCGGCGGCGCAGGTCGTCGTCGGAGTACTGGTCGGCCGGCGTGGCGGTGCCGGTCAGGAAGCCCCGGCCGAGCGGGGAGTAGGGCACGAAGCCGATCCCGAGTTCGCGCAGCACGGGGAAGAGGACTTCCACGTCGCGTTCGAACAGCGAGTACTCGGTCTGAAGCACGGAGACCGGCTGGACCGCGTGGGCGCGGCGGATCGTGCTCTCGCCCGCCTCACTCAACCCGAAGTAGCGCACCGTGCCGGCATCGATGAACTCCTTCACCGTTCCGGCGACGTCCTCGACGGGCACCTTCGGGTCGGGCCGGTGCTGGTAGAGCACGTCGATGTGGTCGGTGCCCAGGAAGCGCAGTGAGTTCTCGACCACCTTCCGGATGTGTTCGGGCCTGCTGTCGACACCGAAGTCGGGGGTGAATCCGAACTTGGTGGCGATCGTCACCTCGTCCCGGAAGGGGGCCACTGCCGCGCCCACGACTCGCTCGTTGTCTCCCCATCCGTACAGCTCGGCAGTGTCGAACATAGTCACGCCGAGATCGTGGGCCCGCCGGATGGCATCAGCGCCCCCCGCGGGGTCGGCCTCGCCGTAGGCGATCGAGATGCCCATGGCACCGAATCCGATCTCGGCGACCTCAAGACCCTGCCGGCCGAGCCTGCGCTTGTGCAGTCGTTCATTCATCATGCTGGCAGTGTAGGCCATTAGTGGCAGAGTCTGCCAATGGTGTCCGACTAGACTTGCCCGTATGACGGATGTGGCCCCGATCCCCCTGCGCCAGCACGCGCGCGACGCCGTACGCCGCCAGATCGCCCTGACCGCGATCGATCTGTTCGAAGAGCATGGCTTCGCCCACGTGACCGTCGGCGACATCGTGAAGGCGGCCGGCACCTCGGCAAGGACTTTCCACCGGTACTTCTCGTCCAAGGAGGACACGGTCCTGGTCGACGCGGCCGCCAACGGTGAACTCATCCGGAGAGAGCTGGAGCAGTGCACCGACCTGGAGCCCTGGACCGCGCTACGTCAGGCGCTCCAGCCGTTGGTGGACATCACCACGAACGACGACGGGCGCGCACTGCGCGCGATGCGAGTGCTGCTGAGCATGCCGTCGCTGCGCGCCCGCAGCACCCAGAAGCACCAGGAGTGGGCAGAGTTCCTGATCCCCGTACTGCGCTCGAACACGGAAGCCGACGCCCTACAGGCCCGGGCCCTGGTCCTCAGCGCACTGTCGTGCTGTGACGCCGCCCTCGAAGAATGGGTCGCCGAGGACGGCGCCCGACCGCTCGCGGACATCCTGGACCACGCCTTCACGTCGGTGGGATACCACCAGTGACCTGACGAGCAGGTCAGAGGCTGGTCTGGTTGTCGGACCGTATGCGCACAGACCGCGCCGATTGGCAGTATTCACGGTCCGGCGGAGTCCTTTGGCTGTTTCGCGCTGTAACGCTGGCTCCTGCATTGCCCCTTGACGATCTGGCAACGCATCACAGCCTGGCGGGTCAGCGTCAGAGCAGCGCTTACATCGTCGCGCCGACGACGAGGCGACGGTGCTGCGCCTGGTGAAAAGCCTGGGCTCTAACGCAGTTGATGCCGGGGCCACTGACGAATGCACGGCTGCTTGAGCCGGGGTGCCCCGCCGTTTCACGTTGTCCTGTGTTGCCGACGCCTACGATGCGGTCGAGAGCCACACCGCCGCCGGCAAGGTCGGCGTCGATGTCGAGCACTGACGCAGTCAGGACCGCGACACCATCCCTCCGAGGAAGAGGGATGGCGCGCATGCTCGGCGCGGTATCAACTACTCAGCACTTTGGCGGCTTTGAACAGCATCGGGGACACAGCACGGCGACGCCGGCGGCTTTGCTCGGCCGGGGCGGCGGGATGCTCACCTGCCCCGGCACGCAGGAGAGCGGTCACCAGACCGCCGACTGTCTGGTGACCGCCGTTCAGGCTCCCCCGGTGTGGCGTATGCGCCGCGAACGAACTTCTGCGCTGCCGGCCCAGGGGGCTGCCTCACCGCGCGGAACCGCGCCCGCGTCGGCCACGAGCACGTCCAGTGAAGGGCAGCCCGGCAACGGCCGCCTATCGCCCGGTCCGGTGAGGCGGTGTAAGAGCCCTCCATCGTCAAGGTGACAGTGCTGGGGCTCGAACAGGCCCAGGTCAGTAACCCGCCGGAGAGGACCTCAGTAGGGCTTGTAGGGCAGAAACTTGCCGCTCATGGTGATACCGACTCGGTCGCCGGCTTCGTGCTCCAGGCGGGCAACGTCCATTCGGAAGTCGATGGCACTCATGATGCCGTCACCGAATTCCTCGTGGATGAGTTCCTTGAGGGTTGTGCCGTAGACGCTCACGATTTCGTAGAGCCGGTAGATAAGGGGATCCGACGGCACGGGTGACTCCAGCGTGCCTCGGGTCGGCGGAACCTGCAGCACAGCGATCGCCTCGGGAGGCAGCTTGAAGATGTCTGCCACTTTGGCCGCCTGCTCTGCGGTGAAGGCCATCTGGCCCAGACAGCTGGCGGTGACCCACTCCTTGCTTCCTCCGACCGATTCCGCCACGTCTGACCACCGGATGCCGTGGCGGATCTTCGCTTCGATGATCTGCTCGGTGACTACGTTTCTGTTCATAGTTGCGGCTTTCATCTCCAGTGGGTTGACTGAACGTCAGGCCGCATTCAGCTGGCTGATGGTGTGCTCGGTGGACCACACGGCACTGGCCAGAAAGCGGAAGTTGATGAGGGCGGCCAGGTAGCCGTCGCCTTCCGGCAGTCGGGGACCGGCGGTGGCATCGCGGACGACCACGACCTCGAACCCCTGCTCGACCAGTTCTCGGAGATGGCCTTCGGTGCAGAGGTTCGCGGCCATACCGGCCAGGATCACCTGCGTGATGCCACGCTTGCGCAGTTGGAGGATGAGGTCGTTCGACTCCGGCCCCACGATCTTGTGCGGGGAAGCGATGATGGTCTTCCCGTCCAGGATGTGTTCCTTGTACTCCGGCAGGAAATCTGCCCCGGAGTCGGTAAAGCCGTCGAGGGCGAGCGGACCGGTGCGGCGGAACATGCCGACACTGTGCATGAACTGCTCCAGCGGGCCGCCGAACTGCCACTGCTGGTCGGAGGAGTAGAGGTAGTGGGGTGACACGCCAACCGTGATCCCTGCCGCCTTCGCGGAGGCGAGGAGCTGGCCGATGTGGTCGATGGTGCCGTTCTCCGTGATGCTGTCGCCAAAGACAGGCCAGGCAACGCCCTTCGGGCTCAGGAAGTCGATCTGCGGGTCAGTGATCACCAATGCCGCACGTGCGGGATCGAGCACGAATCCGCTTCCGGGGAGTGCAGGCTTTGCAGGTTCGGCGTAGACACGAGCATCGGACATAAGGGGACAACTCCTCGTGTTGGGGTGGGCGAGAGACGAGCATAGCTGACCAGTCATCTTTTTACGGGCTTGCGGAGGTCCCCGTCCGCCGGGCATCAACCTTTTACTTCACGGAAACAGTTGATGCTTCCAGCAGAAGCGGGATCGTCCGAGTAACGAACCTTTCGTAGGGGGCCCGTTGCTGTCGGATGCGGCCCTGCATCACCGCCCCCTCCCATGCCTCGACGATCACGAAGGCAAGTTCCTTCGGGGACGCGTCACCCCGAAGGTCGCCGCGTGCCTGAGCCTCACGGAGGCACACTGCGACCAAGTCCGTCCATCGATCCATGATGTGACCCAGCCTCTCGCGCACGTCCGCACTGTGGTCGGCCAGTTCGAGCGACATGTTGGCGACGAAACAGCCCATGGCGAAGTCCCGCTGTGCGTTGTGTTCCGTCATGGCCAGGAAGAAGGCCGTGACGCGTTCGATGGGTCGCCGGGACGCATCTCGCAGGAGGAAGCCGAAGTCTCGTTCGATGGATGCCCAGTAGTGCTCGAGCACCGCGACAGCGAAGTCCTCCTTGCTGGCGAAGTAGCTGTAGAACGATCCCTTGGGCACACCGGCGCTGTCGGTGATCTCTTTGATGCCGCATCCGTTGAAACCGTTCGTGTGGATCAGTTCAAGGCCTGCGGTAAGGAGGCGCTCACGGACGAGCGGATTGGCTGGGCGCGGCATCCTCTGATGGTAACCGAGTGGTCAGCTATGGATGCTTTGCCCGCGCCTTGGGTGGGTGTCTCAGGTGAGGTTCCCCTCCTACTGTGGAGACCGTGACCGGAGGGATAGTTGGGGTCATGGCATCCAAGAAGCGCCTCTACGATGCGGAGTTCCGCGAGGGGGCGGTACGGATCGTGTTGGAGACCGGGAAGCCGGTCCCGGAGGTGGCCGCGGATCTGGGCATCCATTCCGGGACACTGCACAGCTGGGTGTCGCGGGCGCGGCGTAACGGGTCGCCGTCGTCGGACCGGCCGGCGGCAGAGCCGTCTCCTTCCGGTGGTCGGCTGCGGGAGAGTGAGCGCGCGGAGCTGGACCGGCTGCGGGCCGAGGCCAGGGAGAAGGACAAGCGCATCCGCGAGCTGGAGATGGAGCGTGATGTGTGCAAGCGATTCGTGGCCTTGTGGGTGAAGTAGCTGACGCGGACCCGGCCGTGGCGGTCGGGGTGATCAGCAGCTGCAAGGCCGAGCAGAAGATTCCGTACCGCACCGCATGTCGGGCACTTGGGGTGTCGGAGTCGTGGTTCTACAAGTGGCGCGACCGCCCGCCGACGGCGCGGGAGATGCGCCGGCAGCGTCTGGCGGAGGAGATCGAGGAGATCTTCCGCGGCTCGGGCGGCACCTACGGCTCGCCTAAGGTGTTCATCGAGCTGATCCGCCGGGGCTGGCGGGTGTCGGTGAACACCGTCGCCAAGCTCATGGCCGAACTCGGCCTGGCCGGACGGAAGATCCGAAGGCGCCGGGGCCTGACCCGGCCCGGGAAGCGGGCCGCGGCCCCGGACTTCGTGCGCCGGGACTTCACCGCCGAGGAACCGGACCTTGTCTGGGCGGGCGACATGACCGAGATCGACACCGGCGAAGGCAAGCTCTACCTCGCCACCGTCATCGATCTGTTCTCCCGGCGGCTGCTCGGCTACGCGATGGGCGTCCGTCACGACGCCGAGCTGGTGGTGGCCTCACTCAACATGGCCGCGGCCACCCGGGGCGGCAACGTCCGCGGCGTGATCATGCACACGGACAGGGGCAGCGAGTACTGCTCGCGGCGCTTTCGCCGGGCCTGCCGGCGACTGGGCGTGACCCAGTCCATGGGCAGAGTCGGATCTTGTTTCGACAACGCCGTGAGCGAGGCGTTCAACAGTGTGCTCAAGGTCGAGTACGTCCACCGGCACGCCTTCGCCACCCGCACAGAGGCCCGGATCAGGATCGCCACCTGGATCACCGACTTCTACAACACCAGGCGGCTACACAGCGTATGCGGGTTCAAGAGCCCGATCGACTACGAACGCGATCTCGAACTGGCCTTGTCCGTGCTCTCCGGGCCGGACGGCATCGACGGATACGCGACGGCGCCGCGTGATCGAGCCCGCCCGGTCCCGACCGACGGTGAGATCCGGGTGGGCTGGCTGGTGCGGCCGGGCTTCGGCCCGATCGATCCCGAGGTCGCCGCCACCGTCGAGCAAGCCGCGCAGGTGCTGGGCAGACTCGGCATCCGCGTGGAGCCTGTCCGCATCCCTGCACTCGAAGAACTCAACTATGCGGAGCTGCGGCTGGCCCTGTTCAGAGCCGAGACGGTTGCCTACTTCCGTGAGCACGTTGCCGACCGGACGGACGAACTCCACCCGGTGATCACCCGTACGCTCAACCAGCCCGAGGTATCGCTGGCCGACTACGTGGCGGCGCAGCAGGCCGTCGAAAGACTGAGAGCCTCGTTCAGCGCCTACTTCGCCGAATTCGATGCTCTCTTGTGTCCTGTGGTGCCGATTGCCGCTCCCATCCCCAACCAGGCGGAGTACGTGATCGACGGGGACACAGTGCCGGCCGCCCATATCGTGAGGGCCACCGTCCCGTTCAACTTCACTGGTTTGCCAGCCTTGTCGGTGCCATTCGGCATGACCGGCGACGGCCTGCCCATTGGCGTGCAGCTGGCCTCCACCTGGTTCGACGAGAGCACGATTCTGCGATTGGGTACCTTGCTGGAACCCGACAGCGCCCTACGCGACCGGAAGCCGCCGCTATGACCACCGCGGGGACTTGGTTTGTCCTGGCCGCGGCATCGCAACAGGTCCTGGAACGGGAGGGCCACCGAGTGGCCGCCACCGGTATTCCCCTTCAGCAGGCGTGACTACACCGCGGTGAATCCGCCGTCGACGGTGAGGGTGGCGCCATGGATCTGAGATGCCTCGTCACTCGCGAAGAACACGACAGCGGCGGCCACCTCCGCCGGGGTACCGGCGCGGCGGGAAGGCAGGCCCGCGATGATCGGCGCCAGGGCCTCCTGCATCGCCGCCACCTTCTCCGTGAGGGTGGGGCCGGGCGCGACGGTGTTGACCCTGACGCCGTGCGGCCCGTACTCCGCGGCCCACGACGCGGTGAGTGAGTGCACGGCGGCCTTGGTCATGCTGTAGAGCGCCGAATGCGCCATCCCCCGCATGCCGTTGATGGATCCCAGGTTGACCACCGCGCCGTGGCCACGCTCGGCCATGGCCGGCGCCAGCATGCCGGTGAGGAGGAACAGCGACCGCACGCTCACGGCCAGCGCCTCGTCGATGGTCTCCTGCGTAACCTCGGCGGTGGGGGTGGGAGCGAGCAGGAGCGCCGCATTGTTGACAAGCACGTCGATCCGTCCACCAGCCGCGGCGACCGCGTCGGCGGCGAAGCGGCCGATCACATCCGCACCGCCGGACAGATCCGCCTTGACGAAGGCCGCTGTGCCGCCGTTCTTCTCGATCTGTGCCACCACCTCTGTGCCGCGACGCTCGTCACGTCCGCTGACGACGACAAACGCGCCCTCGGCGGCCAGGGCCGCCGCAATGGCGGCGCCGATGCCGGTGGTGGAACCGGTGACCAGGGCCGTCCGTCCGGTGAGTCGCTGGGGCATGACGCGGTGCCTTTCTCTACAAAACAGGCTGGGAGCGGCAACCATGCCAACCCAAAAATGGACTTGCAAGTCCAAAAAAATGGTGGGCAAACTATGCGAAGACTTGGGAGTCGATCACTGCGGCGGGCGCGTCAGCGCCGCCCCGTACCGTCTCGGGTGACCTAGCGCGAAGTCGGCGGGAATTCCCAACTGCTGTGCTCCTAGGACCGACTGACGGCAGAAGTGTGATGCCTTGTCGGCGACACCCCGGGTGTATCGGCCCAGGTTCGGCTACGCGTGCAGGGTTGGCGCATTTTCCCTCCAGAGTGCGGGCGCTGCTGCCCGGACCAAGCAGAGCAGCCACTGGCAACGGCCCGGGTGCCAGCCACGATTGGTGAGGTGATGCGCATGGCGCTGCAGGACCGACGATTGTTCCCGCTGCAACGACAGCTGCTCGCCGTGCCGGCGTGCTGGGATGCCACCGGCGCGCTCCGGATGGCATCGACCTGGAGGGTCCCGACGGCAAGCCATTCCCCGATCGCCCTGGACGCCCGCCTGAATCCGAACTGACCAGCGCACGACACTGTCGACGGGCGCCTGCGCTCGCCTGCGCCGAGGCTTGCGCCGGACACGGCGATCGTCCCACCACGTTGGCGCCGAATCCATCCGACCAACTGATCCAGGCGTGCCGCATGTAGCCCGCGGACGCGATAGGTGCGTGGACCAGGGGGTGGCCACTGCCACCGCATCAGGCATCGCCGGGGTCGTTTCGCTGGGGACCAGTCCAACTCACCGAGTTCGCAGGCGGCGGGGGTTTGGCCCAGACCCTGCCCTTCGTCCACTCGGCGATGTGAAGGGCACGGGTGACAGCCGTGGCCGATCAGATGGGCTGACTCCATGAAATAGTGCTACCACCGCAAGCAGGTGGCGTCAGTGCTCGACATCGACGACGACCTTGCCTGGCCTCGTGCGACTCTCGACTGCATCATAGGCATCGTCAGCGTCGGACAGAGCGAAGCGGTCGGGAAAAAGCAGAGGCTTCAGAGTTCCGGCATCCACCAGGGCGGCAGCTTCACGCATGATTTCACCTTGGTACTGACGGCCATGGCCCGACAGCATGGGGGCGAGAGCGAAAACCCCAGAGTAGGTGGCGCTACGGAAGGACAGTGGGGAAATACTGTGACTCCCCCACTGCGCGCTGACCACATGCCCCGTATATGGGTGCACCGCGTCGAAGGAGGCGTCGAGGACCGCGCCGCCGACCGTGTCAAAGACAACGTCGAAGCCTTCGCCTTCGGTATACCGGGCGACGTAGTCCTCCACGGCGGTTGAGGTGTAGTCGATCGGAACAGCTCCGAAGCCCTCCACTACAGGGAAATCACGCGATGTCGTGGTGGCGAAAACCTCGGCCCCACGCGAGCGTGCGATCTGGACGGCCACGTGACCAATGCCTCCGGCACCACCATGCACAAGCACCTTCTGACCACCTCTGACCTGCGCACGGTAGATCAGAGCTTCCCATGCTGTGATCACCACGAGGGGCAGAGCTGCGGTCTCGCGCATACTCAGGGACGTCGGCTTGTGGGCCAGGAACCGGGCATCCACCGCGGCGTACTGGGCGAGCGAGCCCTGAAGGTCGCCAGCGCCGCCAGTCATGCCGTAGACCTCATCGCCCGGCTGGAACCCGGTTACCCCTGGCCCCACCCTCACGACAGTGCCTGCCATGTCCAGGCCCGGCACGGCAGGGAACTTGCGCTGCGCATGCGGCGCCTGCCCACGGCGGATTTTTGTATCCAACGGATTCACACCGCTCGCCGCGATCCGTATCAATACCCTCCCAGGGCCGGCGACCGGGTTCTCCAGCTCCCCTACTTCGAGAGGCCCGTCCACTCCGTCTAGAATTACCGCGCGCACAACCTGTCTCATTTCTAGAACACTTGATAGTAGGGAAATGCGGCGAAGGGGGTTGGCTCATGCCCTCAGCTGTAATCCTAAATTCGGACGTCTGGCTGCGAAAGCACGCAGCACCTACTCCTGCCGCACCTGCCCCCCTGATGGCGATACAACACTAAACATGGGGAGGTGAGCAGGCCGTGCACTTCCCTGATTCTGTGCGCCCCGGCAACATATCTGTGCGCGTATGACCAGTTATAAATTCGGGCTGCCATGCGAGCGTTTTGCACCACCCAGTTTGAGGCTGGCGTCCATTGTGAGAGGCAATCTGTGGTCTCCGTGCGCGGCCCCCCCGTTATCTTCTTCGCGGTCCTGCAAGAGGACCGCTGGCCTCCGGGCCCGGCATGGCTGTTCCCCCCTGTCGAAGGCATGACCTGGGGGGTGGTGCCACCGGGCCCGAGAGGCGCCGTTGGAGACGCTGATCAGAGGTCCGACTACCGCCTGGCCCCGCGCAATGCCCGGCCGTTTGCGGGCGGCAGGTCTGCATAACGTGGATGCGCGCACGACGCCAACGCCCCGGCCAGCACGTACGACATCCGTTCGGGAGGACGGCTTGAACGACAACGACGAGATAGGCGTCTTCCTCGGCCTGGACGTCGGCAAGACGAACCATCACGGGCACGGACTCACCTCGACCGGCAAGAAGGTCTTCGACAAGCAACTGCCCAACACCGAACCGAAACTGCGGGACGTCTTCGAGAAGCTGAAGACCAAGTTCGGCACCGTCCTCGTCGTGGTGGACCAGCCCGCTTCCATCGGCGCCCTCCCGCTCACGGTCGCCCGGGACACCGGCTGCAAGGTCGCCTACCTGCCCGGGCTGGCCATGCGGCGGATCGCCGACCTCTACCCCGGCGAGGCGAAAACCGACGCGAAGGACGCCGCGGTGATCGCAGACGCGGCCCGCACCATGCCGCACACCCTGCGCTCGCTGGAACTCACCGACGAGATCACCGCCGAGCTGACCGTGCTCGTCGGTTTCGACCAGGACCTGGCGGCCGAGGCCACCCGCACCTCCAACCGGATCCGCGGCCTGCTCACCCAGTTCCACCCCAGTCTCGAGCGGGTCCTCGGCCCGCGCCTGGACCACCCCGCGGTGACCTGGCTGCTGGAACGCTACGGATCCCCGGCCGCCTTGCGAAAGGCCGGACGCCGCCGGCTCGTCGAGGTGATCCGACCCAAAGCCCCACGCATGGCAAAGCGGCTGATCGACGACGTCTTCGACGCACTCGACGAACAGACCGTCGTGGTCCCCGGCACCGGCACCCTCGACATCGTCATTCCCTCCCTGGCCCGCTCCCTCGGCACCGTCCACGAACAACGCCGGGCCACAGAAGCCCAGATCACAGCCCTGCTGGAGGACCACCCTCTTTCGAAGGTCCTGACGTCGCTGCCCGGCGTCGGCGTCAGGACCGCCGCCACGCTGCTGGTCACCGTCGGCGACGGCACCAGCTTCCCCACCGCCGCCCACCTGGCCTCCTACGCCGGCCTCGCCCCGACCACGAAGTCGTCCGGGACCTCGATCCACGGCGAACACGCGCCCAGAGGCGGCAACCGACAGCTCAAACGCGCGATGTTCCTGTCCGCGTTCGCCGCCCTGCACGACCCCGCCTCCCGCGCCTACTACGACAAATGCCGAACCCGCGGGAAGACCCACACCCAGGCACTCCTCCGCCTGGCCCGACAACGGATCAACGTGCTCTTCGCGATGCTCCGCGACGGCACCTTCTACGAACCCAGAACCCCACGCCTCGCTTGACGAAAGACATAGAGGACCCCCCCCGCACACCACACCGGCGATCGTTGCGGCAGGCAACGCGCGGCCGTGTTCGGGGTCCGAGCGGAACGGAACAGAGAACCGGCCTTGCTGTCACACGTTTCGACAGGGCGTCCGTGCCTCGCGCCTCTCCCTAGCTGCTGCGGTTGTCTGTTCGTCGTGTTCGCAGCATCCGCATGACGGTCACAGGCAAGGGGTGCTGTCTGCTGTCCCTGCTTCCTGCCCGTGGTGACGACGAGGCGCAGGACGGTGTCGCGCATGCACATCTCCGGTTCAACGCAGGTGAAGAGCCATGGACAGCAGGTCGTCGTCTGCGACACGAGCGCCGCCCGATGGTCTGCCACGCTTGCGGGCGAACTCGTGGCCTTCCAGGATGCGCCCGCGGATGTCCTCGCGCTCCACCGGACATGGCCGCCAGTACGGACACGGCCCGGAGGGGTCGTGCGAGCCCTCCAGCTCCCCGGAGAGAAACTCCGGGTCGCCGTCGCCGGCCTTCAGCTATTCGGCGAGCATGGCGAGTTCGATGCCGCGGTCGAGCCGTTTGCGCTTGAGGGTCACGGCGATGCCAGAGGTGTGGATCTCCCCGGCAGGCTTCACGGCGGCATCCAGCTCGGGGTGCCGGGAGGCAGGGGTGAAGATCTCCTCCGAAAAAGCGTCACCCAGCCGCAGCGAGGAAGTCGAGCGTGCATCGAGGGACTGCCGGACGGTCGAGGCGCGGGCGTACCCGAGGTGGACACCTCCGGCCGGTTCGGCGCCAGCGCTCACGGCCTGGGTAGCGCCGTCCACACAGACCCCGACTTGCGTACGGCGGGGGTCGACACGCTGGGGGCCGTGGCGAGTTGAGGCGCGAGGCGGAAAGGAGCGGTGTGGTGTTAGATGGCCACCTTGCTGTTGCCGACCCGGCACCGGGAGCCTGCGGGGCGGCGCAGGTGGACATCGGGCCCACGCGCTTGAAGCCGTAGCCCACACCCATCGTTTCCTGAGGGCGTTTCAGGCGCCCAGGGGTTGCCCTACCTTTCAAGACGAGCTGATCTGATCACTCGGACGATCGCTTACGGGATTTGACTGCCCGGGGCTCTCGGCGACGACTCGACCGCCAGTTGGGAGACCCGACTCGACCGCTGCTGTAGGACAACGCTGGCGAGGTCGTCTGCGGGATCGATGCACGACGAGCTGGCGGAGCTCTCGCTGTGCCCGAGATCTGGGCCCGGTAGACATCGGCAAGACGCGCCACCACATCGTGGTGATCAACGCGCCAAGGCGAGAGACTGTCCCGCCGGATCCTGGACGACGAGACTGAGCTCCTGCGG
The DNA here is from genome assembly GCF_044767585.1 of Streptomyces sp. NPDC101225. Lineage (NCBI taxonomy): Bacteria > Bacillati > Actinomycetota > Actinomycetes > Kitasatosporales > Streptomycetaceae > Streptomyces > Streptomyces sp. NPDC101225. The sequence continues at coordinate 17,116 of NZ_JBIWOE010000063.1, forward strand.
CTGAGCGGCGACGTGCTGGCGTTGTCCGACGACGTTCTGTGGCCGTCGACTTCATCATGGCGGTGCCGCTCTGCCGATCGGCCTGCTTACCATCCACGGCCCGCCCGTTGCCTATCTCACCGGCTTGGCCGTCCACCGGGCTTCGGCCGTCTACTGGGCGAGGGAGAAGCGAACGCGAAGAAGGCCTTCGTCCTTGCCGACCAGTCAAGCGTGCCGCGGAACACCAAGCCTGGCCGTATTAACGCCAAGTGGAGTTTGCAGTCGGCAGTGCCGTATGGCTTGCCCTGGAGACCGGCAGCGGCGCACGTGCGGTGATCGGCCGGTGGACCGTGCAGGTGCGTCGGTGGCGGCGTCGACGCTTTGAGCGGTTATAGCGTTCGCTGAGTGCCGCGCTGTCGGCCGAATACGGTTGAGACGGCGACTGCGATGGTGAGAGCCGCGCCGGTGAATACCGGGTCGACCCAGTCGGCGACACCGGCGAGGGTGAGACCGTTCACGCTGAGAGCGACGAAAGCCACGCCCACCAGGGTGCCGGCGACGTTGAACCGTCCCGGCCGCAGGGTCGTGGCCCCGAGGAAGGCCGCGGAGAGCGCGGACAGCGTGTAGGAGCTTCCGATCGCGGGGTTCCCGGTGCCGGTACGGGCGACCTGGAGGACGCCGGCGATTCCTGCAAGTAGTGCGCAGACCACAAAGCTTGAGAGGACGGCACGCTTGACCGGCATGCCGACCAGTCCTGCGGCGCGGGCGTTAGAACCGACCGAGGTAAGGACACGGCCGGGAACCGTCCATCCCAGACCGTATCCGAGGATCAGAGCCGCTGCGCCGACCAGCCACACCACCCGGGGGATTCCGAGGAAGTTCAGGGACCCGAAAGCCACCAGTGATGGTGAGATGCCTTGGAGGATTACCTGGTCGTGGCTGTAGAGGGAGACGAGCCCCCCTACGAGGGTGGCTGAGGCGAGGGTGATGATGAAGGAGTTGGTACCGATGTAGGCGACCAGCCAGCCATTCACCAGTCCCACGATCGCGGCGCAGATCAGTGCGATGACCACGGCAAGGTAGAGGGGCAGCCCGTGCGCCATGGCGCTGGCAGTCACGATCTGCGCCATACCGAGCACGGCGCCCACTGATACGTCGAACTGGCCCGAGATCAAGGGCACCATCGCTGCGAGCGCGGCCAGTGCGATAACGGATTCATTGCCCGCGACATTGCGCAAGTTCACCGCGGTGAGGAATGTTTCCGAGGTGCCGGAATAGACTGCAAAGAAGATCACCAGTGCCAGCAAAAGAGCCACGAGTGCGTAGCGTTCGGCAAACCAGGCAAGGGAGGAAGTTCTTTGCAACGACGGCCGTTCGGCAGGGGCTGGGATTGCGTCTTGGGACGCCGTGTTCACGTCATTAATAGTCATCACTGAACTCCTGATCTCATACCGAGAAAGACCTGTTCCGTGATCCATTCACGGTTTATATCTGACTCTTTCTCGGCGGCGATCCTGCCGTTGGAAAGGATCAGCACACGGTCACTGACGTTCGCGAGTTCCTCGAAGTCAGAGCTGACGACGATGGCGGCTGCGCCCCTGGCCACGGCAGTGCGGACGTGCTGGTAGATCTCGGAACGCGATCCGATATCGACACCTTGGGTGGGCTCATCCAGCAGCAGCACCAGAGCGTCCTGGCGCAACCACCGGCCGAGGATCACCTTCTGCTGGTTCCCGCCAGACAACTGATCGACAGTGGCTGTTACCGAGGGAGTGCGAATGTTCATCGCGGTGATGTCGTTCAGTGCGGCGGCCCGTTCCTGTCGGTGACGGAAGATGCCGTTTCGCGAGTAACGGCCCGGGTCTGCGGCCGACATGTTCTCGGGGATCCCGAGGTCGAGGAACGCGGCGTCTCGCGCTCGGTTCTCCGGCACATAGGCGAACCGCGCCCGCATCGCCTCCCGCGGCGACGTGGCGGACACAGGCTGCCCGTCGACGATGACTTCGCCGGCAGCGCGCGGCCGGACACCGAAGAGCATCTCGAGCAACGCGCTGCGGCCTGAACCGACCAACCCCGCGATGCCGAGTACTTCTCCGGGGCGCAGGGTGAAGCTGACATCGGTGAGTGGTCCGCCGGAGAGGCCGCGAACCGAGAGTATGGGCGCTGCCTCCCGCACCGGCGGCATGTCCGGGTAGACCGAGTCGATCGATCCGCCCACAATGTCGGCCACCAGCGAGGACTGAGTCATTTCACGGGTCTCGCGTTCGGTGATGTATTGGCCGTCGCGCAGTACGGTCACCCGATCACAGACGTCGAGGATCTCGTCTAGGCGATGCGATACGTACACGATCGCCTCACCGGCTGCCGCAAACCGGCGGACTGCCTCCAACAACATGTCCACCTCAGCGGCAGGCAGCGGGGCTGTGGGCTCGTCGAGCACGAGCACATGGCCGTCCTGCGCGCCGCCGTGCAGGGCACGAGCGATGGCCACAAGGGTGCGCTCAGCCGGCCGCAGGTCACCCAGCAGGCGAGTTGGGGGGACCCGAATGTTCAACCGTTCCAGCGTTGCAGCAGCCTCTCGCCGCACCCGGCCCCAGTCGATGTGGCCGAAGCGCTTGGGGTAGTCCGAACTGGTGAAGACGTTCTCCGCAACGGTCAGATGATTGAAAAGTCCGAGGTCCTGATGGACGAAACGCATGCCGGTCCGCCGTGCCCACTCCGGAGTGATGGCGTCCGAGGTCGTCTGCTGTCCGTGGACCGTGATGGTTCCACCGGGATCGCCCCGGTGAACTCCGGCCAGGACCTTGATCAGCGTCGACTTCCCACAGCCGTTCCCTCCCGCCAGCGCATGCACTTCGCCTCGGCGCACCTGCAGCGACACGTTGTCCAGCGCACGGTTGCCGGGGAAGGTCTTCGACAGCCGCTCGGCGTGCAGCGCCACGTCCATGCCTACTTCACCCCCCAGATCTTGCGGAAGTTGGCCTCGTAGTCGGCCTTCCCGTCATAGAAGGGAGTCTTGGTCGGAAGGTTGTGGTCCTTGTCGATGACCGCCTGGCCGATGCCCTCGTCGACGGTGGGCTGCCCATGGAAGAGCCGGTTGAGTTGGTCGACGGCGGCGAACCCGGCCCAGCGGCTCGGCGCGCCGGCGGCGAAGTCCTGGCCTGTGCCATTGCGGATCATCTGAACGTTGGCGGCGAATCCTTCACCACCGGTCAGAAGGATCTGCTTGTCTCGGCCCGAGCCCTGCACCGCCGCGGCGACGCCGCCGACGACGAGGGCATCGTAGGGAGCCATGACCACGTTGGCCTGAGGGTTCTGGGTGAGCACGGAGGAGACCTTCGCCTGCAGCTTGCCTTGCAGAAGATCCGAGAAGGCGATGGGAAGCTCGGTCACCTTGCAGGACGGGCAGTCGGTCTTGATCCAGCGCAGATACCCGACATAGGTCTGGTGGACGATGCTCAAATCATCCTCGGTGATGGCGATGATGTTTGCCTTGCCGTTTGTCTTCCAGATTGTGTATTCGGCCATCAGCCGGGCAAACGAGTTCTCGATCGAGCCCGCCATGGAGCCGAATTTCGGACCCCAGTCAACTTGGCCGTCGAAAAGGCGAGCGCCGCCGCCGCCGAAGGGCTGGTTGCAGTCGACGCTGTAGATGCTGAAGATCTTCACGCCGGCCTGGCGCGCCTCCTGCAGCGGTGCCTTGACTGCGGAGCAGTCAACGGCCACGAGGACGATTGCGTCGGCCTTGCTGGCCACGGCTGTGCGCACACCACGGGAGTAGTTCGCCGGGTCGCCTTTTCCGTCGAAGATGGTCGTGTCCCAGCCCACGAGCCGGCCTGCCTCGACCATCCCGTTGGTACTGTGCTGGCATGCTTCTGCTGCCTGGCTGCAGGAGATGATCCAGACCTTCTTGCCGCGCTGTGGTCTGGGCGCACTGGTAGGAAGCGCTCGCTCGTCGGTGTTCATGTACTGCTTCACGAATGCGGCTGCCTTGGCCACATTCGTCGTTGAGGCGGCTCCTGCCGCCTGGCCGCCGGTGTTCTGGCTCGCGCCGCAGGCAGTGGCCAATGCGAGCAGGGGGAAAGTCAACAGCACGGCCAGGTACCTCAAGAAGGTACGTGCGTAGGGGCGCATCCCGGCATCTCCTCAGTCGAAGTGAGCGACTCGAGACGTATGCCGAAGTTCGGCTGTGGTAGCAGCCCGATCCTGCACGACGTCTCGCTCAAAGCTTTTCGGCGCCTGGATATGCGGCAGGGGTGATTCCTCCGCACGGCCAGGCGCGCCTGGTGATGCCGCTCCTTCGGTCCGAGCTACTGGCACACCTTTGTGCAATGAATGGGCCGGATGAGAAGTACCAGCTGTGGCAGAAGAACATCCGCTGCGCTGCAGGGCGCCTCATCCGAGTCAGGCAACCGTAGCTAGGCCTTATGGCAACGGCTGTCCGAAAAGCGCATGGCGCTTGCTTGCAGACGCACTGTCCTACATGGAGAGCAATCGTGTAATTTACATGGAAATCAAGGCTGCCGTGAACCAGGTGACGTGCGTTGCGGCTGTTCAAGTTCTGCCGTGTGAACCCTCGCGGCACGGGCGACGTGTGACGTGCTGGTGATGTGGCGGTTCACGGAGAACTGGCACCGGAAAGTCGGCTGCCCGGTGACCGCCCCTTCAGCTACTCCTGGGTCGGCGTATCTCAACTCCCCTGCAGCGCAGGCCTTTTTGCTTCGCATGCGACTCATGGGTTCATTCGGTGAACGGAGCCTCCTGCCGGTTGTCCACCGGGCCGTGCTGGGCACCGGGAGGCTGCGAGCTAGTGCCGCAGCAGGCAACGTTTGCCCTGTAACCGCTTGGGGCGTCAGCTCGTGCTGAGTGGTGTGCTCTCCTCAGCGTCGAGCTGGTGGTCCGCCCAGATGTAGCTTTCGGGAAGCAGGTCGGTGACGGGCACCATCCGGAGGCCGTCGTTTGTCCCGACGATGACCTTCAGCGCTGGGAAGTAGTCAAGAAGGACTTGGCGGCAGCGGCCGCATGGGGGCACGACGCCTCGGTCGCGGTCACCCACGGCGACGATGGTGTCCAGGTCATAGGCGCCCTGGGCGGCAGCGGTGCCGATCAGGACCAGCTCCGCGCAGGGTCCTCCGGTGAAGTGATAGGCGTTCACCGCAGTGACGATCCGGCCGTCTCGGGCGCGGGCCGCGGCCGCCATGGTGTGGTTGTCGCCGCGGCAGCGTGTGGCCGCGACGTGCGCCGCTGCCTGGATCAGCTCGTGGTCGACACGGTCGGTCGGTGTGGTCATCTTCTCTGCCTTCATGCGGTTTCAGGCGATGTTGGCCCTGTCCACGACGGCGCGCAGGCGCCGGTCGTCTGCGTGGCGGTTTCGCCAGATGATGTAGCGGCGGATCATGCTGCCCTGCTCCTTGTGACTGGCGTGGTCGGTGCCGTCGAGGGTGAAGTAGCGCAGGGCGGTGAACTGGGCTTCTATGCGGTTGAGCCAGGAGCTGTTGGTCGGGGTGTAGGCGATCTCGACATTGTTCGCTGCCGCCCAGGTGCCAACCCGCCGGCACTTCTTCGTGGTCAGATGAGGGGAGTTGTCACAGACGATCGCGATACGGACCTGGGGCGGGTAGAGGGTGCGTAGGTAGCGGCAGAACTCCAGGAACTGGGTGCGCCTCTTGACCGGCTTGATGTGGCCGTAGAGCTTGTCCTTGGCCAGGTCCAGGGCGGCGAACAGGTGCCGTACTCCGCCGTAGCGGTTGTAGGTCGCCCGCCGCCTGCGGCGTGGTTCGCGGTCGGGGTCCTTGTGCTTGCCGGAGCGCTCGGCCCACTGCCGGCCCGGGTGCGGCATCAGGTTGAGCGGTCCGAACTCGTCCATGCAGAAGACGACTTCGGGCTCGTCCGCCTCGGGTATGACCTCGCCGTCGGCGATCGCGTAGAGGTGTTCGACGCGGGCCTTCTTGGCCGCGTAGTCAGGATCCTTGGAGGTCTTCCAGGTCTTTATGCGTTGAAAGGAGACGCCTTCCTCACGGAGCAGGATGCGCAGGCCCTCGTGGCTGATGTCGTCGACCACCCCCTCGGCGACCAGGAAGTCCGCCAGCTTGGTCAGACTCCAGGTTGAAAAGGGCAGGTTGTGTTCGGTCGGCTTGGACTTCGCGATCTTCTTGATCTCGCGCCGCTCGGGCAGGGTGAAGGTCTTGGGCCGGCCGCCCTTGTACTTCGGATACAGCGAGTCGAAGCCGTCGGCGTTGAAGTTGTGGATCACATCCCGGACCCGGTCCGCGCTGGTGAACGTCACTTCGGCGATCTTCGCCACCGGCATGCCCTGGGCGGAGAGCAGGACCATCTGGGCGCGCCGCCAGGTCACCACCGACCCGGTTCCCCGGCGGATGATCCGAAGCAGCCGTCTGCCCTCGTCATCGTCGATCTCACGTACACGTACTCGTTCAGCCACCCGGACAGGGTGACGGGACACGCGCCGCCTGGCACAGCACCGGGACGGCGCGTCGCATCACAACAGGGCAAACGTTGCCTGCTTCGGCACTAGGGGACCTCGGCGCGGGCCCTCGATAGGCCTTGCAGGGCAAGAACTTGCCGTTCATGGTGATCCCGACATGGTCTCCGGCGTCGTCCTGCTGACGGATACCTCCATGCCTCCGTGCGGAAGTCGATGGCGCTCCTGATGCCGTCACCGCATTCCTCGTGGAGGAGTTCCTCGAGGGGGTGCCGTAGACGCTCATGATCTCGTCGAGCCGGTCGGTGACCGGGGCCGATGGAATCGGCGCGTCCAGGGTGCCTCGAGCGGGGGCACCGGCAGCACAGCGGTGCCTCGTGAGGCAGTTTGAAGCCCCACTCTCGGAAGGGTGTGGTCCGACTGTGGCGTCGCGGACGACCCACGGCCTCGAACCTCGTTCCAGCAGTTCCGTGGGGGCCTTCGGTGCCCCGAGGCCGGCGGCCATGCCGGCCAGGAGCACCTGGCTGATGTCACGCATGCGGACCCGGGAGACGATATCGTCCGGCTCCGTCCCCACGGTCTCGTGCGGGGAAGTGATGTCGGTATCCCCGTCCAAGAGGTACTCCTTGTGCTCCGGCAGAATGACGGCCCCGGAGCCGGTGAAGCCGTCGAGGGCGAGGTCTACGGTGCGGCCGCACCTGCCGACATCGTGCATGAACTGCTCCAGCGGGCGCCACCGAGCCGCCAGGCCCGGCCGTGCACGGTCGAGCGGGCTGAGCCCGGTTTGGGCCCGGCAGGCAGCTCGCGCGTGGGAGGAGTCGATCACCGCCCGGCGCCCAGTCCAGTGCTTCTTCGATCCAGCTCCTGAGCAGGACCTGATGCAGCTGGTCCCAGACGCCGACCAGCCGGTCACCTTCCGAGCCGGGGCCCAACTCCTGCGTCAGGTACTCCCATTGGATGCCGGTACGCAGCACGAACAAGACCCCGCACAGCGCCTGCCGGTCGGACGACCGTGGCCCTCCCCCGAGGGGCTTCGATGCTGGTTCGGGGAGCAACGGCTCGATCAGCGACCACAGTTCACCTGGCACGATCCAGCCGTGACGGACGCTTCCCCATGATGACCACATACAGCCAACAGTCACACGATCAGCCGCTGTTGTCGGAGCCAGGTGGAAGCCAGTGAAAGTGATCACTTGGGGCACGCGAGCGCCAGCCACCGCATGGGCGGGCAGGGCACGAGGAAAAGTTGTGGTGCACTACTTCGGGTGTATTCAGCGCCGGCAACAAGTACGGACTCGGACTGGGACGGCAGCGTCGACCTTGCAAAGCGCGTGCGCCGCCTTCGGTCAAGAGATGGTCAGCCCTCCGTCCACGGTAAGAGTAGCCCCTGTGATATAGCTAGCCCCGGCGGAGGCAAGGAAGAGAACCGCTGCCGCCAGCTCCCCGCCGTCACCAACGCGGGGGATCGGGAGAGTCTTCACCCGGGATTCCAGATAGCCGTCGGCGAATGTATCCGACATTTCTGAAATGAAATATCCGGGCGTGATGGCGTTGACCCGGATGTTTTTGCGTGAGCTCCACTGGCCGGCGAGGTCCCGGGTCAGCCCGAGCAGGCCCGCCTTGGAGGCAGAGTAGGCAGCTTGGGGAAGTCCGGCAGTCACCAGACCGATTGCACTGGATATGTTGATGATAGAGCCCCCGTCGTTCATCACGCTGGCGGCGGCCTGCGCCATCCAGTAGGCGCCAGATAGGTTGACATCCAGAACGGACTGGAATTCCTTGGGAGTCTCCCGGCTTGCGGGGATGGCAGTAGCAATTCCGGCGTTGTTGACCAACACGCCGACCGGGCCGAATATGGCAGCTTCCTTTGCAAGGGCCTGGCAATCGGCCGGGGAAGAAATATCAGTCTGTACGCGGAGAGCTCTGCGGCCCCGTTCCTGCACCAGTGAGGCTGTGCCCTTCAGCCGGTCGGCGCGGCGGCCGGCGAGGACAATGTCAGCCCCGGCTTCGGCCAGTGCGCAGGCGATAGGGATCCCGAGCCCAGAAGTCGCACCAGTAACAATGGCGACCTGGCCGTCAAGCCGGAATTTGTCCAGGATGCTCATATGCAGCTCCGTTTACAGGTCTGTATCCGCGACAGCGAGTGTGCGAGACGGCCCTAGAATCAACGGCCGATCGAATCGATAAAATGCGCAGTCGGGTGCCACATGCGGATTTGCAGTGCCTACTCAATTGTCCATTTTTATGATCATCTTGCCGGTGTTGGCGCCTTCCATCATTGCGAAGAAGGCATCCACGGCATTATTCAGCCCGTTTACGATGGTCTCGCGGTAGTGCAGGTTTCCGCCCTGCAACCATGCGCCAGCCTCGTGTATGAATTCGGGACGTAGGTCCGTGTGATCATTGAGGGTCAAGCCCCGGATCCGCAAACGCTCGGGTTCGAGCCGGAGGAGGTTGCGGACGCTGACCGAGGGCGCGGTTGCTGTCTGCTGCAATGGCGTCTCGGCCATCACAATCCGCCCCCCTAAAACAAGGTTTTCCATGACGGTCTCGAGATGTTCGCCGCCTTCATTATCGAAGTATAGGTCGATGCCGTTGGGCGCCGCCTGTTTCAGTTGGTCGGTCGCGGGACCACCTTGGTAGTTGAAGGCGGCGTCAAAACCATATTCCTCGGTGAGTAGGTTGACCTTCTCGTCCGAGTCGGCACTGCCAACGACGCGGCCTGCTCCTTTCAGTTTGGCGATCTGTCCGGCAATTCCGCCCACCGCATCTGCTGCACCCGATACAAAAACCGTGTCGCCCGACTTGAGTTCACCCATCCGAATGAGGCCCGCGTAAGCGGTAAGCCCCGGGTCTCCGAGAACGCTGAGATAAGTGGAGGGCGCGGCCATTGTGACATCGATAGCCGTGACCAGGTCGGTATGCAGCGTCAAATAGTCGCACCAGCCACGGTAGTGAGTCACGTAGTCGCCGGCAGCAAGTCCCTTTGCTGCTGAGACCACGATTATCCCTACTGCCGGTCCGTCAATGGATTCGCCCAGTAGGCGTGAAGGACTATCAGTCCTTGTTTCGTGCGCCCTGCCGCATGTGTAAGGGTCCACCGACATCATGAGATTACGCACCAGGACCTGGCCCGGGCCTGGTGCGGGCAGCGGTACAGTTCGGAGCATGAAGTCACGCGGCTTCGGCCGTCCCATGGGGCGGGACACGAGACGCCATTCACGGCTCACTTCAGGTGTCGCATACACAGAAGGTCCCCTGGTAATTCTTGGCACAGGAAACGTTGCTCGCCGCATGCGGGTGCTCATGTCGAATGTTTCTGGAGTCACATCCTTGCCCACATGCGGAATACATAGGGGCGCTCTGCTCAGGCGGGTGTCACTGTCCAGTCCAGCGTGGGGCGCGCTTCTCTGCGAAGGCTCGAGGGCCTTCCTTGGCGTCTTCGGATTCAAACACCATGTTCACGAGGGCCTGCTGGCGTGTCCACGCTTCCCCGGTCGGCCATTCCTCGGACTGCGTGATGATGGACTTGGTCGCGCGAACAGCCAGCGGGCCGTTCGCGCGGATTTGGCTGGCCAGTCCGTGTGCCGCCGCAAGCGCGCCGCCCTTCGGCGAGAGGCGATTGACCAGTCCCAGGGTTTGAGCACGCGGAGCATCGAGGAATTCACCGGTGAGGGCGTATTCCATCGCCACCTGGCGTGGGATGCGCTGCGGGAGGCGCAGCAGGCCACCAGCGGCTGCGATCAAGCCCCGCTTGACCTCCGGCAGTCCAAAACGTGCGTCGGCGGCGGCCACGATAAGGTCGCAGGCCAGCGCGACTTCGCAGCCGCCAGCTAGGGCGTAGCCCTCTACCGCCGCGATCAGCGGCTTGCGCGGGGAGGCTTGGGTAAGTCCGACGAGCCCGCGGCCGGGGATGTCCGGCGTCTCTCCGTCAAGAAATGCCTTGAGGTCCATGCCTGCGCAGAAGGTGCCGCCGGCTCCGGTGATGATGCCGATCATCAGGTCATCGCGGGCGTCCAGCTCGTCGAGGGCTGCCGCGACGCCTCGGGCGACCTCAGCATTGAGCGCGTTGCGTGTCTCGGGACGGTTGATGGTGATGACTGCCGTGCCGTCGGCGAAGTCGGTAAGAACCGCGTCGGTCATGTTCGCTCCATATTCGTGATCAATTGCATGCTTCAATTTCTCCACTCGACCCATGCCTGGGTCGCATCGCCGATCTCGCTTTGTCAGGCGGATGGGGCCGAAATGCTGAGCGAATACTGATGCGTTGATGACAAGAGCGGCACCTCGTGCGGCGGAGCGGGCAAGGGGCGGGCCGCCAAGGCCACCCACCCCCAGCCGGAGACCAGGCGTATCCACCCTCGTTCCGACGGTCCAAGGCCGGGCTCGCCGGTTGGTGCAACCGGAGTCGGGGATTGCCGCGGAGGCAAAGGGCCTTCCCCGACTCCGGCTCACAGCCGGCCACCCTCAGGGCCGGCCGTTGGCGTCCGATGGCGCTCAACTGTCGCGCCAGCGGACGAACTCGGAAAGCTCGGCCCGCTCGGTCCGGAAGCCGTTCGCCGGATGGGACGGGTCCGGCCGGCCGAATGAGATCCCGCACACGATGCGCTGCTCCACTGGGATGTCGAGCGCCTTGCGGACCGCGCCGGCGTAGACGCCGATCGCTCCCTGGATGATGGTGCCGATCCCGAGCGCCTGTGCCGCGTAGCAGAAAGTCGCGGCGTATGCGCCCACGTCCGCGAGGGCATACGGTCCGAGCTCTTCGTGCAGCGTGACGATGGCAACCTGGCCGGCCCCAAAGAACGTGAAGTTCTCCCGCGCCTGCCGTTCGCGGCCCTCGAAATCGTCCCTGGCGATGCCCACCGCGTTGTAGAGGCCAAAGCCGGCGGCCCGGCGACGGTCGCGTCGGGGACCGGTGTATGTGGTAGGCAAGGGGAAGTCCGAGCTGGGCTCGCCGCCGGGGTCGGCGGCCGCCAGCAGCGCCTCGCTGAGGCGGTCCTTGGCCTCACCGCGGACGATATGGACCTCCCATGCCTGCGCGTTGTACCAGGACGGGGTCCGCTGCGCGGCGCGTAGGACGTACTCGACCTGGTCATCCGGGAGCTGGTCCGGCTGGAAGCCTCGGCAGCTGTACCGTCCCGTCACGATCTCGCCGAATGCAGTGTTGCCGAGCCCGAGCGGGGAGGTGGTCTCTCTCATTGGCTCTCCCCCGTCGGGCAGTGGCCCAGGCGCATTGCCACCTGGGCCGCGTGGATGAGCTCGCAGTGATTCATTGCTTTCCTGTGTCCTTCGAGCTGTGCGACGTCGGTCACCGGTCCAGCAGCTCCAGCACCGTGGCATTGGCGACGCCGCCGCCCTCGCACATCGTCTGCAGGCCGTAGCGGATGCCCTCTCGGCGCATGTGGTGAAGCATGTCGGTCATGATCCGGGCGCCTGAGCCGCCGAGAGGGTGGCCTAGGGCGATGGAGCCGCCGTTGGGGTTCACCCGCTTCGGGTCGGCGTCCGTCTCGGCCTGCCAGGCCAGTGGCACGCTGGCGAACGCCTCGTTCACCTCAAACACGCCGATGTCCGCGATCCCCAGTCCGGAACGCTTGAGTGCCTTTTGCGTTGCCGGGATGGGGGCGCTGAGCATGGTGACAGGATCGACTGCAGCTAGCGCGGCGGTGTGGAATCGGGCCATCGGTCGCAGGCCGAGGCTGCGGGCCTTCTCCTCGCTCATGATCAGCAGCGCCGCCGCGCCGTCCGATATTTGCGAGGAATTACCTGCGGTGATCAGGCCGTCCTCGCGGAACGCCGGTCGAAGCTTGGCCAGCGTCTCGAGAGTGCCCCCGCGACGGATTCCCTCATCTGCGGCGAACTGACGGTCGGTGCCGTCCGGATCCGTCACGGTGACAGGCACGATCTGGTCCGCGAAGAGTCCGGCGTCAGCGGCGGCCGCCGCCCGGGCGTGCGATTCGAGAGCGAAGGAATCCAGTGCCGTCCGGTCCAAGCCCCACCGCTCGGCGATAATTTCCGCACTGACGCCCTGGTTGAAGTCGTCCTGCCCGTACCGGGCGGCGACGCGCGGGCCGTAGGGCAGGCCGGGCCCCTGCACCAGGGTGGCGCCCATGGTCACGCGGGACATCGACTCGACGCCGCCGGCCACCACGACGTCGTAGTGGCCTGCCATGACACCCGCGGCGGCGAACTCGGCTGCCTGCTGGGACGATCCGCACTGCCGGTCGACGGTGGTACCCGGAATCTCTTCCGGCCAGTCGGCGGCCAGCACCGCGTAGCGACCGATGTTGCCGGCCTGCTCTCCGGTCATGGTCACACAGCCCCACACGACGTCATCGATCTCGCGCGGGTCGAGCGAGGATCGCTCTGCGAGTGCACGCAGCACGAGGCCGGACAGGTCCACAGGGTGGATACCCGCGAGGGAACCGCCTCGCTTCCCGACCGGTGTGCGGACGGCGTCGACGACAACGGCATTGGTCATGAGCGGATCGCTCCTTCCTGACAGCCGTCAGCGAGCGGACGGCATGGAATGTGCACAGGGGGGAAGTTCGGAAACGGGTTGGTCTTACCGGCCGACCGACTTCGGTGGACGGATCTCGCGCTTGAGGATCTTCCCGCTGGGGTTTCGGGGCAGAGCGTCGACGGTCCAGAGGTGCCGCGGGTACCGGTAGGCGGCGACGCGCTCCTTGACGAAGTCCCGGATCGTCCCCAGGTCGAGGTCCTCGAATCCTTCGTGCAGCACGATCGCCGCTGCGACCTCCTCGCCGAACAGTTCGTCGGGGATGCCTATGACGGCCGCTTCCCGCACCGCCGGATGCTGATGCAGGACGTCCTCGATCTCGCGGGGATACACGTTGTAACCACCACGGATGATCATTTCCTTCTTCCGCCCGGTGATGAATACATAGCCGTCGTCGTCGACCAGACCGATGTCCCCGGTGTACAGCCAGCCGTCACGGATGGCCTCGGCCGTCGCCTCGGGCATGTTGTGGTAACGCGGAACGACGTTCCAACCGCGGACGAGGATCTCCCCACGAGTACCGGCCGGTACGTCGGTCCCCGAATCGTCGGTGATCTTCACCTCGACGCCCTCGATGGGAAAGCCAACCGACCCGACCTTATGCGGACGGTCCAGGCGCCCGATGGCTGTAATCGCCGATGTCTCCGAGAGGCCGTAGCCTTCGAGGACGGGCACGTCCCCGAAGGCATCCTGGAAGGAGCGCAGCACTTCGGGCGGGATGGATGAGCCGCCCGAGACGCAACAACGAAGAGAGGAGGTGTCGACCTTTTCGGCGTTCTCCGACCTGGTCATGGAGTTGAACATGGTGGGAACGCCCTGGAAGACCGAAATGCGGTGGCGTTCGATGAGAGCAAGCGCCTCATCCGGCTGGAACCGCGGCATCATGACGATCTCCGCTCCGGCGAGAATGGCCGCGTTCATCACGCTCACCTGGCCGTAGGCGTGGAAGAGCGGAAGGGTGGCCAGGAGGACATCGCTACTGGAGATCCGATAGATGTCGCGGAGTACGCGCGTCGCCGTTCGGATCCCGTGGTGGGTGATCTCTGCCCCCTTGGGGATTCCGGTGGTCCCCGAGGTGTAGATGAGTACGGCGGTGTCGCCGTCAGCGCGCTCCTGCACCGGCACGCTGGGGGCGTCCTCCTCAAGAAGCCGCTGGAAGTCCTCGGGACCTACGACGTGCACTGCGGCGCCCGCCGCTCGCGCGCCGGCTTCCGCCTGTGCCGCGTAGTCCGCCCAGACGACAATCAGGCCGGCACCGGAATCGTTCAGAGCATGGGCAACCTCGCGCTCCTTCAGCAGCACATTCATCGGTACGACTATCGCGCCGACCTGGAGGATCGCGTGATATGCCACAGCGAAATGCGGCACGTTCGGCAGCATCAGCCCCACCGCGTCCCCCGGTCGCACACCAGCATCGAGCAGGGTCCGCGCCATGCAGGAGGTGGCGTGCCCCAGTTCCGCGTAAGACACCTCGGCCTTGTCAATCCGCAGGGCAACACGATCCGGACTGGATTGTGCGGTGCGGTAGAGATTCAGTGCGAGATTCGACATTGGGTCTCCTTTGACCTATGTGACAGAGCAGACGACAGGCCTGTTAACGAATGCCCGCAGCGCTTCAGGATGTCTTCGACTCAGAGGCAGCAAGCAACAGCGTCAGATTTACTCATCCCAGGTCATAACTGATCTCGGCACTTACATGGATTGCAGCACTTCGTCGCTTTCAAAACTGCATTAAATGCTCACCCGGTCAAGTTCGATTCTCTCTGTCTGCCAAGCTACGCACCTGCGCGGCAGTGAACAAGCGAACGTGCTGGTCATGCGCGTTGACGACAGTTTCATGCGCAGTGGAATTACTTACCCGCTACTCAGAATTATCCCGTCAACCTGACACCATGGAATGGGAGTTGAGGATCGCTGCCGCCACACCGATGGCGTTCAGCTGGCCGGTACCTGGAACAGCTTCGCGATCTCGTGCTCCGCATAGCCCAGGCCGCGCAAGACCTCAGCGGGGGCGAGCCGTTCCCGGCCTGCAGAGACAGGCGTACTCAGCGGAGTCGCCGAGAAACGGGGTGCGGGAGCTGGATGCTGCGCCCCGTCCGAGGCGACCATGAAGACACCTCGGGCCGCGTTGTGGGGATGCGCGGCGGCTTCGGTCACCGACAGAACGGGGGTGACGCAGGCGTCACGGCCCTCGAACCTCGCCTCCCACGCGTCACGTGTCCGGAGCTTGAACGCAGCGGTGAACTCTTCGCGCATCGCAGGCCAGGTGCTGCGGTCGTTCTGATGGGCAACAACCGGGTGGCCGGTCAGGCCCAGACCATCGACGAACTGCGCGAAAAACACCGGTTCCAGGGCTCCCACCGCTACGAACTTCCCGTCCGCGCACTCATATGTGTCATAGAAGGGCGCACCGGTGTCCACGAGGTTTGAACCGCGTTCCGGCAGCCAATCACCGGTGGCGGACATCCCATGGATCAATGCCATCAACAGTGCCGAGCCGTCAACCATGGCGGTGTCGACGACCTGGCCCACACCCGTCAATGCTGAGTGCCGAAGCGCCGCAACCATGCCGACGGCGAGGAGCATACCTCCGCCGCCGTAGTCGCCAAGCAGATTCAGCGGCACGACGGGGCGTTCGCCGCTCCGCCCGATGCTGTGCAGTGTCCCGGAGAGCGCAATGTAGTTGATGTCGTGGCCGGCCCGGTCGGCCAGCGGTCCGCTCCGGCCGAAGCCGGTGACCCGCCCCACGACCATGCTCGGAAAGAGAGACTGCAATGCATCAGGGCCGAATCCCAACCGTTCCGCGACTCCCGGCCGGAAGCCTTCAATGACCGCGTCGGAGCGGGCCAGCAAGGCATGTACGAGAGCAGCACCGGCCGGCGACTTGAGGTCGGCCTCGATCGCAGTCCTACCGCGGTCCAGCACCGGGTTGAACTCGCCACTGCCCGGCTTGACCACTCGGATGACGTGTGCGCCAAGGTCAGCCAGGACCATTGAGCAGAACGGCCCAGGGCCGATGCCGCCGAGTTCGATCACGGTCACGCCGTTGAGAGGGCCGTGTCCGGGGGTGGGGCGGGTGGAGTGGGCTGTTGTCATGGTGACTCCCAAGGAGCGTGTGTGGGCGCCTCCAGATCCGCACCCGCACACTTTTCGGTGACCGGGCTCCACCCATGCCGGGATCGGTCAGTTGCCGGCATGGGGCAGGTCTGTCCGCTGTGCAATGGGGGTTGGTCGCTGCTCCTCACCTGCGGGGAGGGGCAGCCGCGGGATGTGGCAGACCGCTGTCGGACGCCGGGGCGAGCGCTAGTCTCGGCCTGTCAGGTCGCGTCCGATGACATGTTTCATGATCTCGTTGGTGCCACCGTAGATCTTCTGAACCCTGGCATCCTGGAATGCCCTGGCCACCGGATACTCCATCATGTATCCGTAGCCTCCGTGCAGTTGGAGGCAGCGGTCGACAGCCCGGTTTTGCACGTCGGTCGCCCACCATTTGGCCTTCGCGGCATCGACCGCGGTCAGGACGCCTTCGTTGTACGCCAGAATGGCCTTGTCGACAAACGCCCGGGTTACATCGAGTTCGGTCGCCATTTCCGCCAGGACGAACCGAGTGTTCTGAAAGTCGGCGACGGGACGCCCGAAGGCCTCACGCTGCCGGGTGTACTCCACAGTGCCCTTGAAGATCGCGTCCGCAAAAGCCACCGCCTGCGCGGCGATCGAGAGTCGTTCCAGCGGCAGGTGGGACATCAACTGGCCGAGTCCGTCACCGACCTCGCCCAGGACGTTGTGGTCTGGGACAAAGACGTCCTCGAAGAACAGCTCGGCGGTGTCCTGTGCCCACTGCCCCACTTTGTCCAGCTTTCGCCCGCGCGTGAAGCCTTCCATACCCCGTTCAACCACCAACAGACTGAGCGCTGTCGAGCGGGAGTTGGGGTCCGGGTCCGTCCGTACAACGGTGATCACCAGATCCGACTGAAGCCCGCTGGTAATGAACGTCTTGGTACCGGTGACGCGCCAGCCGCCTGCGACCTTGGTGGCCGTGGTTCGGATGCCACGCAAATCGCTGCCGGTCCCCGGCTCCGTCATGGCAATCGCACCGATCAGTTCGCCGGCGTTCATCCCCGGCAGCCAGCGACGTCTCTGTTCGTCAGTGCCCAGCGAAATGATGTAGGGCATGACGATGTCGTCCTGGAGGCTGAAACTCGAAGCGAGCGAGGCTGTGTTCGCCCGGGCCAGCTCTTCGAGCACCACCGCCCGGAAGCGATAGTCACCTATGCCCCCGCCTCCGTACTGCTGCGGACTGGACAGGCCGATGATGCCCTGCTTGCCAGCGGTGAGCCAGACGTCCCGGTCGATAAGGCGCTGGCTCTCCCAGCGATCGACGTGAGGGATCACCTCGCGAGCCACGAACTCTCTGACGGTCTCACGGAAAGCCTCATGGTCCGGGCCGTACAGTCCTCGCTTCATATCCTCACTCCTGGGGGAGGCCAAGGCTTGTGCCTGTGACGTCACTTGGCGGCCATGCGGATTGCACCGTCCAGTCGGATGGTTTCTCCGTTGAGGTACGGGTTACCCACGATGCTGGCCACGAGCTGGGCGTATTCCTCCGGCTTGCCAAGTCGGTTGGGGTGCGGGACCGAAGAGCTGAGGGCGGCTATGACATCGTCGGAAAGGGTGCTGAAGAGGGGGGTCCTGAACAGACCGGGCGCGATGGTGACGACGCGGATACGGTGTCGGGCCAGTTCCCTGGCGATCGGCAGGGTCATGCCGACGACACCTGCCTTCGACGCCGAGTAGGCGGCCTGGCCGATCTGGCCGTCAAAAGCCGCCACCGACGCCGTGTTGACGATGAGCCCGCGGTCCTCGTCTGAGCTTTCCTGGGCAGCCATCGTTGCTGCAGCCACTCGCAGGACGTTGAATGTACCGATCAGATTGATGTTGACGATCCGGGCAAACGATGCCAGCGGCTGGGCGCCGTCACGGCCGATCACACGCTCGGGCGCACCGGTGCCCGCGCAATTGACCACAACCGCGAGCTCGCCGAGCCCGGCAGCGGTATGCACAGCTTCTTCGGCATGGGACTCGTTTGTGACGTCGCCGGGAACAAAGGTGATCTGGCCGTCGCTTTCCTTCACCAGCGCCTCTCCTCCCGAGGTCGGGAGGTCGATGACCACAACTTGTGCACCCAGCTGCACCAGTTGATCCACAGTGGCCCGGCCAAGGCCGGATGCTCCTCCGGTGACCAGTGCAATCTTTCCTGCAATATCCATGAGTGCATCCTTTGCGATCGAACAGATTCTCGTGGTGGCTGATGTCCTCGCTTCCTGCAGAGTGAAATCTTGCGGATGCGAGGAATGAGCGGACGGTGCTGTCCTCCGCATTCGGCACCTGTAAAGTAATGATGCAATCGAGGAGATTCCTAAACCGACACATACACATCGCCGCAAATTCAGCCGCCGCTAAATTTAGGAACACCATGGAGGAATCGTCAAGGAATCTTGGTTTCTGTGCGCATGCGCGACACGTCTGTGCGCTCTGGTTCGGCATCGTCACCAGCTGCAGTCAGCTGAAACGGGCTATAGATGCACCGCTGCGACATTTCTCGAGGAAAGGGCGTCCCTGGTCCGATGTGTTAAGCGGCAAGGTATGCCGATACGTTCCTCCTCCCGGCGCTTGCAGGCCGGGCGGCGGGCCGACTGGTCGACCGCCGACGCGTTGACCGCTCACGCTCGCGCGGCTGCAGTACGGCACCACCGCGCGATCTGGAACCGGTCGCGCGGTGGCCTGGAGGTGGCAGACAGGAAACCTGAGGCGGTGCGGCTGCGTGGTAGGGGGTTGGCTGTATGCGGTTGGTTAGAGGGGGGGCCGCTGGTTGTGCAGTGCGTTGTGCGGCTCGAGGAGGGAGCCCAGTTCCAGGATCGTCTGCTCCGCGAACCACGAGCTGACCAACTGCACCCCGATGGGGAGGTTGTCGCGGGTCACACCGAAGGGCACGGCCAGGGCAGGCAGACCGGTGATGTTGAAGGGGGCGGTGGCCCGCATGACGTCGTAGTAGGGCATGGTGACGCCGTTGACGTCGTACTCCGAGAGGCTGGGCACCGGTGCGGGGATGGTCACCACCGGGCACAGCAGCGCGTCATAGCCCGTGAAGTAGTCGGCGAAGGCGGACTTGAGCCGCTCGACCTCGCGTTCTGCCGTGACGTAGTCGGCGAGTGACGGCTCAGGCAGGGCGAGGGTGGCCGTGATGACGGGGTGCAGGTCCGCGTCGCGGTCGCCAATGAACTCCCGCAGGTAGGGGCCGACTTCTGGTCCGTAGAGGCCGAAGCACAGTTCGACCCAGTTGCGGTCCTCCAGCGCCGGGACATGAACCGGCTCGATGTGGATGCCGTGCTCAGCCAAGGCCTGAGCAGCCCGCTCGACGGCGGCTGCAACATCGGGGTCGACGACGCCGAAGCCTGGCTCGATCAGCCAGCCCACCCTCAGCGGTCCCTCACGTCGTGTGTTCACCGCGCCCGGACTCGCCGCGGAGGCATATCCGTCCACGCCGTCCGGGCCAGCCAGGATGCCGAGCCCGAGGGCGAGATCCCGGACGCTGCGGGCCATGGGACCGGCGTGCCAATACCTGCCAGGCACCTCGGGCCAGTGACCCGTCATGGGGACAAGCCCGTGTGTCGGCTTGAGTGCCGCGATACCGGTGTTGTGGGCAGGGCCGCGCAGAGAGATAGCTACATCGCTGCCCAGCCCGATAGGCGACATGCCGGCGGCGATAGCCGCCGATTCGCCGCCGCTGGAACCGCCGGCCGTCCGCTCGAGATTCCACGGGTTGCCCGTGTAGCCGGTGACAAGGTTGTCCGACTCGGTCCAGTAGGCGAATTCCGGGAGGTTGGTCTTCGCCAGCGGAATACCGCCCGCGGCAATAAACCGCGTCACCACCGTGGCGTCGCTCTTGGCAACCCTTCCCTCGAAGATCCGCGACCCCCGCGTAGCTGGGAAGCCTGCCACATCGAACGAGTCCTTCACCGTGAAGGGAACTCCGTGCAGCGGTCCCAGCGAGTCCCCCCGCGACACCGCTTCCTCGGCCTGCTTCGCCTTTGCCAGGGCATGATCCGCCATGAGCGTTGTAATAGCGTTGACGCGCGGATTAACCGCCGCAATCCGGTCAAGATGAGCGCTCACAACCTCGATCGGAGAAAGCTCCCTGGCCCGGATCAGTCTCGCTAGCTCAGTGGCGTCACGATAAAAGACTTCCTGTTGCATTTCTGACTCCTGACCACGTTCTCGCATCAGCCGATGCTCATAGCACGACGCTAAGCGCGCAGGTGCGGGTGGGTCAGGGCTGGAGGGCGTTTGTGCGCGCTCGCGACAGGCCGCTGCGCGTACGACTGGTTGCAGACGGGGCTGAGACCTGCAAGTTTGGAGATGTGCGCGCTGCCCAGGGCGTTGCGGCAGCCTGTCAGAATGGGCCGCAGAGATGTATACAGTCGAGACGCAGGTCATGTCCGAGGAGGGCGCCGCGCCCGCGTGGAGCGCCCTCACCAGTTCCATTCACTGTGCGATGGGACTGACATTCGCTGATCCGGAGGGTTTCCGCGGACGCCTCGAACGGCAGGCGACCAGTGCGTACCAGATGGTGCAGTGGTGGAGCGGCGAGGTTGAGTTCGATCGTTCGGCGCGCCACATCGCGCGCGACGGGAGGGGCACAGTCGAGCTGTTCGTTCCTGTGAGCGGCCGAGCAATTGTGGACGGCAACTCACATCATGCACTGGAGCCCGGTGGCATGGCGCTGTACCCGATCGACCATCCTCTCAAGTTGTGGCACGGTCCCGACTTCTCGGCAACGACCTTTGTGATTCCCACTCAGCGCGCCGAGAGCCGCGGTGCCGATCTGTCAAAGGTGCTCCTGCACGACGGCTCACAGGGGATCGGCCGCATCGTCCGGGACATGGTCGACGGCCTGAGGGCCGAACAGGCAACTCTCACCGCCATCTCCTTTGACGTGGTATGTGACCGCATCGTCGACCTGCTCTGTCTGCTGGGGACCTCCGCCAGTGAGCCCGGGCTGGACTCCACGTACCGAGGAAGCGTCGAGGCCTCGATCCGCCAATACATCCGTAACAACGCCGACGACGAACAGCTTTCGAGCCAGACCCTGGCTTCTGCGCTCGGCTGGTCTCTGCGCTATGTTCAGGCCATTCTGCAAGCGGCGGGTACAACCCCCACGGCGCTGATCCGCGAGGAACGTCTAGCCCTTGCCCGCCGCCGTCTCGAAAGTCTCCAGTACCGCTCCTGGCCGATCGAGCGCATCGCCCACTCCTGCGGTTTCCGAAGCGCCAGCGCATTCACCAGCGCCTTTCGCAGTGAGTTCGGGATGACGCCGCGGGAGGTGCGCAGCAGCCTCTAAGGGCAGTACCACCGCGACCTGATCCAGACCGTCCCACCAGCGGCTCGACGGCCGGTCGTGCTGGTCTGGGACGACTTGAACACTCACCCGACGGCTGGGATGCGCCGTCACATCGCCGAGCGGGACTGGCTCACCGCCTGCAGGCTCCCGCCCTCCGCACCAGACCTCAACCTGCCCAAGGGGTTGCTCGGAAGGAGAGCGGATAACGCTGGGCGTCACCGGCCTCACGGTGAGAACTGACGCGGCTGCGCGTCGGCCCGTTAGGTTCCGGCACTGGGCGGCGCGAGGCCGGCGGTGCGCAGCAGGGTCAGCGACGTGTCGAGTGCCGCTTCCAGATGGGTGAGGCTGCCCGTTGCCATCAGGATGGTCACGCCGCCCTGCACCGCGGTGACGAGTGCGGCCGCCGTTCGGTCCGCGTCCATCTGGCGGTCGACCCCGCCACCGTCCTGCATGCGCTGGATACCGGTACGCAGGGCTGACTGCCGCTGATCGATCAACTGGCTTGTGAATGCCTGTGCGGCCGGCGTACGGCCCAGCTCGGTGATCAGCATTCCGAGCGGACAATTGGCGCCCTGCTGCTTGCACTTCCGGAGGACCGCGTCGCGTCAGCCCTGCCAGGCCAACCACGTGCTCAAGTCGCCGAGGTGCGGTTCTTGGTCCTCGAGGACGCGTTCAGCCTCGCGGCAGCCACGGCCAGCAGCAGTTCCTCCTTTCCGCCGAGGAAGTCGGGCGCGAATGTCATCGAGGGTCGTTCCCGCGGCGCCATGCTCGCGGATCTGCTCGGCCGCGCCCTCCACAATGCGGCGTAGGGTCGCCACGCCCTTTAGGGTCAGACGCGGTGCCCTCGCCCCCGGACGGTCACGGGCCTCTTCTCTCCATCTTTCTGGACCATATGGTCCATTTTATGTGAGGGGCCGTGAGGAAAGCGGACGAGGGAGGAAGATACGCAGCATGCGAGCCATCGAACTGGGCGGCCCACAGCAGATGCAGCTCGCGGACCGGCCGATCCTCGAGGCCGAACCGGGTAAGAGAGTCGGGTGCACATCCCCGCTGGCATGAACTTCATGGACACCGGGGCCCGTTGGCTCTCTGCGCGGCCACCGGCGAAATGCCCTTCGCGCCGGGTGTAGAGGGGCATTGGCCCGGGTGCCTACACCGAACGGATCGTGCTGCCCCCCCGCCAACGTGGTGCCCATAGCGGACGGCACTCCCGACGAGGTGGCCGCGAGGCTGATGATGCGGTTCATCGGGACGCGGCACCTCACTGCTGATACAGGTCGTCTATCGCATCGCGCCGATTTTGCCCACTTCACTCTGGTCAGAATGGAGCCACGCCTACGTGCGCGTGGCACCACCAGCCTGTTCGCGCCGCAGGAGTTGTTGGAGTTCATCAAACGCGAAGTGCAGGTGGAAGCGCGGGTACCGCACCAGCCACTCGTACACAGCCGGGGTCCTCAGAGCAGGGTGCCCCCTTGTCGCGTCGCCGTGCTGGGGGAGGACGCCCGCGTTCGGATCAAGGATGAAACGGGGACCTGGTATCCACCGTGCGACCAAGCAGGGCTTGGGCGAGTTCCGGGGTCGGGCGGTTGGTCGGGCCGTGACCGGTTGGGGTGCATACCAGAGCAGGCACGGGCTTCGTGATCATTGGGG
>NZ_JBIWOE010000064.1:0-39649 GCF_044767585.1 Streptomyces sp. NPDC101225
GAGGCCCTGTTCGTATGCGCCCAGCGCCCCGCGACCACCCGATCGGGACTCCCGTTCGACGCGCATCTCTCAAGATCGAAAAGACAACAGCTTCTAAGCTTGGCGTTTAACCTCGCTGGGTTTGGTGTTCCTTGATCGATTCGGCGCGTTTGACGGTCTTGCCGACGTCGTGGCGCCTGGCCCGTTGTTTGTTTTTCGAGCCGGGAGGCCGTCCGGGGCCTGGTCGGGACGGTTTCGGCGCGCTTGCTGGGCGGGCTGCTGTCGCGCGGACGTTGCGAAACCCCCGGCGGACCCGGGCGGGGGTGAGGCGGCGGGGTTCTGCGGGCCGTTCCCAGGGACGGCGGAGGTCCTCGGCGAGGGGCCGGGCGAGGCGGAGCTGGGTGTGGGCGGCGATGATCAGCCAGGTCCACAGGTCGGCCGTGTCGGGGTTCCTGACCTTCGGGGCGGTCCAGCCCAGGGTCTGTTTCATCAGCCGGAAGGTGTGCTCCAAGTCGAAGCGGCGGAGGAAGGACTGCCACCAGAGGTCCACCTCCGCCGGTGCGGCGGCGGTGGCCGAGCACCACAGCCAGACCGGTTTCGGGTCACGGTCACCGGGCAGGCGCTCGACCTTCAGTTGGATCAACGTGCCGTGCAGGATGGGGAGTTCTTCTTTGACGTGGTTCAGCCAGGGGCCGCGGTGAGTGAGCCGGGGGTGCATCCGGTTCCAGGCCGTCGCTCTGGCCGTGCCGTAGCGGGTGGTGTCCGTGGCGGTCGTGACGTCGGGCTCGTGCCAGCTGTCGGGCTTCTTGAACGTGAGGACGCCGCCATGCCGGCGGGGGCGCCCGCCCCGGGGAGCCGACCGGGCGGGGCCGGGGTCGCGGAGCATGACCCGGTCCGAGCGCAGGCGCCCGACCAGTACGACGGGCAGGTTGGCGAGAGCGTGGGTCAGGTAGGCGACGTCGTAGCCGGAGTCCATCACGATCAGGATGTCCGGGTCGCCCGGCCTCCAGTGCCCTGCACTCGTCAACCGCCTGACGACATCGTGGAGTTGGTCGGCAGTGACGGTCGTCGCGTCGTCGGCCGGGCCCAGGCGGACCGCGTCCAGGAGAGCGACCCAGGAGGTGCGGCCGGACTCCAGGGCCGCGACGAAGGAGTAGGGCCAGCCGGGCACCAACTGGTCCGAGCTGCGGTCGCCGCGTCCGTAGACATGACAGAAGAGCCGGTCGCCGCTGGTGGGAGCGTCGGGTCGCAGCCAGTGCGACACGTCCACGGCGAGCACGATCCGCCCGTCGGCCGCCTTCGGCAGCGGCAGGCCCGCCAGCGCGCGGCGCAACCGTGTCGGCTCCAGCCATCCACGGTCCAGGGCCGCGTACAGCGCACCGTGCCCGCGCCGGTGCTCGACCGCCAAGGAGAGCTCGACCAGGGTCTTCACCGGCCCGTCCGCGCACAGCACCGCGTCGGTGAGCTCGAAGAGCGCGTCCGCCCGCTTGTAGAGACACTCGTAGAACTCGACCCGAAAGCGGGACAACAGACCCAACGCCTCGATTCCGGGCACCCCGACAGGCAGACTCATGGGCAGCGGCCGTTCTCTCGTGCTTTGTGACTCGACATCTCGAAGCGTGGAGAACGGCCGTCTCCGCTGTCCCGTGAAGAACCGCAGGTCAGCAGGACGAGTGACCCGCGAGGTTAAACGTCAAGCTAAGTGACGGGAAGAGCGACTCTGACGAGATTCAAAGAGCCCTATCAGGGTTGGCCGCACGGGCAACCCGGGCGGTCAGCGGCGGGATCTCGGCTCCGGAGTGAGGCTGGAGGGACACATCGGGCTCCCGGGGAACGAGGGCGGGACGTTCCAACGAGCCTGACGCAACGTCACGATCGTAAACTGCCATCCGCTGAGTAAGCCCGGGGCGCGGTGCTGGGATCTCTCCCGGTCCGTTTCCCCGGACTTCTCGCCGAACCCGCCGTGCGCCTCTCAACGCAACGGGCTCTCCACGGTTGCGGCAGCGGAACCGCCGGACCTGTAACTCGATCATCACTGGACGCCCGGCTACTGCCGTGTCGGCGAGGCGGCGTACGTATCGGCTGTGCACTCGGCCCGATGTCGTCCCGCAGGCGGGACACGCGGCCCGATCGGCCGATGCGCGGGCCCGCACGACCACCAACTCGCCGTCGACCACTGCGTTTTCGATCATTACACCTTCGACCTGGTGGAACCACAGGTCCTGGAGGAACACATCACCCACGGCCGTTCATGATCGCGGTTGTGGTGACCCTCCGTGGCTGCGGCACGGAAAGTGATCCAGAACCACGGTTCACGGAACGGCGACAGCCCAGGATCAGGAACTGT
Source organism: Streptomyces sp. NPDC101225 (assembly GCF_044767585.1). Lineage (NCBI taxonomy): Bacteria > Bacillati > Actinomycetota > Actinomycetes > Kitasatosporales > Streptomycetaceae > Streptomyces > Streptomyces sp. NPDC101225. Next base: position 2,327 of record NZ_JBIWOE010000064.1, read on the forward strand.
GGGCCTTGCTGATGAACGTGATCGCTGCGCGGTGGGCGCGTGCCTAGTGTCGACGTCCTGCGGCGGGGCGGCTGGGGTGATGGCGGCATGCGCGTGCGGGTGCGGCAACGCTCCCGCCGGTCGGCGTCAGCGTTGGCGGGGGCGCGGGTGGTGTGGCGGGGGTTCGTCTACTGCCAGAAGCATTCGTCGATGACGATCTGTGGATCCGCGGTGCGGGGTGCGAAGTGGTACCGGAGCCATCCGCGGCCGTGGTCGAAGTAGAGGACGTGTTCACCGCTGGGGCGGGTGGACTGGACGGGTTCGACGCTCATGCCGGTTGGCAGGTCGCGGTCGGTGTCGATGCCCCGAAAGTACGGGTCTTTTGCGATGACGAGTTCGGCGCGGGCGGCCTCGACCATGGTGCGGGCCTGGGGCGGCAGTGCGTTGTAGTTGCTTGTGGCTTCTTCGGTCCAGTCGGCTTGCCAGGGTGGGCCCATGAAGTTGTCCGTCACTGGCCTGGTTCCGCTTTTGCCGCTTCGCGGCGGAGCCGTCCGGCTTCTTCGATCATGACTTTGGCGCGGGCGAAGTCGGGTTCTTCGGCCGCTTGGTCCTCCAGGCCGTGAACGTGTGCCTCAAGTTGGGGGTTTCGGGCCAGGGCGTATTCACCCCACCAGCGGGCCATGAAGGCGGGGACGGGCGCGAGGTCGTAGGCGTCTGCGATGTCCCGGCGCCAGTGCCGGTCGAAGTCGACAAGGAGTTTTGGTGCGTGCTGGGCGATGGCTGCGCGGAGGGCTTTGGGGTTGCGTTCGGGCATGGGGGGGACTGTCCCGTGGTGCCCGATGGATGCGGTGGTCATAGGTGGCCGGTCCCTTCGTGGCGGTCGGGTCAGGCGGCGAGAGGCGACGGGGTGATGCCGCTCTGGGCTTCGGGTTGGAGGGTTGCGGCGCCAGCGTCTGCCAGGTTCGGCGTGACGGTCATGGTGATGGACAGGCGCCCCTGCGTTATGGCACCGATCAGCTTGCTCACGAGGGTGGCCATATTGGCGTAGCGGCCCTGGTGCTGCCTTTTCTCGTCCGCGCGCTGCCAGACGGCCCCACTGATGCGCATGTTGACCTGCTTGCGGCCTCCGCCGGCGTCGATGTCCTCGATCGCCGCGGTGGGAATGAGGTCGCGGGCGTAGGAGTCCAATGCGATCTCGAGGGCGCGGGGGCCGGTGAGCTCGAGGGGGGCGACGGTGTCGATGAACTGCGCCCACGCGTGGGGGCTGATGTACGGTTTTTGTTGGCGGCGGGGCGTGGGCGGCATGCTCGGGCTCCTCCTGGTGATGTCCAGGACAGCGTAAGGTGCGTTTGTACCTAGTGGCAATCTTGATCGCTAGTGTGAGGGTGTCGGCTGTCTGGTTGGTCCGGTAACGGTCTGCGCGCGGCGGTTGCGGGAGCCATGTAGGTAGATCCCGATTGAGGGAATGGCCAGGAAGCGGAACCGCTGGCGCAGTTCCAGTACCGCGGCTGGTGGTCGTGGTAGTCGGACACCTTCACGTAGCCGCCCGGCATGGTGTCGAGCCGCAGGGCAGGGTCCCAGGCGCCGGTGATCTCCTGGGGGAGGTTTGCGACGTTGTCCGCGTCGACCTGTGCGGCCCATGCGGTCAGTTCGTGCCCGAGACCGCCCCGCCATGCCTGGAGGATGGGGAAGAGCTGACCGCAGTCGTCGGCCAGGGCGATCGCGCGCGCCTCGCGCGGGCCGGGGCGCTCGGCGTACGTGGGAGTGTCGGGGCGAGTGCGCTCGCCCAGCGTCATCAGCCAGCGCATGATCACACCTTCTCCTTCGTAGTCGGGTATCCCTGGGCACTTCGGCGGCGGGCGCGGCCGCGCTGCTGCTGGGCACGCAGAGAGGTGGCCTCGCACCGGAACTTGTTTGCGCGCGCCCGCTCCTCGGCGGCGCGTTCGCAGCAGTAGGGGCCCTGCCACGCGAGTACGTGGATGTGGCGGGCGAGCGAGCCGTAGTAGTCGGCCAGCGCCAGCATCAGTACGGGATGCGGGTGGGCGGTGAACAGGCGCGCGATGGTCCACCACAGGGCCACGGCGGCTGTCAGAGTACGGAACGTGAGCTCTTGTCCGTTTCGTGGTTGAGGTTGGGGAAGGACCGCTGGTCGCGGGTGGGGGGTGGCCCTCAGGCGTCGGGGCGGGCGAACAAGCCGGGTTCGGGTTCGATGAGGATGCCCCGGCTGACCAGGCGTTTCAGTTTGGAGCGGATGCCTTCGGTGTTCTTCGGAAGGATCGGCAGGTCGAGGGCCTGGCAGAGGTCGCGGGCGCGCATCGACCGGCCCGCGTCGGCCAGGGCGGTGAGTATCTGCTGGTAGGCGGGGTGGTCCGGGATGTCGGGCGCCTCCGGTTCGGCGGCGGGTGAGGGCAGGGGGAGAGTGAGGAGGGTCTTGCGGGTAATGCGCAGGTTCTCGCTCTCCGCGTCGAGTTCGCCGAGCTGCCGGGTGAGTTCTTCGATGCGGGCCCTCAACTCCCCGGCCTGGTCGGCCAGTTCGCGCTCGTGGGTTTCGATGTGTTCCAGGATGTCTTTGACCTGGGGGTTCTCGCTCATGCGGTCCTGAAGGAGGCGATGGTGGCTCCGGTGAGGCGGCGGCTCATGACGGAGGTCATCGCCCAGAAGACGCGGGAGCGGGAGGAGTCGGGCCGGTGTTCGTAGTCGCGTACGAGACGGCGGTAGAACATCAGGATCCCGTTCGTCTGCTCCACGATCCACCGCTTGGCCTGCGGGACGAAGCCCTTGTCGTCCGGGTTGCGCTCGACGATCTCGACGTCGATGCCCACGTTCTTGCCGTGCTCGACGACCTTCTTCTTGAAGCCCTGGTCGACCAGGGCCTTGGTCACCGTGTCGCACTGCTCGGCGACACCGTTCAGCAGGGCGATGCCGGCGGTGTTCTCGTGTGCGGAGGCGGGCAGGACGACGCAGTCGATAACGAGGCCCAATACGTCCACGGCCAGGCATCTCTTCCTGCCCGGCACCCTTTTCGCGGCGTCCCGGCCCGTCGTCGTGGCCGGGACTCCGACGGCCACGTGGATGCTCTGCGTGTCCAGGACCACCAGACTCGGGTCGGCTAATCGCTTCCGCTTCTCCCGCAGCTGCCAGCGCAGCAGATCGTGAATGTCCTGGTCGGTGCCCTCGTCGCGCCAGAGGTAGAAGTAGTACTTCACCGCTCCGGGCGGGGGCATGTCGTGCGGCAGGAACTCCCACTGACAGCCCGTGCGATTCTGGTAGAGGATCGCGTTCACGATCTCCCGCATCGCGTACTTCCCCTGATGCCCGCTGACCGACGGATGCCGGGCCTTCCACGCCGCGATCACAGGTTCCACGAGCTCCCACTGCTCATCGGTGAGATCGCTCGGGTACGGCTTGCGCATGCTCATGCCACAACTCAAGCGGACCCCGAACGCCTGACCGGCAGCGATGCCCCAACGTCACACCATCGAGCGATGACAAGACCGACGGAACGCCACATCCCGCACTCTCAGGTCGCGGTCGGCGGCCTGCGACTGGGCCTGACAGCGGACGGCGTCGGACGGCGGCCTGTGCGGCGGCCCAGTTGAGGAACCGCAGGAGTCCGGGTGTCTTGCGCAGCCTGGAGGCGTCCAGGATCAGGGGCAGGTCGTCGCGGTGGGCGACGTGGTCGGCGCAGGCGCGCAGGACGGCGGTGAGCGTCGCGGCCGTCTTCGGTGACGGGTCGTTCCCGGCGGCGGTGGACAGCGGGTAGACGGACACGTCGGGGCGGTTGCTGTAGGTGCTGGGGTAGCGGGTCAGGCTGCCGTGGTAGCCGCTGTGGAGCAGCAGCAGCCGTCTACTGGCAGGCAGCCACCATCACCGACAACGCCGACCCCCGCGACAACCACCAGGCCTTCTACCGACTGCGCCGCCACGCCCGGACCCCCCTCCCCTCTTACCGATTCACGCTCACCAGCGCTTCCGCACCGTCCGGCACTGCCTTCGCCTTCCACAGATAGCCAGACCTGAGCGAGACCCGGCCCAAATCATCGACGGCTGATTGCGCACGCTCTTGCCGGACGGTCTGGCGCAACGCTGTGACCTCCATGGTCGGGTCCGTGGTCGGGCCCGGACCGCTCGTCGTCGGCGCGGCGAGGCCCATGGTCGAGGCCGATTGGTGTCTTCGGCATCCTTCTCGGGTGCGCTGACCTGCCTGGTTGGCGCACCGCTAGCGAGCAGGTCACGAAGGCCGCGCTCGGGGCCTCGGGGTCGGCCGGTGCGGCGAGCCGGACATCACATTGTCGGTCGCCTGTGCGGTTCCGGCCTGCGTGCGGCCACTATGCCGTGGCTCCCGGCCGTTGTTCCGTGTGTGTGGTGTGCCGTTGCTGTCGGATTTCCCGCAGTGACAGGAGGAGAGCCGCCAGGTTGAGGGGGAAGGCGATGGCGTTGGCGATCTGGGGGATGTCGATGGCTCGCAGGAGGCTTGCTGCGGCCGCGACGGCGAAGAGGGTCAGCGGGAGGTATCTGCGCCATGCGGGGATGTGCCGCATCCGGGCAACGGTCAAGGAGGCCCAGAGAGTGAGGCAGAAGACTGCGATTCCAAAGACGACGACTGCGATCAGCATGTGATTTCTGTCTGTGTAGCGGGCCGGTCCGGCGCACCGGACCGGCCCGAGCGGTCGGTGAGGGTCAGGGCTGGATCAGCCGTGTGTGTACACGATGTGGTAGCTGGAGACGTAGGTCATGGATGTCCTGGTCCAGCTCCAGCCTCCGGTGCGGGTCCACCTGATGTTGGTCCACGCGATCCGGTAGGTGGTGCGGTCGCGGTAGGAGTACTGCCAGCGGGTCTCGAACGTGGCGAGAATCTTCTGCCTGCCCCAGCCGTACCAGGCCACGACCTTGCATTTGAAGACGTACTGCTTGCGGTACCGGTACTGCCGCTTCCATGCGGTGATGGGCAGTGGGCCGTAGTCACCGCTGACCACGTCCCAGATCCAGTGGTAGTTGTAGTTGTACCAGCTGCCGTAGCTCCAGCGGGTGGTGCGCAGGACCTTGGTGAAGCTCCGGCCCGTCCAGGCGTACTTGGGGATGCGGCAGGTGGCGCAGCCGGTGATGTCGTCGCTGTTGACGGGGTCGGCGCAGGCGTAGTCGTACGCGTTGCAGCTGCCGCCCGGCACCGGATCGGTGGTCAGGAAGCGGCCGGTCGCCGGGTTGTACAGGCGGACGCCCATGAGGGTGAGGCCGGTGACGGTCTCACTGGAGCGGTGCATGCCGCCGTCCCAGCCGTAGCGGACGGTGCTCGGGCCCCCGGTGGGTTTCCCGTACTCGTCGGTGTTCAGCACGGTGGGGGCCTGCCCGGGGTCGGCGGGCAGCTGCATGACCACGTCGCCGTGCAGGTTGACGAGTTGCAAAACGGTGCCGCCGGTCTTGCCGGTGGTGGCCACCAGCTGTCCGTCGAAGCCGTTCACGTTGCGGGTCAGGGCCCCGGTCGCGGTGTCCTCTACGACCCAGCGCGGGCTGTCCGCTTCGGAGCCGTAGTGGTTGACCTTGGACTGGGTCTGTGCCCAGCTTCCCGAGGCGTTGGATTCCACGGTCCAGCCACGGAAGCGCAGCTGCGCGTCGAGCGTCCACGTCTGGCGCAGGTTACCGGCGGTCTGCCGGCGGACCAGGTCGTTGGCGTAGTACCCGAGCGTCGTACCCGCAGCCGTGGTCGTGCGGCCGAAGGCGTCGTAGGCGTAGCCGGAGTCGACCAGCCGGTCGGCGCTGTCGTAGGTGTGGCCGACCGTGGTCGCGCCGCTGGCGGTGCACTTCTGCCCGGGGTCGGCGGCCGAGGTGGCCGAGGACGTCCGGTTGGAGTTGTCGTCGAAGGTGTAGGCGCGCGTGACGCAGATGGCGTCGATGGTGTCGTCTTCGGCCTTCACCAGCCGGCCGGCCTTGTCGTAGCCGTAATTCTGGTTGGAGGTCTGCCCCGACGAACCGGTGTAGCGCGACCGCTGTCCGTGGACGGTCGGGGTGATGGATTCGGAGAGGAGGACCGCGCCGTCGCTGTCGCGGGTGTAGGTGCGCTGCGTGATCATGCCGACCGGGTTGACGGTCTGCCGCAGTGTGTAGCCGCCGGGCAGGGTCTGGGACCGGACATGTCCGTCGGCGTCGTAGCCGACGGTGAACTCGCCCGCCACGGAGTCCGTGATGGACGTGGGCAGGTCACGCGGATCGGTCGCCGTGTCGTAGGCGTATGACGTGCTCGACGGCACGTTGTCGCTGACGAGAACCGGTCGGCCCTGAGCGTCGTACTGGCTGGTGGTCACACCGCCGTCGGCGTCGGAGTAGGAGATGAGCCGGCCGAGCTTGTCGTAGGCCTTGGTGATCGTGCCGCCGTCGGTGGACGTGATGCTGTCCACCTTGCCGCTGTCCGGGGCGAAGGTCGTGGTGACCGTGGGAACAGCCGTTCCGACGCCCCCGCTGACGGTGACCTTGGTCGCGCGGCCGGCGCTGTCGTAGTCGGTGGTCTTGACCCTGGTGCTGCCGTTCGCGGTCTCCGTGAGCTTGGCGGTGTCGCCCCAGCGGCTGTACTCCGCCGTGGTGGTCACCAGCTCCGTGGGGTTGGAGCCGCCCCCGGTGATGGCCGCGGCGGGCCGGGTGCGGCACACCTCGTCGGCCCACTCCGGCCGGGCACCGCACACGCCGGTGCCGTCACCGGTGTAGTAGTCGGTGATCGTGGTGCCCGCGTCGGAGCCGGCGGAGCCGGCGAGGCTGCGCGTGATCTGCCGTCCGCCGCTGTCGTAGGTGGCCTTCTCGGTGATGGCCAGACCGCCGGGGTCCTGGATGGTGCTGGTGGGCTTTCCGATCTGCCAGTCGTAGACGGTCTGGGTGATCCGGGCGTCGGCAAGCAGCGTCGGCCAGTTGCGGGGCTGTCCGCCCTCCGTCCGCTTGGTGACCTTGTCGGACACGGATGCCGTGCCGTCGGTGGGGCGGCCGCCGTCGTACTCGTTCACCGTGCGGTGGCGGGCGACAGTCTCGTCACCAGCGGCCGCGACTGTTGTCGTGCCGTCCTTCAGGTCGTGTTCGAGGACGGCGCGCTGCAGCGGGCTGAGGACCTCCAGTTCGCGTGTGCCGTCGGCGTTGTAGGTACTGCGGTTGGAGAGCAGTTCGGCACGTTCCGCTGCCGGCAGGGCGGCGATGCCGAGGTCGGCCAGTTCGGCCTTGTCGGCGTCGGTGGTGCCCAGAGCCAGGGCCCGGTTCGCCGCGGACAGGTCCCGCACCGCGTTGCCGAACTGGTCGTACTCGGTCGTGGTGACGTTCTTGGCCGGGTCCAGTGTGTTCACCTCGCGCGCCGAGGCGTCCAGGTAGTGCACCATGGCCCGCCCGTAGCTGCCGCCGGTCAGGTCGTCGCCGTAGTGCGAGGCGGGGGTGGAGCCCACGGGGAAGACCGCGGTGGCGTCCGTGGGGGCATCGAGCTGTCCCCAAGCCTGGACGTCGCCGGACCCCATGGGCTGCGGTGCCTTGGTCCCGGTGAGCGGGACGCCGTAGACCACGGAGGTCGCCGCGGTGTTGCCGTCGATCTGGTCGGCGGAGCCGGGCGTCAGCGTGGGACGGGACACCGTGAGCAGCATGCCGTCGCCGGACACCGGGTCGGAGCCGACCTTGCCGTAGACGAACGTCCAGGGCAGCTGTCCGGGGGGCGTCATCGCCGTCACCCGGCCAGCGGTGTCATAGGCGTACGTCGTCTTCAGGGCCGGGGAGATCCGCGGGTCCCAGGTCTCGCGCAGGCGTCCGTCGGCGTCGTAGGAGTACTTCGCCACGGTTGTCGCGGTCGAGGCCGTGGCTCCGGGAGACGTGGCCCACACACGGATCTCGGAGACCTGGTCCTGCACATCGCCGAAGGTGTCGGCCGTCGCGGTCGTCGAGGTGGCGTAGACGAACTCCAGCACGCGGCATCCCGGGGTGGCCGGGTCGGCCTCACAGGCGCCCACGCTCACCGCGCTGGTGGCGGCGATGACGTGCTTGGGCCGCGCGAGCACCTTTCCGCCCACGGTGACGGCTTCGGAGACCACCTCGGTGGTGGAGTGCGCCTGTCCGTCGACCAGCGACCGGGAGACCGTCCAGGCCTCGGCGGCGGAGTCCACCTTGCTGAAGATGGTCACCGTGCCGTCGCTGCCGGAGAGGGTGAAGTCCCCGCTGCCGAAGTTCCCCTTCAGCGTCAGGTCCTCGGCGCCGGGCTCGGGAACCCAGCCGGTCTGGGCCGCGTCGGCGGTGAAGGAGGTCGTCTCCCCGTCGGTCGACACCACGTCGAGCGAGGTCGGCGAGGTCTTGCGCAGTTCGGAGTAGTCGGACTGGACGGCCTGGGCCGCCGTTCCGCTCACCCACTCCTTGCCGAAGATCGGTGCCTGGCCGTCCTGGGCCGCACCGGCCTGGGGCGAGCGGGACGAGGAGGCCCGGGTGACCGTCATGTCGAACAGGGAGACATCGGTGCCGGACAGCGTGTAGTCGCCGGTCAGGAGGTTCAGGGAGCCGGGCCCGGCCTCGGTGGCGGAGGCTCCGTCGGCGTTGCGGTCGACCACCGCCGGCAGCGGCTGCGTCGCGCCGGTCGCTCCGCCGGATCCGGTGAAGTCCGCCCTGATCTGAATCGAGCCGTCCGGGTCGACCGTATCCGTGGTGTTCCACACCAGGGGGGCGTTCTTGCCGCCGGTCAGCGGTACCGGCCAGGCGGTGAGCGGAGTGCCCCCGGAGGTGACGTCACCGGCCGGGACGGTGACCCAGGAGTCGGCGTCCGAGCGGCGCCAGGAGAAGGAGACGCTGTCGTACTTGCTCGCGTCCGCCTCGGCGACCAGCGGCAGGCGGCGGGCGGTGCGCTCGCCGTCAGCGGGCTGGACGAATCCCCCGGGGCCCGCGTGGAAGGTGTACTCGGCCGGATCGGATGAATTGTCCGCCTTGTCCACCGACCGCACCAGCAGGGTCTGGGTGCCGTCCTTGGGCGGGGTGACGCTGATGGCGACATCGGCGGCGGAGCCGCCGGTCGGCACCTTCGTCCAGGTCACGCCGTCCAGGGACCACTCCAGCCAGTTGTGGTCGGAGGCGGGCGGAGTGACGGTGAAGGTGCCGGCCTGGCCCGCGCCCTTGACCCACTGGCCCGTCGGGTAGTCCGTAGAGACGATCTTCGCCGGGGCGGCCGGTGCCTTGGTGTCGACGGTGAACGTCTTCCACGCCGACCAGCCGAGGTTGTAGTGCGTACCGTCGTACGGTGACGTGCGGAACTTGTATGTCTTGCCGTCGCTCAGCAGCCCGGACGGCACGGTCACCGAGGCGACCTGCCCGGACGCCACCCACGCAGACACCAGGTAGTTACCGACCTGTGTGTCGGTAGCCGAATCCCGGATCTCGAAGGTGCCGTTGACGCTGTCACCGTCGGCGTCGACGAAGGTGTCCCGCAGCGTCGGCGTGCTGGTGTTCACCACGTAGTCGCCGCCGTAGGAGAAGTACGGCGGGCCGGCCTCCTGCCTGGTGCCGGTACGCGGCCGGTAGTTGTAGTTCACCACCAGCTTCGGCGGGTTGGAGGCGGCGTTGGCGGAGTTCACCCGCTTCCACTGCGCCACCACTGACTCGTCACTGGCCCGCAGGCCCAGGTGGCTGCGGGTGGCCTTCGCGGAGGCCCACTCCTGCACCAGCGTGGTCACGTCCGAGTTGATCCAGCCGTCCGGCTGGGTGGAACAGCCCGGGTTGCCGGTCGTCTCGGTAGAGGTGGCCTTCTTCGCGATCCACGACGGCTGCGCGGTCCAGCGCGAAGAGGTCGAAGCCGCCCCGGCGGACCACACCTCCCACGGGTAGGCCTTGCAGTCGGTGTTGGCGGAGTGGAAGTTCCACAACGACAGCTTCGCGTCCAGGACCAGCACATCCTGGATCGGTGTGGTGTCCCACGTGATGAAGGACCGCGCTGTGCGCGGTGTGCCGTCCGCGTTCTTCGTGCCCGGATTGCCCAGGTCCAACTCGGTGTCGGTGGACCAGTCGACGGTCTCGCCCTGCTGGACATAGGTGTCGAAGACGTTCGACAGCGAGGCGGTGGAAGGGTCGACGGTGACCGGGTACATGGTGTCCGGGTCGGCGAGGAACTTCGCGTCCGGGGTCACCACCAGGTCGATGGAGGAACCTTTCTGCACCACCTTCAGGCCGACCTTGGCCTTGTGGGTGTGCTCGCCCGACCGCTTGTCGATGGTGGCGTCCCACATCACCGGGGCGGGCATCACGGACCGCTTCTTGTTCTTCTTGTCGGTGAACAGCACGCTGCCGTCCGACAGTTGCTTCGCCTTCAGCCCCTTGGCCCTCAGCGGCAGCGTGTAGGAATAGCCGTCCGAGTCCGGACGCTGCTTGATGTCGACGTACTGCTCAAAGCCGGTCCTCGTGGCCTCGACGACGACGTCCGCACCGGGAACGGCGTCGACGTACTTTGCCCGTGTCCCGTCCAGCTTCGGCTTCGGCAGGCCGCCCTTCCACTGCAGGGTGATCTGCCGGTCGCCCTCGCCGAGCGTCACCAGATCGGTCGCCTTGGCCTTGCCCGCCGCCTTCAGTGACGTCGCGAGAGTCCCGGACTTGCCGGCCAGGCGCAGTCCGCGCGGATGGGCCTTCGGCTCGACCGCTCCATCCGCTTCCCGGACAAGACCGAGGTCCACTTCGCGCCAGGCGCCCGTGGCCTTGTCCTTGAACCGGACGGGTCCGGCGGTGAGTTCGGTGGTGAGGGATCCGTCCTTGTTCGCCCAAGTCGTGGAGGTCTCCGTGCGTTCGGACAGCGCCTCCACCCGCTTGCCCGACAGCCGGGCGGCGACCCGCGCGGACGGAATGTCCGCAGCCTGGGTGGCAGCCGCCCTCTTCGGGGCCTTGGTGTTCTGCGGCAGGGGAGCGGCAGCGGTGTACGCGCTGTCCAGCAGCGTGACGGCGAGGGCCAGCGACAGGCTGCCCGCTATCCAGCGAACGCTCGTCTCTGACCAGGTATGTCTGCGTTTGTACCACGCAGGCTTGTGCACCATGCTGATTCTTCACTCCGCTCTTTCACTCGCATCACCGGCGTGATGCCGCCCGCGAAAGTACCTCGGACAAAAAAACAGCAAAGTCATCCAAAGCGCAGTAAAGTCGCCGTCATTCGCCAGATAGTTACCGAAAAGACGTCCGCATCGGGGCGAGCACGGAGTCGCACGCTGGGGCGGATATGCCAAGTCCGGACGGAGTTGGAGAGGGTGGTACACGTCGCCCACCGTAGGCAGGAGACGATGCTGATCCCGAAGACGACCCATGAAGCCGAGCACCGATCTCCTGACGGGCGTCGCAGAGTCAATCGCATGTGCGGTCCCTGCCGGAGTCTGCGTCTCAAGCAGCGGTTGACGGAGACCACATCGCCTGGCTCTTCGGCTTGGCCAGAGGGCCGCCGCGGCCTCCGCGGCGCCCCCTGTCACTCCCTCCCAGCTGTAAGCAAGGAGGTGCGGCCCCGCGCCGTACAGCCGTGCCCATGACGGGGCGCACTCATGCGGGCCGCGTGCCCGCGCTACAGCCCGGCTCCGGGTTCGTCGGTAGTCACGGTCCGCAGTGGCCGCTGTCCCCGTTCGTCGAGTTGGGCGAATTTCCATCCGTAATCGACGGTGATGGAGCCGTAGTAGTTGACCACCGAGCTGCGGGCCGGGGGAGATGTGCGCATCTACTCCAACCACCTACCGGACCCACCGCTTCGCCACCGGGGCCCCAACCCGCGCGCTGCCTAACCGTGAGGGTCAGCGGCGGATATGAACCGTCACGTTGACGATCGCGCCGCGCACAGGGTCCGGCCAGAGGGTGTGCTCAGCGCTGTGGTCAGACCCATGGTCGGGGTTGGTCCCGGCCCGGTCGGGGACGCTGGGGGCCGTGGTCAGGGGTGTGGAGTTTGCGCTGCCTCGGCGATGCGTGTGATGCCTTCCTCGGCGTTGTGGACCATGTCTTGGTGGTCGATTCGAGCGCCGATCTCCAGAACGCGCTCGTAGTGTTCACGGGCTTGGGAAAATATGCCCGCGTGTTCCGCGCAACTGGCGAGGCGTATCAGGCTCCAGCCCGCGAGGACGTCGTCGTGCGAGGCCAGGCCGACCTGCACAGCGGCTTCGTAAGCCTGCTGGAGCAGGTGGTCGATCTCGGTGACGACGGGATCCGGCGTGGCAGGTCGGGGGACTGGGCCGCCGGTTTGGCCTCGGCGATGGCCCTCCACCGGTAGTACCACGCGTTGAGTTCCAGGTCATCGTTGGCCGGCGGCTCACATTCCCGGCCGAACTCGTCCCACGACATGAGCGTCCGTACGACCCACAGCAGCCTGTCCGTGCCCGTGTAGCCACCATTGAACATCGTGTTCAGCGTTGCAAGAGCGACCGGGGGGTGTGTCCGGGGTGGGGTGTGGTCTGGGGGCGGGTTCGGCACGTCACGGCGTCGGCCCGGGCCGGGGGTGGTCGGGGGCCCGCGTCTGGGATGGTGCCGGCGGGCCGGTGTGGGTAGTCGCGGTCCGGGCTGGACGGATGTGGTCCGGGGGTCCGCGTCGGGGGTGCTGTCGGCGAGCCGGGGCGATCGGTGTCCCGGGCCGGGTGCCGTGTCCGGGGTCAGGTGTGGTCTGGGGTTGGGTGTGGTCTGGGGGCGTGTACGGGGTGGTGCCGGCTTGCCGGTGTGGGGCGGTCGCGGTCCGGGTGAGGGGGGCGGGGCGGGTTTGGTGCGGTGCTGGCGGCCCGGGGCCGGATCGGATGGCGTTCGGGGGTTGGGTGTGCGGAGTGTTGTCGGTGGGCCTCGGCCGGGCCGGAACCGCGGCATGCCCGCCCCACACAACGCACCACCCCGGCCCCGAACCGTGATGGCCCCCCGTGCCGTGTCCGGGGTTGGAGGTCCAAGGTGGTGGTCGGCCGGTCGTATGGGGTGGTTGCGGTGCTGTGTCGGGCCGGACTGGGGCGGGACGGAGTACGTGCAGAAGCGGGCTTCCGTCGGGCCGCCGGTGTGTCGGTTGTTTTCGAACTCCGGTGTGGGTGAGGGCAGTTCGAGTGGGCGGAGACGCTGCTGCGCGGTCCGCCTGGGTGCCGGCGGCGACGTGCCGGTGCGTCCGGTGGTCGGTCGGTGTGGTGCATGGCGTGGGTGTTTCTCCGGCGGCCGTGTCGCGTAACGGTGCGGTCGGGTGTGGCCCGTGTGCCGGTTCGACCTCCGGTCCGCCGGGTGCGGTGTGGTGGAGGCCGGTTGGGGTGGTGGGTGCGGTCGTTGTTTCCTCCGGTCGGTGGCGGGTGTGTGGCGTATGGGGACGGCCTGGCCTGTCGCGCGTGCCGGGGTGGTCCGCGTGTCGGCATGTTCCGGTGGGTCTCGCGTAGCGGTGTGGCTCGGGGCGTCCCGGCGTGGTGCGTCTCGTTTCGTGTACCGGTGTGGTCCGCGTGCCGGTGCGGCTGGGCCTGTACGCGGGTCCGGCCCTGGCGGCCCTTCCGGCCCGGGGCGTGGACGGTGGGCGTGGTGGGGGTCTGCGCGGCGGCGCTGGCCGGTGCCTGTGGGGCGGGGTGGTGCGTTCGCTGTGGGGGTGGGGGTTAGGTGAAGTGGGTGAGGTGGTCGGTGGCCCAGGTGGTGTAGGGGCGGGCGGGGTGGCCGGTGGTGTCGGGGATGGTGGTGCGGACGTGTGCTTTGGCTCCGGCTTGTTGGCGGCGGGCGCTGTGCAGGAGGGCATCGACGACGGGTTCGGGGTGGTGGTGGCGCCAGGCGGTGCGGGCGGCGTGTTCGCCCCATTCCTGGCAGTGCAGCCGGTGGCCGAGGAGGTGGGCGAGGTGGGCGGTTTGTTGGATGGCGGTGAGGGCGGCGGGGCCGGTGATTTCGTAGGCGTGTCCGGCGTGTTGGGGTTCGGTGAGGGCGTGGACGGCGAGGTCGGCGACGTCGCGGGGGTCGACGCAGGCGACGGGGGAGGAGCGGTGCAGGGCGTGGACGGTGTGTTCGGTTCGGATGGTGGCGGCCCAGGTCAGGGTGTTCGACATGTAGGCGCGGGGGCGTAGCAGGGTCCAGGCCGGTCCGGCGGTGCGTACGAGGTCTTCGCAGGCGCGTTGGCGGCGGGTGATGGTGTCGTCGGCGCCGGGGTCCAGGACGGCCGCGGCGGAGAGTTTCACCACCCGTTCGATGTTGGCGCGGTGGGCGGCGCGCAGGAAGCGTTCGTCCCATCCGGTGGTGAGGGGGCTGGTCACCAGGAGGGCCGTCGTCACGCCGCGTACGGCGCGGGTCAGTGAGTCCTCGTCGGTGAAGTCGCCGCCCACCACCTGCATGCCGGGGCGTGTTTCGGCGTAGGTGTCGGGCCGTCGGGTCATCACCCGCAGCGCGTGGTCGGGCGGGAGGCGGCGGACCACCTCGCGTCCCACCGTCCCCGATGCCCCCGTCACCAGGATCACCCTGTGCCCTCCCCCTCGTCCGCTCGCCTCGTGCGCTTCGTGGCCGGTGACCTGCCCGCCCGCCGCCCGGCCGCTGGCGGCAGCCCGTGGCCGGCGGCCGGGCGGTCCCGTGCCGCCCCCCGGCCGGCGCGCGGGCGCCTGGCGGGCGGCGCACCTCCCGCGCCGGCCGGGCCGCCCCGCCGGCGCGGACGCCCGCCGGGGCGGCCCGGGCGGGTAACCCCGTTCCCGGTCCGTCGCCGGCGGTCCGCGCTCGGCGGTCCTTTCCGTCGCGGGACCCGGGCGCTGCCGCGACCGCATCGCGGGCTCCGCGCGCCCGGCACCCCTGCGCAGACCGGTACTGGCCGCCGGGGCGGACACCTGCCGGGCCCGGGCCCGCCGGTGGCCCGGGTGCGCATCTCTTTCCCCGGTGCGCCTTCGGCGTCGTGGCCGCCCCGGCGGGCCGCCTCGCGTGGATCCCTGTCCTGGGGCCCACGCGAAGCGGTGCCCTGCCCCGTGCCATGCCCCCGCTCCGCGTCCGCGCGCGCCTCTGCCGCGGAGCCGGTTTCGTGCCGTGGCTCAGGCCGCGTCGTGCGGGCGGTGGGGGGAGTCCGGCGGCGGCCCTGTGTCGTGGTGCGTGCCGGGCGGTGCGGGTCCGGCGGGCGTGGTGTCCGCTGGCCGCGGCGGGAGGGCGGGGCCGTCGTCTGCGCGGTGGCCGGGTTCTGTTGCGGGGTGGCCGGTCCGTTTGCGGGGTGGCCGGTCCGTGCCGTGCGCGCCGTGCGGGCGGTGGGGGGCGGCCGGTGCGGGGGATGTGCGGTGGTGCGGTCGGGCGGTCGTCGCCCCGGGGTGCTGCCTGCCGTGCGGTGGTGCGGTGGTGCCGTGCCTGGCGTGCGGGTGCCTCGTGCTGCCTGTCGCGCGGGTGTCTGGTGCCGTGTCTGGTGTGCGGGGTGCCGTTGTTCGCCGTGGGGGGTGCGGCGGTGGGGTGGGGGGTTAGTGGGGGGTGGGTGGGGTGGTGGTGATGTGGCAGGTGAAGGCTTCGGTGGTGTTCTGGTGGCCGGTGACGTGGATGGTTTCGGTGTGGCCGTCGGGGGTGTGGGGGTGGGGGGTGTGGGGGTGGGGGGTGTGGTGGTGGGGGGTGGCGTGGATGTGGCAGGGGGTGTCGAGTTCGACGTAGTGGGTGAAGGTGGCGTGGAGGCGGGTGGGTGGGGTGGCGGAACGTTTTGCCGCGGCGGCGGCCTGGCGGGCGGCTTCGAGCAGGACCATGCCGGGGACGTGGTCGACGGGGTGGTCGAACAGGACGGGGTGGCGGGTGTCGGCGCGCAGCTGCCAGTGGTGGGGGGTGGGGGTGGGGGTGAGGACGACGTCGGTGGGGGAGGTGCGGGCGACGGTGTGGGGCGGGGCGGGGGCGGTGAGGGGCAGGGGGTGGATGGCGGTGAGGTCGTCGCGGCCGCGCAGGCGGCGGTAGACGGCGGGGGTGGCGGTGTTGAAGGAGGCGCTGCCGGTCGCGGCGGTGTGGCCTTCGCGGCGGAGGGTGACCTCGTAGCGCAGGTGGGCGAGGTGGCCGGCGCGCAGGGTGGTCTCGGTGGCGGTGACCGCGAGGTCGAGGGCGGCCGGGGCGGGGCCGACGGCGAGGTGGCCGGGGTCCACGGCCACCTCGAGGTGGCGCATGAGGAAGTGGTGGCCGAGGGGGACGCCGTATTCGGCGTGGGCGAGGAGCGAACCGACCTGGCGGATGGTTTCGGCGGCGATGAGCGGGTCGTGCAGTCCGTCCGGGGACGGGGTGAAGAAGCTGTGGGCGCGCGGCCACTGGGCGGTGACCGAGAAGTGGTGTTCGTCGCGGCGCTGCCAGCCGGTCAGCATGACCTCGGCGACGGCCGCGCGGTGCACGAACTCCTTGGGCACGGTGGTGGTCAGCGACGGGCGGCAGGCCGTCACGTGCGGCGGGACGGCCGTCTCCTCCTTGGTGTCGTGGTGCGGTGCGCGCTCGGCCGGGAATGTGATCGCGGGCATGGCTTCCCCCTGGGGCCGCGGTGATGAGTGGTGCGACGGGTGGGTGGCGCTCGAGCAGGAAGATACATACCAACCGGTTTCATTTCTAGCGGTAGCGGGGACTCCGCCTCGGCGGGATGTGGAGGCCGCCCGTCCGCTCGGTGTGCTCACACGTGTCCCGCTGCGGCGCCGCCGCCCGGGCCGGGCCCGCCGGCGTTTCCGGGTGCCTCGAGCGGGCCGCGAGCGTTCCTCCAGCGCGGGGCCCGATCGTGGCCGGACGCCGCCCGGTGACCGGGGGGCCGGGCCCCGTGCGCCGCGCCTGCCCGGGCGGCCCGGGCGGCCCGGACCGGCCCGGACCGCCCGCACCGGGCCGAGCCGCCCGCCCGCCCGCACCGCACCGCACCGCACCGGGTCGGGCCGTCCGCGTCCGGTCTGCCCGGGCCGTCCGGCCGGGCCGGTGTGTCCCGCGGCGGGGTGCGCCCGGGGTGTCCGGGGGTGCCGGGGGTGTGGTTGCGGGGGTTCGGGTGGGTGGTGCGGGGCTGGTGGGGCTGCCCCGGCCACTACAAACCGTCTTTGCGGTTTGTTAGGGTGGGGGTGAGGTGATGATCGGTTCCCTCCGTCCCGCCGGGTGGCCGGGCGGGTCTGTCCGGCGGGGGGCGGAGGCGGGTGCCCGGCGAGTGACGGAGTGCGTGATGGTGAAGCAGGAGCGGGCGGCGCGGACGAGGGAGAACCTGATCAGGGCCGCGGCGGAGGTCTTCGAGCGGGAGGGGTATGCGGTGGCGTCGCTCACCGTGATCAGTTCGCAGGCCGGGGTGAGCAACGGTGCGCTGCATTTCCACTTCGCCAGCAAGGAGGTGCTGGCGCGGGAGGTGGAGCAGGCCGCGGCGGATGTGGTGCACAAGCTGGCCGAGGGGTGCCGTGCCGCGGCCGGCGGCCTGCTGGCCTCGCTGGTGGAGGCCACGGCCCGGCTGCTGGCTGCGCTGGCGGAGGATTCGCTGGTCAGGGCCGGTTTCCGGCTCGGGCACGATCCCTCGCGCCAGGGCGGGGACGGGGGGCTGTGGCGGTGGTGGTCCGCGTGGGTGCGGGACCTGCTGGTCCAGGCCCAGCGGGAGGGGGAGCTGGCGCGCGGGGTGGCGCCCGCGGACGTCGCCGCGGCCTTCGTCGCGGTGACGGCCGGTGTCGAGGTGCTCTCCGGCCTGGAGGGCGGCTGGCTCTCGCCGGAGCGGGCCGGCCGGTTCTGGGCCTTCCTGCTGCCGCTGCTGGCCGCCCCCGGCCCGCCCCCGGCTTCGGCCCCGGCCCCCGCCTCGCCTTCGTCCCCGCTCCCGCCTGCGGCCCCGCCTTCGTCCCCGGCCCCATCCCCGCCCCCTGCTTCGTCCCCGGCCCCGCCTGCGGCCTCGCCTTCGTCCCCGCCCCCGGCTTCGTCGCCGCCCGCGCCGGGCGCCCCCGGGCGGTCCGCCCCCGGGGAGTCCGGGGCCCCCGGGGGGTCCGGCCCGGCGTAGCCCCCCCGGGGTCCGGCCCGGCGCGGCCCCCGGCGGGATCCGTCCTCCGGGGGGCGTCCGCTGGGGGGGATCCCCCGGCGGAATCCGCTTCTCCCGGCGGCCTGTTGGGCCGCCCGCTCCCGGCCGCGCTGCCCCCGGCCGCCTGCTCCCGGCCGCGCTGCCCCCGGCCGCCTGCTCCCGGCCGCGCTGCCCCCGGCCGTGTTGCCCCCCGGGCGGCCGGGTGGACCACCCGGCCCCGGTCGCCCGTGAGGGGCGGTCCGTGAGGGGCGGTCCGTCCTCGGCCGCGCCGCTCCCGGTGGTCCGGGGCCGGTGGTCCATCCGTTGCCGGGCGGGTCGTTCCCGGGTGGTCTGTCCGGGGAGGGCTGTCTGCCGGGTGGTCCGCGTCCCGGGTGGCCGTCCTTGGGGTGGTCCGGTGCCTCCGGGGTGTCGGTTCCCGGGCCGTCCCGGGCCGTCCCGGGCCGTCGTGGGCCGTCGTGGGGCAGGGTGCGGGTGGGGTGCGGGTGGGTGGTGCGGTGTGGGCCGGGGGTGGTGGTGCGGGGTTTCCCGTCCGGGTGAAACCGTCTGACAGGTTTTCTTGTGGTTCGGTCAGGTGTCCGGGTCCTTCCGGCCTCTTTGATGGTCTGCCGTAGTTTTTGCCCGGAATGGCGGGGTATTCCGGTCCGGCTCGCGTCCGTCTCGAGGCCGCGTCGAGGATAAACAGGGTGCCCGGTACGGCATTGACATACCGCCCGTGCTGTTTTTTACTCGGGGTGGTAGAGGAGTGCTGCAGACGGCAGCCCACAGGGCGGGGGAGACGGCGTGGACATCGATGTTCTCGGCACACTCGCGATACGGGAGAGGGGTGTGTCCGTCACGCCCACCGCGCCCAAGCCGCGCCAGGTGCTCGCCCTGCTGGCGCTGCATGCGGGGCAGGTGGTGCCGGTGGCGGTGCTGGCCGAGGAGCTGTGGGGGAGCAGGCCGCCGCGCAGTGCGCGTCCCACCCTGCAGACCTACATCCTGCAGCTGCGTGAGCTGATCACGGTGGCGCTGCGGCACGCCCCCGCCCCGGCCGGTGTGGCCGCCCCGGCCGCTCTGGCTGCCCCGGCTGCCCCGGCCGGTGGGGTCGCCTCGGCCGGTGGGGTCGCTCCGGCTGCCTCGGCCGTGTCGGCTGGTGTGGCCGGTGGCGGTGGTGGGGTGGGGGTGTCGGCGAAGGAGGTGCTGCTGACGGTGCCGGGCGGGTATCTGCTCAAGGGCGGTGAGGGCACCAGTGATGTGCGGGAGTTCGAGCGGCTGGCCGGGTCGGGGTACCGGGCCATGGATGCCGAGGACTATCCGCGGGCGGCCCGGCTGCTGCGGGAGGCGCTGGCGCTGTGGAGCGGTCCGGCGCTGGCCGATGTGCACACCGGTCCTCATCTGCAGACCGAGGTGCGGCGGCTGGAGGAGAGCCGGCTGTGTGCGCTGGATCAGCGGGTGGAGGCGGATCTGCGGCTGGGCCGGCACCGGGAGCTGCTGGCGGAGCTGACCGTGCTGGTCGACCAGTATCCCACGCACGAGAGTCTGTGCGGGCAGTTCATGCTGGCGCTGTACCGGTCCGGGCGGCGCGGTGAGGCGCTGGACGCCTACCAGCGGATGCGCGCCACGCTGGTGCGCACCATGGGCCTGGAGCCGTCCGCCGCGCTGGGCAAGCTGCAGCGGTCCATCCTGATGTCCGGCCCCGGGCTGCTGCCCGCCGCCCGCGCCGCCGGCGCCTCGCCGGCCCCGGTGGGCTGAGCGCGGGCCGTCCCGGCCGCGGGCGGGACGGCGGGGCCCGGGCCTGTCCGGTATCCGGTGGGACGAACGCGGACTTCCTCTCCACACCCCCCCGGGGGGGGCGTGGAGAGGTCTTCCTCACCCCGGGGGGCGGGCGGACCGGTCGTGTGCGCCGTGCGGTTTTCGGTGCGCGGTTCCCGGTGGGTGCGGCCGGGGGCGGGGCACGCGGCGGGGGTTTCTGCGGCGCGGGGCGGCGGCGCGTCCGGTGGGTGCGGCCGGGGGCGGGCATGGCCGGTGTTCCCGCGCCGGCGCGGGCCCGGCCCCCGCCGGGTGCTCGTCCGGTGGCAGGGTGCTGGTGCCGCCGTGTCCGGGGCCGGGCGGTCCTTCGCGGGCGGATGCCCCGGCGCGGGTGGCGGCGGCCGGGTCGTGGCCCCGTGCCGGTGCGCGGGCGGCGGCCGGCCCCGGTGGCGGGGCTGTGATGTGTGCACTCCGCCCGCGAACGCGCCGGCCTCGGGGGGCCTGCGGGCGGGTGCGGCGGTGTCCGGCCGGTGGCGCGGTGCGCGTGTGCACGCCCTGTGCCGTACGCCCTGTGCCGTGCGCCCTCGGCGGTGCGGCCGGGTGCGGTGCGGTGGTGGTGCGGCGGTGGTGGGGACGGCCGTGTCGGCCGGGGCCCGCGGCTTGTGGCCGGGCGCGTCGGCCGGCGTCCGTCGCCGGTGGGCTTCCTCTGGGCTTCCTCCTGGGCCGGTCGCCCGCGGGCGGTGCGGGCGGCGGCGGTGCGGGCGGCGGGGGTGCGGGCGGCGGGGGTGCGGGCGGCGGGGGTGATGCGGGCGGTGGGGCGGGGGTGATGCGGGCGGGGTCTGCTGGTGTGGGGCCGCGGGCCGCGGCCGGGCGGGGGGTCAGCTCGGGGCCGGTGGTGGGGTGATGTCCCGTACGAAGACGGGTTTGAGGTGCTGGTGCGGCAGTGCGTCGGGCAGTTGCTCCCAGTCGAGGACGTGGCAGACGACGCGGGCGGGGTCGACGGTGCCGGAGGCGGCGAGGCCGAGGGCGTCGGGGAGGTGGGTGCGGACGTTGTCGCGGGCGATGCGCAGGGTGACGCCGGTGAGGTACATGTCGAGCAGGGGGAGCTCGCCGGGCCGGAAGTGGTTGCCGGCGGATTCGCAGATGCCCTCCGGGGCGAGGGATCTGACGGCGAGTGCGAGCTGGTCGACGCGGCCGGTGGCCTCGACGGCGATGTCGAATCCGTGCGGGACCGGCTCGGTCGTCTCGGCGGTACGGGCGCCGAAGCCCGCGGCGAGCTTGCGGTGCCCGGCGTCGGGGTCGACGTAGAGGACGTCGCGGGCGCCGAGCGCGCGGGCGATGTCGCACACGTACAGGCCGATGCTGCCCCGGGCGACGACCAGGACCCGGGCGCCGGGACGGGCCTTGAGATGGGGGGCGGCCAGCCGCCAGGCGAGGGACCAGTTGTCGCTCGCCGAGGCCATGGCGACCGGGTCGAGGCCGGCGGGCAGCGGGACGAGCATGGCATCCGCGTAGGGGACGCGGACCAGGTCGGAGAAGAGCCCTCCCCAGCTGCCGCCGATCGGCGCGCCGTACATGGCCATGTGCGGGACCGAGGCGCAGTGGGCGGTGAGCCCGCCGCGGCAGGGGGCGCAGCTGCCGCAGCTGATGGACCAGGGCACCACGACCAGGTCGCCGGGGGCCACCGTGGTGACCTGGTCGCCGGTGTCGGTGACGCGGGCGACGCACTCGTGGCCGAGGGCGAAGGGCGGGTCGAGGAAGCCGTGCCCGGCCAGGATCGCGGAGTCCACGTCGCAGGAGGTCGCGGCGACCGGCGCGACGATCGCCTCCGGGCCGCAGCGGATCTCGGGGTCGGGTGCCTCGCGCCATTCGACCCTGCGGCGGGCGGTGTAGGTCAGTTCACGCATCGGCCCGCTGCTCCTTCGCCAGGGCGGCCAGGTCGGCGTGGCGGACCACGGAGCCGCCCGCACCCCAGGTCCCCTCGGGCTGCTCGTGCACCGGCACCCACACCCGCAGCGCCTGGTCCGCGGGCAGGCCGGCCGCCGAGAGCACGGTGGCGGTGGCCTCCTCGACCAGGCCGGCCGTGCGCCGCTTTGACAGAACCCCCCGGGCAACCGTCACCTCCACCAGGAAGCGGGGCGCGTCGTCCTGGGCCGTCCGCTGCGCGCCCTGGGGCAGTTCGGTGAGGTGGCTCCGCGCCTGGGCCCGGAAGAACGCGGTGTCGGGCGCGCCCTCCCACCGCAGCAGCACGGCGGCGAGATCGTGCTGGACCCTCGCGCGGCCCCGGGCGGTCAGGGCACCGCCCGGGACGGTCAACCGGATCACCGGCACGGCAGCTCCTCGGGTCTTCGGGTCTTCGGGTCTTCGGGTCTTCGGGTCTTCGGGGTTTCGGCAGCCTCTCGTTATGACAGTCGTCATAACGAGAGGTCACGGTAGACTATGACGGCCGTTATAGCCAGAGGGGATGTGCGGGTGACCAGGAGCAGCGGCGGTACGCCGTCCCGTGAGCGGATCGTGGCGGGCGCCGCCGACATGATCAGCCGGCGCGGGCTGAGCGCCACGAGCATCCGGGAGACGGCCCGGCACGCCCGGGCGCCGCTCGGCTCGACGTACCACTACTTTCCCGGGGGCAAGCAGCAGCTGGCCACGGAGGCGGTCCGCCACACGGGCGAGTGGGTCGCCCGCCGCCTGCGTGAGGAACTCACCGCCGGTCCCGCCGCCGGCCTGCGCGCCTTCTTGGCCCTGTGGCGGGCCATCGTCGTCGGCAGCGACTTCCGCGCCGGCTGCCCCGTCCTGGCCGTG
The DNA here is from genome assembly GCF_044767585.1 of Streptomyces sp. NPDC101225. Lineage (NCBI taxonomy): Bacteria > Bacillati > Actinomycetota > Actinomycetes > Kitasatosporales > Streptomycetaceae > Streptomyces > Streptomyces sp. NPDC101225. The sequence goes on from NZ_JBIWOE010000064.1 coordinate 24,705, forward strand.
GCCGTCGAGGAGCCCCCGGCGGACGGGGCGGCGCCCGCGCTGGCGGCCGCGGCCGAGGTCTTCGGGCAGTGGGAGGGCCTGCTCGCCGACTCCCTGCGCACCCACGGCGCCGACGCCGAGCAGGCGGCGCAGGTCGCCACGCTCATCGTCGCGGCCGTGGAGGGCACCGTCGCCCTCTGCCGTGCCAGGCGCAGCACCGAACCCCTGGACCGCACCGCGGCGCAGCTGCTGGCCCTCGTCGACGCCACGACCGGGCGCTGAGGGCCCCGGCGCGTCGAGGGGTGCTCGCCGCGTGCGGTCCCCGCGCGCCGGGTGCGCAGCGGAGGCCCCGGCCTTCCGCCCGGGGAACACGCCGCTGCCGAGGGGCCGGGGGGCTGAGGGGCCGGGGGCTGAGGGGCCGAGGGGCCGGGGGGGATGGGCAGGACGCCTCCGCGTGAGCCCCGGCTGTCCCCGGTGGTCACCCGCGGGGCCGCCTGCCGGGCCGGTGGGCGGTTTCGGCGTGCCGCAGGCGCCGGCCGCTGCGGCCGGGGCGTGTTCGGTGGTCCCGGCGCGGGCTTTGACCGTGAATGCTGACGTCGTTTGGGAGTGTAAATCTAACGGCGGATCCGGCGATCATGGGAGAGTGGTCAAGTGACTGACACCGTCGTGGAGTTGGAGAGCTGTTCGCGCCCGCGGGCACTTCCCCGACGAGGCCGCCGCCCTCAAGTGCATCCACATGGCGCTGATGAGCCTGCACCCGACCGGGAAGGGCCGCAGGCGGTGGGCCATGCGCTGGAAAGCACCCCGCAACGCGTTCCGGGTCGCCTTCGAGGGACGCCTGACTCCGAGCGGCAACTGGCCATCGACAAACCAAGATCAGCCGTTGGATTGACCGACCCGACTGACGTCCTGCCGTGAGTCTGCCGCGTGACGGAGGTAGTGGTTGTGACAGGTTATGACGTGCTTGCCGAGGTGTACGAATGGCTCATCTCGGATGCGAAGTTGCCTCCGGCCGAGTTCGCTGCGTCGTTCGACGACGTCCTCGATCTCCTGCCGTCGAACGCTCACGTCCTCGACTGTTCGTGCGGAACCGGACAGTTGGCGGTCGGCCTCGCCGGTCGTGGCATGCAGGTTGTCGCAACTGACGCCAGCGAGGCGATGGTTCGTCGGACTGCAGAGCTGTCTGAGGAGTTCGGGGCATCCGTCCGGGCCGTACGGGCGAACTGGGAAGAGTTGCCCGACCATTTCCAGGACAGCACGTTCGACATGGTGTTCTGCGTTGGCAACTCGCTTCACCATGCCACGGGCGCGACAGGCAGGGGTGCTGCTCTGGAGTCGATGTCACGGCTTCTGCGCCCCGGCGGGCGCTTGGTACTCACATCCCGCACCTGGGAACTCGTGAGGGCCAGAGGTTCCCGGCTGGAGATCAGTGACCGACTCGTCCGCCGGAACGGTCGCGATGCCGTCGTGGTCTACCGCTGGGAGATTGCGCCGCTTTGGGAGCAGGAGCACCACATCGAGATTGCGATCGCGCAAGTTGATGCGGCCGGGTTGGTTCTCGTCCGCTCGGAACTGCTGTCCTGCTGGCCCTACCGGTACGAGGAACTCGAAGCCGAGCTGCACCGGGTCGGACTCCAGACGGAACTGAGCACGTTCGATCTTGAGGCCGAGAACTACATGGTGGTCGCGAGCAAGGCATGAACACCGGACTCTCAGTCCCTGGCCGGACCGCGCGGTTGCTCGCAGGACGCTTGCGCCCTCTCATCGGTGCGGGTTCAAGCGGTCAACGCAACGCCTCGGACGAGGAGTGCTCGTCGATCAGACGGCGGTAGATCCGGGGTGACGGTGCGGCGCTGTTTTCTGGTCGCGTCCAGATCAATGAGCAGGATCTCGTCGATCAGCAGCGTGAACGGATCCAGCCCCGACGGCCGCGCCGAAGCGGTTGCCGTGCGTGGCTGCGGCCAAGCCGAGGTCAGGGCCTTGTTGACCGTGCTCCAGGTGACGCCGTCCTTGGCACTGCAACGCCCGGTTCGACATGCCATTGCGGGAGCCGCGCCGCAGCGCGGCGTACAACTCGATCTTCGACTGCCAGGCGGCATCGGGGGATGTTCCTTTACTGAGCACATCCAGCTTCACACCGCAGCCCCGGTGGTGACGTCAGCTTTCACGAACAACTGACGTCACCAACTACCGACAGAACCACGGCGCGGGCTTCCCGGCGCCGGTCGCCGTGCGTGGGCGCCGCGTCGGACACCGTCGCGTCGGCGCCCGGCCCGCGGCGGCCGCCCGGCGTCCGCGGGCCGTCGTGCCGGGCTCGCGCCCGGTGAAGCGCAGCGGGAACCCGCCCCGCGCGGCCGGCGCGGACCGGACGGCCGCGCCGGCCGCGCGGGGCGGGCCCGGCGTCCGCCGGTGTCCCGGCCGGTCCGCGGCGCCGCGTTGGGCTCAGGCGGCCCTTCGGACCGCTGGCCGCCGGCGGTGATGACGGCAGGGCCCGGCAGGCCTGCCCGGTGCCCGGCGCCCGATACCCCGTACCCGGGTGGCCGGGTGGCCGGGTGGCCGGGTGGCCGGGTGGGGTGGTGGTTGGTCCGGTGGTGCTCGAGCGGTGTTCGAGGGGTGTCCGAGGGGTGTTCGAGGGGTGGGGCGCAGCGTGGGGGGAGCAGGCGGAGGAGGGGGCGGGTATGCCGGCGCGGCGGATGGATGGTGCCCGGCACACGGTGGAGGTCGCGGCGCCCGCCGGTGTGGTCTACGGGCTGCTCGCCGACGCGCCGCGCTGGCCGGTTCTGCTGCCGCACTGTCTGCATGCCGAGCGCATGGACTTCGACGGGCAGCGCGAGGAGCTGCGGCTGTGGGAGTACCGCCGGGGCCGGGTGTCTTCCCTGCTCGCCCGCCGGGTGCTGCGGCCCGGGCGGCGCCGTATCGACTTCTGGCTGCACCCGGCGCCGGTGGCGGAGCAGGCGCCGGTGGCGGGCAGCTGGAGCGTGCGGTCCGCGGGGCAGGAGCGCTGCCTGCTGACGCTGCAGCAGGAGCGCCCGCCCGGGCAGGCGCCCGGCGTGCTGCAGGTGCAGGTGCGGGAGGAACTGGAGGCGGTGCGCGCGAGCGCGGAGCTGTGGGACCGCCTCGATGAGCTGCTGCTGGCGTTCGAGGACGGCGTGGAGGTGGCCGGCCCGCAGGAGCTCGTCTACGACTTCCTCTACCGCATCGCCGACTGGGCCCGGACGGTGCCCCATGTCGACGCGGTGGAGGCCGTCGAGGACGAGCCGGGGGTGCAGCAGGTGGTGGTGCACACCGTGGTGCCGCACACCGGCCGGCCGGTCGCCCTCGAGGGGGTGCGGCTGTGCTTCCCGGCCGCCGGGCGGATCGTGCACAAGCAGACGGTGCCCTCCGGCCTGCTCGCCGCGTACTGCGGGGAGTGGTCCCTGCAGCCCGGCGCGCGGGGGCTGCGGGCGGTGTGCGCGCACCGTGTGCTGCTGCGGCCGGGCGCGGTGGAGGCCGTCCTGGGCCCCGGCGCCCTGCCGGTGGACGCCCGCCGGCAGGTACGCGAGTGGCTGGGCGGCGCCGGCACCGAGGTGCTCGGCCTGGCGCGCTGGCACGCCGAGAGCGCCGTACGCCGCCTGCGATGAACACCCCCGGCGCCGGCCGGCGGCACACCCCCCACCCCCAACTCCGGTGCCCGCCGCCCCCGTGTATCCGCCTGGAGTGTCCGCCACGACGACGAGGAGACCGGTGATGGCCCCGACCCGCCTTGCTGCGCATCTGCGGCCAACGGCCGCTCCCGCCGTCCCCATGCCCCCGGCATCCGCCGCCGTGGAGGGGTGGGCGGGGCCGGTGGACGGCGCGGCCCGGCTGGAGGTGCTGCTGGGGGATCCCCGTGATCCCGCCAACCCCTACGGCCGCGCCGCCCTGTGGGCGGCCGGGTACGACGCCCTGCCCGCCCCGCCCGCCGGCCTGCCCGGCAGCGGGCGGGGACGGCCGTGCGCCGACGGGCTCGCCCGCGCCCTGCGCCCGCTCTTTTGCCGGGATCTCGCCCTGGCCCACGCCTGGAGCATCCGCCCCCCGGCCGGGGCCCCGGCCCCGGACGGTGCCGGGCTGCTGGCGCCCGCCGCGCTGCTGGCCTCGGCCGGCGGGATCCTGCGCACCACCGCCCGGATCGTGGCCGGCCTGAGCCGCCACGACCCCGCCGCGGGGCAGTGGCATCCGGTCCTGGCCGGTCTCTTCGCGGAACTGCTGGCCTGCGAGAGCCTGGTGGCCCTCGCCCTGCGCTCCTGCCCCCGCCCCGGCTGCCCCCGCCCCGGCCGCCCGGGCCCGCGGCCGGCCGCGCCTGCCGCGCCTGCCGGGGAGGGCGAGGGGCTGGAGGCGGTGGTGGGCTACGTCGTGCCGCAGCTGGCCGGCGAGCTGCTGGACGATCTCGAACTGGTGCTGAACGAGTGCGGGTTCGGCGCCGCCAGTGTGGAACAGCGCATGCTGGCCCGGCTCGCCGGGAGCCGGGAGGGGGCGGGCGCCGGCTGGCGGGCCGCCCGCGGCGCGCAGGCCCGCCTCGCCCGTGCGCTGCCCCGCCGCGCCGGCCCGCACCCGGACCCCGCCACCGCCCCCGCCGTGGGTGGTGCGGCCGTAGGGCCGGCCGCGGATGCGGCCGCGGATGCGGCCGCGGGGGTGGAGGCGGATCTCGCCGCCCTGTTCCGGATCACCGTGCGCGCGCCCGCCCTGGCCTGCGGCGGCCTCACCTGGCGGGCCCTCGCCCAGAGCCTGCCCGCCACCGCCACCGCCACCGCCTGCGCCGGTGACGGCGGTGACGGCGGTGGGGGTGGCGGCGGGGAGGGGGAGGCCCTGGTCCGGGCCGGCCGCCGGCTGCTCGTCGAGCAGCGGGCGCTGCGGGCCGCGTCCGCGGCCGCGCACGCGGCCGGTGCCGGTCCGGCCGATCCGGCGGTACGTGCCCTGGCGGACCGTCAGGCCCTGCTGGTGCTGGCCGCCGCGGTGCTGGGGGTGCGGCGGGCGGCGGCCGGCGACGGGCCGCGTTTCCTGGGCCGGTCCGGCTGGGCGCTGGTGGCGCTGGGGCGGATCACCGAGCGGCTCGGGCTGGCACCGGTGCACCACGCCCCCGATCCGCGGCCGGGCGTGTGGCAGGAACTGGCCCGGCGCGCGGACGGCGGCGCGGACTGCGACCTGTACGCGACGAGGCTGCTGTGGTGACCCCGCCCGGCACCCCCCGCCACCCCCGCCCCGGCCCTGATCCCGGCCCCCGTCCCGGCCCTGGTCCCGGCCCGTCCGGTCCCGGTCCTGGTCCCGGTTCCGGCCTTGGCTCCGGCCGTGGTTCGCGGGCGGCCCCGCCGTCCCCCGCGCCGGCGGCCGTCTCTGCGTCTGCGCCGGAGTCTGCGTCTGTTGTGGTGCCGGTGCGGGTGGCGGGGCCGGACGGGCCGTGGGAGGAGGTCCAGGAGCAGGTGGAGCGGGCGGGCCGGGCGGTGGTGCACACCACCTGGGGCCAGTGGCTGGCCTGTGCCCTGCTCGATCCGGGACTGCGGGCGCTGCTGGGCCGTGACTGGCCCCGTTACCGCGGGCATCCCGCTGCCGCCGGGCGGCTGGGGTTCGCCGTGTCGAGGGTGGTGCTCAAGCACGCGGCGGCCGCGGCCCTGCAGGTGCCGGCCGGCCGGCTCGACCTGGCCTACCTGCCGGGCGGGCAGCCGGTGCTGCGCGGCCTGGGCGCGGACGCGCGGGTGAGCCTGGCCCACACCGATGAGCTGATCGTGGTGGGGGTCAGCCGCGGCGGGCCGATCGGGGTGGACGCCGAGCCCGCCGCCCGGCAGGTCTCCTTCGACCTGCTGCGCGAGCACGTGTGCACCGCCGGGGAGGCGGGCCGGCTCGCAGCCCTGCCCGAACCCGCGCGCAGCGAAGGGCTGTTGCGGCTGTGGACGCTGAAGGAGGCCTACACCAAGGCGCTCGGGCAGGGCATGCGGCGCCGGTTCTCGGCGATCGGCTTCGACCAGGACGCGCACGGCGGCGTCCGCCTGGCCGCGGCCCCGGCCGGGCCGCCGTGGTCGTTCGCCACCCATCTCCTCGACGGCCGCTTCCTGGTCAGCCAGGCCCACCGGCACGACACACCCCACCGGCCCGACACACCCCGTCCGCCCGGCGCACCTGATCCGCCCGGCGTGCCCGACCCGCCCGGCGCACCTGATCCGCCCGGGGTGCCGGGGGTGCCGGGGGCGGGGCCCCGGGCCGGGCTCCGCGCCCTGGACCTGCTGCGGGGCCAGGAGCCCGGGCCGTGGTGAACCCTGTACGCCCGGCCCGGCCTCCGGCGGGCCGGGAGCGGTTCTCGAGCGCCGCGGCGGACAGTGACCGGGACGAGGAGGCAGCCATGGGCGACACCGGCTGCGCGGGGCCGGCCCTGCGCGTGGAACGCGGCACGGCGAGCGAGGAGGACCTGGCCGCCCTGACCGCCGTCCTGCTGGCGCTGCGCGCCCGGCCCGCCCGGCAGCCGCCGGACCGGCCGGCCCGCGGCCCGCACTGGGGGCACCGGCCGGCCGGCTACCAGGGATGGCGCGCCGGCCCCGCCGGCTGACCCCTGTGCCCGTCCCGCCGGCTGCCCCGCCCCGCCCAGGGGCCTGCGCCCCGCCCCGGCCGCCGCCCCTGCCCACTGCACCAATGCACCGACCGCATGGTCGGTTTATTGTTCACCTTTCATCCTTCCATGGTCGGTTCCCTGCCCCGCAGGCCTCCCGCCCGCGGGCGGGAGGGACGCCGGCCTCCGGCGGGCCCGTACGGCACCAAGAAGGCATACGTGCGGGGAGGTTGGGGTGAGCGGGAGGCGGGAGGCGGCCCCCGGGGCGGGCCGGGGCGGCGGCCGGTCCCGGCAGGAAACGGGACGGGCGGTCTCGTATTGACATACCGTACGTGCTGTTTTTTAATCGGGGGGTGCCGGCAGCGCACGTGGACTGGGGGAGACGGCGTGGACATCGACGTACTGGGCGCACTGGACGTGAGGGAGAACGGGATGTCCGTCGCGCCCACGGCGCCGAAGCCCCGCCAGATCCTGGCGTTGCTGGCCCTGCACGCGGACCGGGTGGTTCCGGTGGCCTCGCTGGTCGAGGAGCTGTGGGCCGCCCGGCCGCCGCGCAGTGCCCGCACCACCCTGCAGACCTACGTGCTGCAGCTGCGCGACCTCATCGCGGGGGCGCTGGCCCTGGACGGTGCGCCGGCGCCCGGGGCGGGCCGGCGCGGCGCCAAGGACGTGCTGCTGACCCTGCCGGGCGGCTACCTGCTCGCCTCCGGCGGCGGGCGCAGCGACGTCCGCGAGTTCGAGCGGCTGGCGGGCACCGGTTACCGGGCGATGGACGCCGGCGACTTTTTGGGCGCCTCCCGCGCGCTGCGCGCCGCCCTGGAGCTGTGGTCGGGACCGGCCCTGGCGGACGTGCGGCAGGGCAGCCGGCTGGCCGTGCAGGCCCGGCGGCTGGAGGAGAGCCGGCTGTGCGCGCTGGACCAGCGCATCGAGGCGGACCTGCAGCTGGGCCGGCACCGCGAGGTGCTCGCCGAGCTGACGGTGCTGACCAGCCGGCACCGCACCCACGAGAACCTGCACGCCCAGTTCATGACCGCGCTGTACCGCTCGGGCCGGCGCGGCGAGGCGCTCGACGCCTACCTGCGCCTGCGCACCACCCTCGGCCGCGAACTGGGCCTGGAGCCCTCCCCGCGGCTGCGCCGGCTGCAGCACACGATCCTGCGCGCCGCGCCCGAGACCGCCCCCGGCCCCCGCCCCGCGCCCGGGACCTGCTCCGGCCCCCGCCCCGCGCCCGAGACGGCCTCCGGCCCCCGCCCCGAGCCGGCGGTCCGGGACGGCCGGCCCGCCGGGCGGGGCGCCGGCCCGCGGCCGCCCGCCGGCCCGCTGGCCCCCGCCCCCTGACCCCCGCCCCCGGGTTGCCCGTCTCCTGCCCCTCTGCCCCCGGCCCGCCGAGTCCCGTCAACTGAGCCCCGCCCCCCGCCCCTTGGCCCCGCCGGGCGGCGGGCGCCGATCCTTGGAGGCATCACCCATGAGCAGTGAGCCGACGCGGCGCGGCGCGGACCGCGCCGCCGTGCTGGCCGAGCTGACGGCCGTGCTGGCCGGTGTCGTGCACGCCGACGCCGGCCGGGTCGACGCCGAGCAGCCCTTCGCCGTGCTGGGCCTGGACTCGCTGCTCACCGTCGAGTTCGTCGCCGCCGTCACCCGGCACTTCGGCGTCCCCCTCACCGGCGCGGCCCTGTACGAGTACCCCACCCCGGCCCTGCTCGCCGGGCATCTGGCGGCCGCCGGGCAGGGCGAACGGGCCGCCGCGGCCGGGCCCGGCCCGGCCGCGGCGGCCGCGGTCCTGCAGGACCTGCGCGAGCAGCTGGCCGGGATCCTGCACTGCGACGCCTGGGAGATCGACGCCGGTGCCGCCTTCACCGAACTGGGCCTCGACTCCCTGCTGGCGGCCCACTTCGTCGCCGGCGTCAACCGCGCCTACGGCCTGAGCGAACGCCCCGTCACCGTGACCGAGCACCCCAGCCTCGCCGCCATGGCCTCCTACCTCGCCTCCCGCACCCCCGGCCCCGATGCCGCCACCGATCCCGATCCCGGTCCCGGCCCGGGTGCCGAGGCCGGGGCCGGCCGCCGCCCCGCGCCGGCCCCCACCGGCAGCGGCATGGCAGACCCCGCCCCCGCCCCTGCGGCGGTGGCCGAGGGGCCGGGGCCGGAGGCGCCGTATCCGGCGGCCGGGCCGGGCGGGCCGCTGTCCCGGCAGGAGATGATCGCGCTGCTGGACGCGGTGCGCGGCGAGCGGATCGGTGTGGACGAGGCCGCCGCCCTCCTGACGGACCGCCCCGCCCGATGAGCGTCCCCCGCCCGATGACCGGCCCGCGCCCGGGGACCGGCCCGCGCCCGATGAGCGTCCCGTGCCCGGGGGCCGGTCCCCGCCCGGCGGCCGGTCCGTGCCCGGCGGCCGGCTCCGGGCCGGGGCGGGGCGGGACGGACGGGACGCCGCCATGACCCGCACCGCACCCCGCCCCCTGGACGCCGGGCCCGCCCTGCCGCCGCCGGCGCCGGCGCCGGTGAAGCTGTGGCTGTGCCCCAACGACGCCCTGGCACCCGACACCGCCACCCTGCTGGCGGCGCACTGGCTGGACGAGCGCGAGCACCGGACCGCGGCCCGCTTCCTGTTCGAACGCGACCGCCGCCAGTACCTCCTGGCCCACACCCTGGTACGCCGCGCCCTGGCGCTGGAGGCCGGCCTCGCCGAGGCCGAACTGGTCATCTGGCGCTCCGCCCGCGGCCGGCCCTTCCTGCAGCCGCTGCCCGGCGGCCTGCCCCGGGGCGGCGACCACCTGGACTTCAACCTCTCCCACGCGGGCGGCTACAGCCTGCTGGGCATCGTGCGCAGCCGGCGCATCGGCGTCGACGTCGAGGGCCTGGAACGCGAACCGCACGCCCTGGAGACCATCGTGACCACCTTCGCCCCCGACGAGCAGGACTGGGTGGCCGCCGCCCCCCGCGGCCGCGGCCGCGACCGCCGGGTGCTGCGCCTGTGGACTTTGAAGGAGGCCTACACCAAGGCCCGCGGCCTGGGACTGGGCCTGCCCTTCGACGAGTTCGCCTTCCGCCTGGCCGACGACCGGGGCGTGCTGGGCTTCCGGCCGCCCGCCGACGACCTGGCCGCCCGCTGGCGGTTCATGGAACTGGAGCCGGTGCCCGACGTGCTGGCCGCGGTGGCCGTCCCGGCCGGTGGCCCCCACCCGCCGCTGCTGCAGCTGCACCACGGCTTCCCCTGGCACCGCGGCGCCCCGCACACCCTCACCCTGCCCGAACCGGCCGGCCCGATCCCCCCTGACCCCCTGACCCCCTGACCCCCTGACCCCCTGACCCCCTGACCCCCTGGCACCTTGACCTATCGGGCCACTTGGCCACTTGGCCGCCTGGCCGCCTGGCCTCCCGGTCCGATACGCACGCGCCCGGTCTGCCGGTCTGCCGGAAAGGCACGTCCCGGCCGCCGGGCTGTTTTCCGCGTTCTTGATTGCCGGAGCGGAATCCGTCGTTCAATTCGGCGTCGGCGAGCGGCGGTGAAGGGCGGAAAACGGCGATGACACGTGTCCGTGAAGTGCCGTGCAGGATTCATGCACCACCCCCCGTGGAGCACCGCTAGAAGACCGCTACAGGAAATCGCTCGGGCCGCACGGAGGCGGCTAGCGTGCGCAGTGGCGGAGATTTCTGGCCACCCGAAAGAATCGGACAAGGAACTCGACGAAGTGGGGAGGCACCATGAAGATTCAGGTTCTGGGGCCGTTGAGTGCCGAGGTCAACGGGGGATCCATCGTTCCGACGGCCGGCAAGCCGCGGCAGATTCTGTCCCTTCTGGCGCTCTTTCCCGGACGGGTCATGCCCGTCCCCACACTCATGGAGGAACTCTGGGGAACGCAGCCCCCGGCAAGCGCGCTGACGACCCTTCAGACCTACATACTCCAATTACGCAGAAGGCTCGGCACGGCCATGGGCCCGGGTGCCCCGGCCGGTGCCAAGGACGTTCTCGCCACCCGGCACGGCGGATACCTGCTGCAGATCGACAAGAGCTGCGTCGATGTGAACACCTACGAGGAGCTGGCCCGTCAGGGACAGGCCGCCTTCGAGGCCGGTGACAACGAGGTCTCCGCGGCCCGGTTCGGGCAGGCGCTGGACCTGTGGAGCGGCGCGCCGCTGGTCGACGTGACCCTCGGCCCGGTCCTGGACATCGAGGTGATGCGGCTGCAGGAGAGCCGGCTGGTCACCGTGGAGCGGCGCATCGACGCCGACCTGCGGCTGGGCCGGCACGCGGAACTGATCGCCGAGCTGACCGAGCTGACCGCCCGTCACCCCCACCACGAGGGGCTGCACTCCCAGGTCATGGTGGCGCTGTACCGGTCGGGCCGGCAGGCCACCGCGCTGGAGGCCTACCGCCGGCTGCGCATGCGGCTGATCGACGAGCTGGGCGTGGAGCCCTCCCCGCAGCTGCAGCGCCTGCACCAGGCCATGCTGGCCGTGGACCCGCTGCTGGACCAGCTCGCCGGGCCGCGCCGCACCTCGACGTTCGACCTGTTCGCCGCCTGACCCCGTGCCCGTGCCCGCGTCTGCGTCTGTGTCTGTGTCTGTGTCCGCACTCGTGTCCGTGTCCGTCCGCCCGGGGGCCGCCGCACCGCCGTCCGTGACACCGCCGAACCGCCGCCCGCAGCAGGGCGGTTCGACGGTTCGGCGGTCTCGCTACGGGGTGCTCGGGCCGCCCGTCACGCGTGCGGCGGCCGCCTGCGTTCGCCGTCCGCGCCCGGCATCCGGCGCACCGGCGCAGGCGGTGGCGGTGAGGACGGCCGCCGGCCGCCGGCCGCTGTCAGGGCCGGGCGCAGGGCGGTGAACTCCCGTGGATCCAACGGTCCGTGGGGGTCCGGCGCTCGCGCGGTGCACCTGGGTGCACCGGCTCTCCAGCGCCTCTTGAGCGGGGGCGGGCAGGGTGGGCGTACACGGCCGTAGGGATGACGGGCCATGAGGAGGACTTCGTCATGGTGTCGGTGCTGTCCGAACCGCTGAGCGGGGTGCTGCACGAACTGCTCACCGCCCGCAGTCTGCGCGAGCGCAACAAGGAACTCGCCCTCGCCCTGGTCGCGGCCGCCGACCGGGGGGAGGCCAACCAGCTCACCCGGCACTGGGCCCGGCCCGACGGCACCGGCCGGCCGGTGCTGCCCGGCGGGCTGCGGCTGCGCGCGGAGAGTGTGCTGGCCGACGGCGACGCCGTCGTGCTGCGGGCGACCGCGCGCGCCGGGCGGGCGGTGTGGTCGCTGGTCGCCGAACTCGGCTTCGACGCGGCCGGCCGCCTCGCCCGCTACCAGGATCTGCTGGCCCCCCGCCCGGACGCCGGCTGACCCCGCCCCCTGGCCTTCCGGGCCGCCCGGCCCCGGCTCCCGGCTGCCGGTCAACTCCGGTACACGCCGCGGCCGTTCGGGCCCGCCCCGGGGCGGGCCCGTGCTGTTCACCGCCGGCCTGCCGCCTGCCGCCCGTTGGCCGTCGCTTGCCGGCCACCGCCTGCCGCCTGCCGCCTGTTGGCCGTCGCCTGCCGGCCACCGTCTGCCGGCTGTCCGTGGGCCGCTGTCTCGTGGCGTCGCCGTGTCCGTGCCGGGTGCGTCCAGGGGGTGGACGAGGCCAGGTCGTGGACGGTTCGCGGGCCGCTGGAGAAGGCGGGCCGGGCGGGCGCGGCCCGTCTAGCGTGGTGAGCCGGGTGTGGGGAGGGGGCCGTGGCCGAGTACCACGCCGCCGGCGGCGCCCGCCCCGCCCGTGCGGTTCGCGCCGTGCGGCAGGGCCGTGCCGGGCTGCCGGGCGGCTGGGCCCTGCGGCGGACGTGCGTTCCATGCGGGGGCCCGGGAAGCGGGGGCGCCCGGGGAAGGGGGAGGCGATGGACGACGGCCGGCCGGCCGGCGTGTGCGCGGTGATCGACCCGGAGCACGGTGCGCACGGCGCGCTTCATCTGCACGGTCCGCTGCCGGCGGGCCGCTTCCAGCGGGCCCTGCACCGTATCGCGGAGATCTGCCCGCAGGCCCGTCATCCGGTGCCCCGGCTGCTGCGGCACGGGCCGGACCGGCACACGGTGGAACTTCCCGGCCCCGGGGGCGGGTCGGCGCCCTATCCGGCGGGTCTGCTGGCCGACCTGCTGACCGCCGCGCCCGGCCGCGAGGAACACGAACACGAACACGGGCACGGGCAGGGGCAGGGGCACGGCCATGCCCACCGCCGGGGGCGGGGGCCGGGTGCGGGGGCGGGCGGGCCGGGACCGCCGTGCGGGACGCTGCCGCGGACCCATCCGCCCACCCCGCTGCAGCTGCAGCGCCTGGCCGAGGCGCTGGCGCGTCCCGGCCAGCAGGCCGAGCAGCTGCTGTGGCGCTGGCACGGCCCGCTGGACGCGGCCCGGTTCAGCGCGGCCTGGCAGGCCGTCAGCGACCACGAGAGCGTGCTGCGGACGGCGTTCTTGTGGGAGCCGCGGCCGCGGGCCGTGGTCTTCGAGCGGGCCGCGGTCCCGGTGGCGCGCCGGGATGCGGGCGGGCTGCTGTCGCGGGCCGCGCTGCTGGCGTCCGAGCGGGCCCGCGCCTTCGACCTGCGCCGTCCCATGCCGCTGCGGGTGACGCTGGTGGAGGGGGCCGCCGGGTGGCCGGCGACACCGTTCACCGATGTGCTGGTGACCTACCACCGGGCCCTGCTGGACGGCTGGAGCGTGCGGCTGCTGATGCGCGAGTGCTGCCGGGCCTATCTCGCCGGCGGGGTGCTGCCGGGCGGGGAGCGCCGGCCCGATCTGAGCGACTGCGCCCGCCACTTGGCCGCCCGTGACCTCGGCCCGGCCGGCGACTTCTGGCGCCGCCCCGCCCACCCGCGCCCGCCGTCCCCCGCCCTGCCCGCCCCGCCCGCGGCGGACGGAACGGGCGCGGCGGACGGGCCGGCCGTGCCGGACCGCGGGGGCGGGGGCGGTACGGGTGTGCACCGGGCGGGCCTGTCCGCGGCGGAGAGCGCCCGCCTGGCGCGCTGGGCCGCGCGGTGGGGTGTCACGGAGAGCGGTGTGCTGCAGGCGGTGTGGGCGATGCTGCTCTACCGGGCCTGCGGCGCGGCCCCCGGGGGTGCGGTCGTCGGGTTCGGGCTGGGGTTTGCCGGGCGCGGGCTGCTGCTGGAGGGCATCGGCGCCGTCCCGGGCCCGTTCGAGAACGCGCTGCCCGTCACGGTCGCCGTCGACGCCGGGCTGCGCCTGCCGCGCCTGCTGCACCAGCTGCGCGACCGGGTGGTGGACCTGGCCGCCTACGAGTGGGTGCCGGCCGCCGGGATGGGCGCGGCACCCGGCGGGGCGGTGCGGGCCGGCGGGCTGCTCGCCGTCGACTGCGGCCCGCGCCCCGAGGACCGTTACGGCGCCGCGCTGGCCGCGCACGGCATCCGGCTGGAGGAGCAGGAGGCGGCCGCGGCCCCGGCCGGGTACGCGCTGCGGCTGAGTGCGGGTCACGACGCGGCCCGCGCCCTGGTGCTGACGTGCGTGCACGACCGTGACCTGGTGGCCGCGGCGGCCGCCCGCACCCTGCTGGCGCACGCGGTGGGGCTGCTGCGGCTGCTGCCGTCCGTGGCCGGCGAGGCGACCACCGTCGCCCAGGTGCTGGCGTGTCTGCCCGCCGCGCCCACGCCCCGGGTGCCCGCGGTCGTGCGCAGGCCGGCGCGGCCGCCGGCGGTGCTGCGGGCCGCGGCGGCGCCCGGGGCGGCGACCGTGTGCCTGGTCGAGGTGCCGGGCGCGCCGCGCACCGGGCACGCGGAGCTGGTGCGCCACTACCGCGGGCCGGAGGCGCTCACCGTGCTCGGGGCGGGCGGCGCCGCGGACGGCCGGCCGTCCGCCGCCCTGAGCCGGCTGGCGCGGGCGCCGGGCCGGCTGGTGCTGGCCGGCTACTCCGGCGCCGGCGCGCTCGCCTGCGAACTGGCCCGGCACGCCGCCCGGTTCACGGCGCGCCCGCCGCTGGTCGTGGTCGGCGGCAGCGGCGACGACGCGGACGGCGCCCGCACCCTGGCCCGCGCCCTGCAGCAGGCGGGCACACCCCCCGCCCGGCCCTGAACCCCGCCCCGCCCCGAACCCCGGCACACCGGCCCGGCACACCGGCCCGGCACACCGGCCCGGCACACACCGGCCCGGCACACACCGGCCCGGCACACACCGGCCCGGGTGCGGCCCGCCGCGGCGGCCTTACGGGCGGGTGCGCAGGTGCGCGGTGACGCGGGGACGCGGAGGTGCCGGGGCGCCGGGAATGCCCGGGGACGGGGGCGGTGGGGCCGCCCGTGTGCGTGCCGGGGGGACGGGGATGCCCGGGGCGGGGCGGCGGGGCCGCCCGTGTGCGTGCCGGGGGGGTGCCTCTATGTCTTTCGTCAAGCGAGGCGTGGGGTTCGGGGTTCGTAGAAGGTGCCGTCGCGGAGCATCGCGAACAGCACGTTGATC